>NZ_CP034465.1:1726118-2032237 GCF_003955755.1 Jeotgalibaca ciconiae | reverse complement strand
TTGATAAGAATATTACAATCCATCATTTATTAACCCATACTTCAGGGGTTCCGGACTATTTTGATGAAGATGTTATGGAAGACTTTGAGGAACTTTGGATTGATCGGCCAATGTATCATATAAGAAATGTAAAAGATTTCCTGCCAATGTTTCAATACGAAAAAATGATTGATAAAGTTGACAGCGCTTTTAAATATAACAATACCGGTTATATTCTATTAGGTTTAGTGATTGAAGCAGTTAGTGGAATGATTTTTTCTGAATATATTCAAAAGAACATATTTGAATCTGCAAAAATGGCCGATTCAGGTTATTTTTCACTGGATTTGTTGCCATCTAACGTAGCAACTGGATATGTAGATGAGCCAGAAGGAATTCTGAAATCAAATGTTTTCTCAATACCCGCTAAAGGTAGTCCAGATGGCGGTGCGTATGTGTCTGTAGAAGATATGGAATGTTTTTGGGAAGCGTTACTGAATTATCAATTACTGACAAAGCCTATGACCGAATTGTTGTTAACACCACAAGTTCATGAAGAAGATGATTATTTTTATGGATACGGTGGATTCATGAAAGTTCGTGAGCAGAAAGTAGTCAAATTTGTTCAAATGGGGTATGACCCTGGTGTGAATTATCATTCCGTTCACTATCCTCACGATGATTTAACAATTATCGTATGTTCAAACAAATCATCAGGTGCCTTTGAAATGCAAAATGTTGTCGAACAAGCCTTACTGGAACAAGACTGATAAAAGCTATTTCACAATGAAGGCGCTCTAACACATTAAATAATCCTCCTGACGTCGAAAAAATGACTTCAGGAGGATTATTTTTCTTTCAAGGATTAAGAAAGAACCACTTTTTTCCTGTCAGAGTCAAATAATTGATAAATAACATTTATTGTGAGAAAACCAAGAGATGAAAGGGTTATCATTTTTTTATAAAGGGGAGATTAACATGATTCAATTATATGTAGTGCCGGATGTCTCTCGTGTCGCAAGGCGCGAACTTGGCTAGAAGAGAATGGAATTGAGTATGAGGAATATAATCTTTTTTCTGATCCTCCCAGTGTACTGGCACTTAAAACGATGCTTCAGCTGACAGAAGAAGGAACGACAGAACTTATCTCCATTCGTTCCAAAACTTTTCAAGAGCTGGATATTGATTTAGATGACCTCTCCATTTCACGTTTCTTCGAACTGGTCCAGGTTAATCCCGGTCTGCTTCGTCGACCTATCATTATGGATACAAAGAGATTAGTTGTTGGCTATAATGATGATAATATTCGTGCTTTCCTGCCAAGAGAAGTACGAAAAATTGAATTGCAAAGGATGCAAACGGTCATTAACCATGACGAACAAACGGCTTAATATAATTTTTTTTACTATCATTTGAAAAGTTATTATTTGCTTGTTGTCACAATAAAAGCTATAGTGAGGGTGCAATAGAAATTATCATAATTAATGAAGGAGGACGTAATAATGGAACGTGTGAAGACTTCAAAAGGCTGGAAAAAACACTTGGTGGCGGAAGCAGGATTCAATATCTCTTGGGGTGCCGTTATTGCAGGTGTGGTCACTTTCTTTGCTAGTTTAGCTACTCTGTCTTTAATCGGAAGCGCAATTGGTTTTGGGGTGGTTGAACCTACATCCAATGATCCCTTTTCTGGAGTGGGAACAGGTCTCTTGATTTGGACCGTCGTTATGGTCGTGCTTTCCTTCATGGCAGCTGGTTTCGTAGCCGGTATGGCAGCTCGACGAGTTGGTATGTTACATGGTTTCCTAACATGGGCGACCAGCGTTATCCTGCTAATTGTTATGCTCTCATATGTAGCCACTAGTGCCTTATCCGCGGTAGGCTCTTTGTTTGGAAGTGCCTTTTCACTTGTAGGAGAAGGTGCGTCAGCAGCTGCTTCAGGAGTGGAAACTGTCATTTCCGAGGGAGTAGACAGCATAACTGGCACCATGGAAGATGTAGATACGCAAGAGTTACAGACTCAAGTAGAAGATATTTTAGCAGATACCGACGTGCCGGAGTTGCAACCGGAGTATCTTTCTAACGAATTAGATGAAGCACGTAATGAAGTCACTGAAGCTGGGAAAGACTTGCTAACGGATCCAGAAAATTCGGAAGAGATTCTTTCTTCTTTAGCAGAATCATTACAGAGTCGAGCCGAGGCTATTGGCAATGCAGCAGATCGTGATGCTATAGCGGAAGCTGTTTCGTCTAATACCGATTTGACGGAAGAAGAAGCAAGTGAAGCTACCGATAATATTTATAATGGACTACAAACGGCGAGCGAAAGCGCTCAGGACCTTATTAATCAAGCTGCAGATGGCATTGAAGAAGCACAACAACAAATTGATCAGGCTATTGAAGATGCAAGAGTTGCAGCGGAAGATGCTTCAAATGCCACTTCCAAAGCTTCCATTTGGGCATTCGTTGCTCTCGTATTGGGATTAATCCTGACTACCATTTCAGGTATCTGGGGTTCAGACTTCGTTGGAAGTCGTGCCGAAGAGATTATGTAATTAACTAAAAATGGCTCTATCATTTAAGGTACTGGTGAATCGGTTTGATTCACTAGCACCTTTTTTTATTTTCTTGCACAAAGAGATTTGATTGAACGGCATTTATCAGGGTAAACAGGCCATTTTATCCGCCTCTTTCCTTGATAAATAGTTGTTATCAAGGAAAGAGGGCTGTAAAAAAGAAGACTTTAGCTGATAAATTGCTTTTATCAAGGAAAGTCTCCACTTTAATCAGCACTTCTACCTGATAAAAATCAAATATGACCCATATCAAACAAATACTGCCATTATTTGCTTACCTGTATGGCATGATATCGTCAACTCCCTATCCTAGTAGATAATTACGATAATGTTTTACCATAATCTATTAATTTAAACGTTCTATTCACAGCTGATTCTAACAATATCTGGCTCTTTTTCATCGCTTCATCCAATGACATCGGCTCGTCGACAATCGGTATTGTTGCTTTTATATTTTCTTCGGGTAAATCAACTAGACCTTTTTCAATGATGCCAGCAAAAATAATCACTGGCGTTTGATATTTTTTTGCTAACCGGCTAATTCCAATGGGAACTTTCCCTTGTAAAGACTGGCTGTCAAATTTTCCTTCTCCAGTTATGATGAGATCCGCATTTTTTATTTTGTTTTCTAGATTTCCTTTTTCTGCAAGTAATTGAAAGCCACTTTGAAAACTTGCATTCAGAAATGAATATAAAGCAAAGCCAATTCCTCCAGCAGCACCTGCTCCAGGAGTATAATGCTGCTTAGTTTTTGTAGCTTCGTTAACAACTTTTGCATAGTGCTCCATTTCTTTATCATAATTATCTAAGTCGTGTGCAAATATCCCTTTTTGTGGTCCAAAAACATATACAGCGCCTTTTTTACCAAATAATTCATTATCCACATCCGAGGCTATAGTAATTTTTATATTTCTTAACCTTGCATCCATTTTTTCTTTATTTATTCGATGTATTTTACCTAATTCAATCGGCAGTATGGGTATCAATTTATTATTGAGGTCATAAAATTCTACTCCTAAAGCTTGCAACATTCCCATTCCACCATCAACTGTTGCACTTCCTCCCAATCCAATAATAATCTCCTTTGCTCCTAAATTAAGTGCTGAAACAATTTGTTCTCCAACCCCATAAGAAGTATGATTTCTCGGATGGAGACTGGAAGAAGTTATTTTTGTAATCCCTGCTCCTTCAGCCACTTCAATAATAGCCAATCTTTCTGTTTCAACCCATCCATATTTCCCGTCTATCTTCGCCCCTTCTGGTCCAATTATCTTTTCTTCCACATATCGCCCTTTTAATATTTCGATGAAAGCTTCTACTGTCCCTTCACCGCCGTCTGCCACTGTGAATGTTTCTACTTGATGTTGTGGCAGAGTTTTTTTAATCACTTCATTTGCTTCTTTGCTGGTCATCGAGCCCTTAAAGGAGTCTATAG
Source organism: Jeotgalibaca ciconiae (assembly GCF_003955755.1). Taxonomy (NCBI): domain Bacteria; kingdom Bacillati; phylum Bacillota; class Bacilli; order Lactobacillales; family Carnobacteriaceae; genus Jeotgalibaca; species Jeotgalibaca ciconiae. The sequence goes on along the minus strand of NZ_CP034465.1, from coordinate 2,028,250 downwards.
CAGTAACGATTTTCATTGTATCTCCTCCTGCTTTAAGAAAGGTGAAGCCATTTATGAGCTGTTATCCTTCTTGATGATTTATTGGTTTGTCGTTTATATTTAGAATAACGGATGTTAGAGGATTAGTCGACTGGATGGAACATTATTTATTGAAGAATTAAAAATAAAAGAAACGTGCGATAAGCAAAGCGGATTCTCTCTGTCTAGAGCATAACAGCTCCATCATTTCTGGTGTTGGTTCCTCGAAAGAAATTTCTTTTGGAATGGCCGGTTTTGCTTGTATGATGCCATTGAATTCACTCCATGGCTACAAGCAAAACCTATTCCGTCAGAAATTTCAAAATAGGGCTTGTATAATTCTAACAACCCTAAAAAATAGAGAGCCAGCATAACAAAAGAGACTTTGAATTAAGTTTCTAATTCTAAAGCCTCTTTTTCCTGCATTTTTTAAAAGATGTGTTGCGAAGCAATTGGAGAATGATGATGAAGGGCATTCTTGATAATCTTTTGGCAATTTCATTCAGTGGTCAGGTTTCACTGCTCCCACTGGATGAGAATAATGACTAATTTCATTCAGTGACAGTCCGAGTAGGTCCTTACTAGACAATATTAGCTATTAATTTCATTTAGTGATAACAAAATTACGGGTCACTAGATGAAATAGTACAAATAGCTCCAGAGGCTGATCAAAAGGTCAGCCTCTTTCAGAGTAATTTTCTAAAACATGCTCCAAAAGCTAGATCCGAAGCCCCGCTTGTCATTTCTTCAAAAGATCATTTTTTATTTATTGCAGATTTTCTTAGCTGCCTTTTATTAACTCTATAAATCTTTCAGTGATTTGCTGAGGTCGAGTAATCGCTCCTCCTACAACAACAGCATACGCCCCTACTTCTAAACACCGTTTCGCCATTTCCGGTGTTATGACATTTCCCTCAGCAATGACAGGTATTTTTATTTTTTCCAATATCTCTTTTAACAGAATAAAATCCTCTGAATATAATTTTTGTCCTTCTGTTTCTTCAGTATACCCAACGAGTGTTGTAGAAATACAGTCGAATCCTAACTTTTCAGCTTTTTCAGCTTCATCGATTGTTGAAATATCTGCCATGACAGGCAAATCCTTATACCTTAATTTAATTTCTTTTATAAAGGTTTCTAAGTCTAAACCATCGGGTCGTTTGCGACTCGTAGCATCCACTGCAATCATGTCGGCTCCTGCTGCAACAACTTTCTCTACTTCAGACAAGGTGGGAGTAATGAATACTTTATAGTTTTCATACTCTTTTTTTAAAATACCAATAACTGGAAGAGGTACTTCTTTTTTGATGGCTACGATATCCTCATATCCGTTCGCCCGAATCCCGCTTGCGCCCCCTTGGTAAGCGGCAAGTGCCATTTTACTCATAATATGAGGGCTGTGCAAAGGTTCATCTTCTAGAGCTTGGCATGAAACGATGAGTTTTCCCTTTAAGCTTTTTAATGAAAATTGCTCCATAAAAATTACCTCCAAATTTTTACTTTTAGATATCGAAAGCAGGAAAAACTTATGAAGATTTGTTTTTTCTTCTATTCTCTATTCTCAATATACGCAATAACTTCACTCAAATCGTCTCGTATCACATCACTAATTTCCCTTAGTTCATCAGATACTTGTATACGGTCCGGGATAAAGATGTTATGAATTTGCGCTGCTCTGGCTGCTTTTAAACCGTGTATCGAGTCTTCTAGTACAATGGCATTTTCAGGCGGAACTTTCATACTTTCACAGGCCTTTAAAAAGATATCGGGTGCTGGTTTGCCGTTTTCTACTTCTTCTCCAGAAACAACGCAATCAAAGTAATGGCGTATTCCTTCTAAATCCAAATAATATTCAATCGTTTCAGTTGAACTAGAAGAAGCTACTGCCATTTTTATTTCATTACTTTCTAAATAGTTCAACAATTCAATTAAACCTTTTTTCTTATGCACAGTTTTATTTTTCGTTATATATTCTTTCTGGTTAAAAATGACTTGCTTCTGCCATCCGGTAATATCTGCTTCTTTCCCATATACTTTTTCTAAGAATGTAGGAATATCTTTTTCTCGAATCCCAATCATAGAAGTATGAATTTTTTCATCGATAGGAAACTGATGAAGCGTGGCAGCTTCTAACCATGCTTCGTAATTGATGCGTTCAGTATCAAACATCAAACCATCCATATCGAAAATCACTAACTTAAGTTGATTTTTCACTCTCTTCTTCTCCTCCTATACTCGACGCTTGGCAATACCTTTGCGAATTTCCAACAGTTGATCTTCCACATGTTTCATTTTTTTAAGACTTGCGGCAACGAACAAAATATCGATTAAAAGCATGGTCGTTTGGCGAGATTCCATTGCTTCTGAGACAAATTTTGCTCCTTCTTCATAGGCTGTTAGGTGATAATCCACTTCAGCAGCCAATGGTGACGAAGCACTACCTGTTATTCCTACAGTAATGACTCCTTTTTCTTGCAAATCTGGTATCAGTTCAATCAGATCTTTATTACTCCCTGAACTTGAAAAGAGAAAACACACATCAGCTGGTTTAGATGTAGAAATCAAAATAGACTGCCAATGCAGATCAGCTTCTGAAAAAGAATTTTGGTTAAATCTGACAAATTTATGACGAGCGTCGTCTGCAATTGAATAGGATCCGCCCATTCCAAAGAAGTATAGTGCGTTGGAATCCAGCATTTTCTCGACAATTTGATCGATTACTTCTGTTTTATTGTTTTCAACAGTTGCTTTTGCACTATTTATATAGGACGTCAGCATCTTTTGCGAAACAATATATGTGTCATCTTCTTTATTTATGTCAGAATGAAGTTCTTTTTCAGGACTATCTTAAACAATGCGCGCCACTCTTTGTTCAGCGTTATTTAATTCATGATACTTATTTAATATTATTTCTAAAGCAGTACTATTTCCCATTAGACTTCTCTTCCAACTCCTTTTTGGAAGCTTGCAGTAATTCAGGATTTAAAAATAAATCAATTGCCGTGCTTGCCATTACTTTGCTTCCTAATAATATTGCTTCTTTTGATTTAGGAGAGTTACTAAGTTCTAGAAACTCGTCCGTATGATTTGAAACTTTTTTGGATGGTAAGAGTGTAGGATAAACCATTGCACCCGGGATGACGCGATTAACGTTTCCAAAATCTTCAAAACCGCTATCGTCAACCATTCCATCCATAATCGGCTCATCAAATAAAATCATGTTTTCGCGAAGTAAGTTCCCGATTGTTTCATTGATTACCCGTCCTTGATAACCACGGATATCTCTTATTTCAAACTGATTACCAGTTGTTAATGCTGCGCCTTCCAGTATTTCTTTTACGCGCTGTATCGCTTTTTCCATTGAACTGTCTTCGAAAGCAGTGATGGTAACGAGCAGTGTGGATGTAACTGGTAATAATCCATCATTTTCATTTGCGGTCATGATAAATGGCATAATGGACACATCATTTGGTAAATATCGTAATGCATTAGCTAAATATTGATAGGCGAGCACCGTTGCTTCCGTTGCATTAACACCACGTTCAGGCCGCGATATGGCACTGCTTAATTGACCGGTATAAGTTACCTCAATGCTGTGGGAAGATTTACATCTTCCAGCTACTTTAGACTTTCCAGTTGTTGGATGTAAAAGTAAGGCGGCATCTACACCATCAAACCCTCCATTTTCGAGAATAATGATTTTCCCGCCGCCTGTTTCTTCTGCAGATGTTCCAATTATTTTTAATGTTCCAAAAATATTAAGTTCTTCCATAGCATGTTTTGCGCCTATTCCAGCACCAATGCCTGATGCAGCGATGACGTTGTGTCCACAAGCATGGCCGTTACTTAGCGCATCATATTCTGCTAAAATGGCTATGGTTGGTCCATTTTCTCCATTTTTGAAAGTTGCTTCGAATGACGTCTCCAATGTACCATGTGGTTTTTTTATTTCAAAGCCTTGTTTCTGTAGGTAATTCGACAAATATTCACTTGCATAGTACTCTTCAAAAGCCATTTCTGGATGATGATAAATGTCTGAACTGATTTTGAATAGTTCTTCCTTTTTTTCATTTAAATAAAATTCGATTATTTTCTTTTTTTCCATCTCTCCCACCCTATCAATTGATCAAGTAACGAGAACCCAATTACATTACATAAAATGGTTATTTAACAGTTATTTACTTGTTATTTGGTAACTAAATTACATCTCCATCATAGTATGTATTTTACATATTGCAAGCGGATTTAATTTTATCATTTATAAATCAGTATATTAACTGAATCATTTATTTTTTTGAAATACTAGGAAAGTTGTTATCTATAAAAATAACAAACAGGGCTGGAAAAACTCCCAGCCCTTTGTCTCTACCCGAATAATGCAACGTACATGTGCTCAAAAAGGCAGCCCCGACTTCCACTTCACGAATCATGCTCAGATGGTCTACAGCCATCTTGCGCTTATTCGCTCCAGTGATTCGGGGCTAAACGCCTTTTTCCCACTCTCTGCTTCTATAGTTAAGTTTTGTCATCTTTATTTCTTCTACATTTACTTTTTAAAAGGTGTATTTCGAAGTAATTGGTCGTATTTAGGATCTTTCTTCATCGCTTTGTAGATTTTTTCTCGAACGAATCTTACGTTATATTCTTGATATTTCATCGCAAACCATGCTTGAGATACAAGAAGAATGATAGACAGAACCATGATCGCAATATCAATGTAACCGCCCGCTAAAATGCTGAAAGTATCCGTTCCAAATTCTCCTGTGTAATAAGGTAAATTAAAAAATATGGAAAGAATCAAAAGTGCAAACGAAAGAATCACTTTTATTATTTCAACAGCAAGGATCTGTGTAGCATGATACCGGATATATAAACTCTTCTTTTCAAAATACATAAACAGCATGGCTGGAACCCAGCCAAAATAACTAACTGTTGGTAAAAAGTCAATCAGGATTGCCAAGATAATAATCCCAATGACTGTAACTTTTGCAGATATTGGAATGATGGAAGAACGATGAGGTGTGTATTGTTTTCCGTTCAATCTGCCTCGCCTCCTCTTCCTTTAGTCATCAATAACAATTACCTCGACCCCTTTCTGCCTAATCAGCTGTAAAACTTCCTCATTGGCGGTACGGTCGGTAATCAAATGAGTGACAAGTGCGATATCAGAGGTAACAAAGTTGTTCTCTTTTCCAACTTTATGGCCTTCTGCCAAGACAATTCTTGGGCCGTTTGTCCGTTCCAGAATCGTTCGGTTGACAGCCGTTTCAGCTAGCGCAAAAGTGGATATGTTATTTTCGTTAATCCCGCCTACGCTTAAAATACAAATATTTGCTGCAATTTTAGAGAAGGTATAGATAGCAAAATCTCCAACCAAGGACTTTTTCGGACCGTATACTTCACCGCCAGAAAGCACAACTTCTGCTCTTGACTTTGTTCCGGCATCCAGAACATGGCCATTATTGGTAATAATGGTAATCGGTTTGTGATTAATAAAGTCAAAAAGATGGAAGGCAGTGGAACCGGAATTCAGAAAGACAATGTCTCCATCTTCTACAAATTCAGCCCCTCGCGCTGCCAGTGCTTTTTTAATTGGTAAATTATCTACGACTGATCCCTCTTCTTTGGCTGATTCTCTTTCTTCCATCCGAAGTTGATTATTCAATCGTGCACCGCCATAGAATTTTTCGATGATTCCTTCTTCATCAAATTTTTGCAGATCTCGTCGAATCGTAATTTCAGATACGGTTAATTCTTCTGCTAAATCTTTGACTAAAATCTCATTCGAGCTTTTCAGTATGGCAAGAATTTTTTCTCTTCTTTTATAGATTTCTCCCTGACTAGATTTCATCCTATCCCTCATTTTCAAGTATTTCTTGAAATGTCCCTCTCTAATTTCACAACTAGCCAATTGTCATTTTTATAAGCGAGATTGCCACATTTCACAAAACACATTTTCATTGTAGTTTCCTTTGAATTCGGAAAGCCCCATTATTTTCTCAATCGTGAGTCGAATGGCAGCACGGCTGTTCTTGTAGGCATTGATATAGGTCTTTACCATTGGTACATCGGTTAAATGTGTCGTAAAGTTTAGTGAAACGAATACCGTTGGAACCTCATGGACATACCAAGGTATTTCATTTGAAGTGGAAGCTCCCCATCGAATACGCACGTTGTTCTCTGTTGCATACCCTTGCACATCTGCAAAGACAAAGGCTGCATCATAGTTCTCTGCATATTCAACTGTTTTTCCTTTTGGTCTTTCAATGTTGGTATGAAGGTGAACTTCAAAACCAGCTTTTTCCAACTCTTCAATAATGACTTTTTGTGATTCTTTTGTGAATCCAAATGCGCCCCCTTCTTCACCATACAAGGTATATAACTTGATTCGCTTGTGTGTTTCTGGTGTAATCGGAAGTTCATTTTTGGTATTCTTCACTAATGTAATTGAATTTTCTGCTGCTTGTTCTTGCATGTTCAAGTGCTCTTGACAGCCTACTATGGAAAGTTCTTCTTCCTTAGCAAACAAACTGCCTTCTTCTTGTTTTGTATGTAAGTTTAAAGCTGCTTTTAGTCCTAAAATCCGTTCCAGTGCATCTTGTAGACGCTCTTCTGTAATTACGCCTTCTTTGTATCCATTTAACATAAATTCAAAATCTTCTTCTAAATCATTAAAGAACAAGAACATATCACAGCCAGCGGCAATCGCTCTTGGCACATAGTCGCGACGCTTCATGGATGATGCCATACCGATCATATGCGATGCATCGGTTACAACTAAACCGTTAAAATTCATTTTACCTTTAAGTAGGTCGGTAATCAATTCCGGTGCCAATGTTGCCGGTAACACTTCTTGGTCTGTCATCCCCGGAACTAATTGTTTTTGATAATTCGGTAAAGCGATTTGCCCTGCCATAATGGTTGGAAGTCCTTCATCGATTGCTGTCTGGTATACTTTCCCAAATGTTTCTTCCCAATCTTCTATCGATTGATCGTTAACTCCTAAAAGAAGATGTTGGTCACGTTCTTCTACACCGTCTCCCGGAAAATGCTTCAAGCATGCCAATACATCGCTTTCATTTAACCCTTTAATGAAGGCACGATCGTACTTGATAACATTCTCTGGATTTGATCCATGGGCTCTGGTATTTACAATGGTATTACGCCAGTTAAATAAAATATCCGCATTTGGTCCAAAATTCCAGTTCACTCCGATGGCTTTTGCTTCTCTTCCACTCACTAAGCCGACTTGATACGCCAGCTCTTCACTTCCAGAAGCTTCTACTTGTGCTCCAGAAGCAATATAGGTACCATCTTTCATAGCACCATTACCGCCGGCATCGCAATTTGCGGCAATAAATAATGGTACTTTTGAAGAACTTTGTGCATGGTTGATGAATTTTTGTAACTTCTGAGCTGTCTCGTTATTATAACGGATTCCACCGATTGAATAATTTTCAATAACAGAACTTACATACTCATCTTCTATATTATCAAAGAAATGGAAAAAAAGTTGTCCAATTTTTTCTTTAATCGACATTTTCTCAATGGTTTCCTTTACCCATTGTACCTCTTTTTCGGTTAAATTATAGGGTTTCTCTGTTAAATTTACCATTCATTTATGCTCCTTTTTCAATGTGACTCCGGATGAATTCGTTTGCTTGAACGAGGTCCTTCTCCCACTCTGGATTACCTGTGTACCAAAATTCCGCCACAAAGCGGTTGACTCCGTGTTCAAAAAGTTTCTCAATGCCTTTGCTAAAATCAACATGACCTGTTCCAAAGGGTACTTCACGGAAAACATTCGGTACGGTTTCTTTTAAGTGAGCGGCTACGATATGCCCCTGCCCCTGATCGATGTCCGCATAGACACTTCGGTCACTTGCCAAAGCGGCATTCGTCAAATTTCCTAAATCAGGATAGACTTGCAAGTAAGGAGAACGGATTTGTTTGACATATTTCATTGATTTGCTAACGGTATTCATGAAATTTGTCTCCATTGTTTCAAAACCAAGGATAATCCCTTTTTCCGAAGCCATTTCCACTGCTTTTTTCAAATTTTCTTTAAAATAATGTTCAGTTTCCGCATTTCCTTCTTCATAATACACATCATAGCCTGCTAACTGAATGATTCGGATTCCCAAATCATCCGCTAATTGAATGGCCTTTTCCATGATGTCTAGACTCTGTTGGCGGATTTTTTCATCGGGACTTCCTAGTGGATATTTACGATGACCACTCAGGCACATGCTGCGAATATAAAAATCGTGTTTATGCATAAGATCCAGCAAACTTTCACGCTCTTCTTTCGACCATTCTAGACGAGCCAGTTTTTCATCTGTCTCATCCACGCTCATTTCAAGATAATCAAAGCCTGATTTTTTAGCAATTGTAAGTTTTTCTTCCCACGGCAGTGTGTTCGGCATTGCTTTTTCATATAATCCTAGCGAATAATTCATCTTAATCATCCTTTTTTTAATTCTGGCCGTAATAGGCATCTACTCCATGTTTACGTAAATAGTGTTTATCCAATAATTCTTGTTGCATGGCTAAAATAGAAGGATTCATCATTCGATTCGCCCAAGCCATATGCGCCACTTCCTCAATAACGGTTATATTGTGGACTGCTTCCAGACTATCTTTCCCCCATGCGAATGGGCCATGTGAATAAACGAGAACTCCGGGAACTTCATTGGGTTTTATTTCTTTTTCTTTAAAGGTTTCAACGATTACTTTTCCAGTCTCCAATTCGTATTCAGCTTGAATCTCTTCTTTCTTCATCTTTCGGCTGCAAGGAACATCACCATAGAAATAATCACCATGCGTTGTGCCTAAAGCGGGAATGCTTTCGCCGGATTGTGCCCAAATGGTTGCCCATTTCGAATGAGTATGGACCACACCATTGACATCTTCGAAATGTCGATACAGTTCTAAATGCGTATCGAGGTCTGACGATGGTTTCAAATCGCCTTCCACTTTGTTCCCATCTATGTCAACGATCACAATGTCTTCCGCCTTCATATCAGCATATTCCACACCCGATGGTTTAATGGCCACAACGCCTCGCTCACGATCGTATTCAGAAACATTTCCCCAAGTGAACTTCACTAAGCCATATTCTGGTAATTGCAGATTGGCTGCTAGTACTTTTTCTTTTAAGTCTTGATAATTGCTCATTATTTTCTTTCCTTTCTAACTGTTTAGATTAATAAGAGATTGGGAAGAAACTCCAGCCCCTTGACTATAACCGGATGATGCAGCGTAAACGTGCTCAAAAAGGCAGCCCCGACGTCCACTTCACGAATAATGCTCAGATGGTTTGCAACCATCCTGCGCTTATTCGCTCCAGTGATTCGGGGCTAAACACCTTTTTTCCCACTCTCTTAGAATTTTGTGCTTATAAGAACGAATCAAATGGAAGGTCGTTATCCACTGCAAAGGCATCTTCGAATCCACGGTAGTAATTGAATTCCATGTCATCTTTATTTAGCGGATAGGTAAACTTGCCACCTACTTGCCAAATGTATGGTTTGAATTGGTACTTCAGTCTATCTTTCTTCATCTTCCAAATTTCAGTTATTTCTTTCGGATCTGCTTGGAAGTTTGTCCAGATGTCATAGTGAACTGGAATCACAACGTTTGCACGTAAGGATTCTGCCATTCGTAACATATCTACAGAAGTAACTTTATCAGTGATTCCACGAGGATTTTCTCCGAATGCACCAATTACTACGTCTACATCATGGTCATTCCCATGTTTTGCAAAGTAGTTTGAATAATGAGAATCACCTGCATGGTATAAGCTTCCACCTGAAGTCTTGAATAAATAGTTCACAGCAATTTCGTTCATATCCTGCGGTAGTTTTCCTGAGAAGACTTCATCATCACTGTTGGCAGTAATCAATGCAGTTCTATCAAATGCTTCTAATGCTACTACTTCAATATCTTTTACTTGCACCGAGTCGCCTGGTCTTACTACTACACAGCGATCTTCTGGAATGCCCCAACCTACCCATGTATCAACAACTTTTTGTGGTCCAATGAATTTGGTTGTTTCCGGCGCATTTTGGAAAACAGCTGCTGCTGTGTTAATGTCCAAATGATCAGAGTGAATGTGCGTTACGATTAGTGCATCCACATTTTTGATTTCGTAAGGATCAATTACAAATGGTTGTGCGCGCAAGTTTGGTTGGAGATTTTGAACGCCGCTCATCCGTTGCATTTGATGTCCGTCTTTCATCTTTCCATTGCCATGGGTGCGTTTCCCCGTACCATTCCAAAGGTCACAGACAATGTTTGTTCCTTCATGAGACTTCAGCCAGATTCCTGTACAACCTAACCACCACATGCTGAAGTTTCCTTCTGGAACTTCTTCCGCTTCAATTTCTTCGTTTAACCATGTTCCCCATTCTGGAAACGTTGATAAAATCCATTTTTCTCTATTACATTCATTTACGTGATTTGCCATTTTCTTTCCCCCTACTTCCAAATTCTTTTGATTTCGTCTTTGAATTCGCGTGCTGCTTTCACTGGGTCTGCAGCTTCACGAATACTTCTACCAGCGATAAAGGTATAAACATCGATTCCTTTAAATAATTCCAATGTATCTTTGTCTAGGCCGCCTGTAACTGAAACACGGAAGCCCATCTCTACTAGTTTTTTAATTTTATTGAGGTCTTTCTCTCCCCAAGTTTCTCCTGAAAGAAGTGCATCACGGCTTTGGTGATAGATTGCTTGAGAGATTCCAGCATCCAACCATTGCTGTGCCTGCTCATAGGTCCAGTCACCATACAACTCTACTTGTACTTCTTCTATGTTGTCCTTAGCAGCTTTCATTGTTGGAATCGTTGCTGAACAGATAACAGTCATCCAATCTGCACCAGCTTCTGCACAGTTTTTTGCAACGGTTGATCCTGCATCTGCACATTTTGTATCAGCGATAATCGTCTTTTCTGGAAATAAAGCCCTTAAGCAGCGAACCGCTTCCATTCCTTCTTGCAAACAAAGAATCGTTCCTGCTTCAATAATGTCTACTTCGTTTCCTAAAACGGAAGCGGAACGTAGTGCGTCACTCAACAGATTATTATCTAAAGCTACTTGTAAATTTGGAATCATCATTTTCCCTCCGAAATTCTCATATAAGATTCATAACATGTATTAAATATACATCAAAACATCAAAACTAATCAACACTAGACAAAGAACAATCTTATAATGTTTTTTATGATTATTAAAGGTTTATTTTATTGTAAAAATCGTTCCATTTTTCCTTTTTTTCTTCGTAATAAGTTTTTTTTGATTGATTGGGGAAATAGAGGACTTCCCTTTCAGTTGAAGGATTGTTTTTTAAGAGCTCTTCTTGATTAATTGTTGGATCAAGAGCTTTCATTCCTACCAAAAAAGCTCCTAAAGCCGTTGATTCTGCATCCATTCCTTTATGAATCTCTATCTCTAGCACATCACTGATTAATTGATTCATTGCTGGATTATTGGTCAGCCCTCCCGCAACCACTACTTTTTTTATTGATTTTTTTGTGTAAGATTCAATTTGTGTAATATTATTCTTCAATTCAATCGCAATTGATTCCAACAGTGATAGTAGTAATTGTTCTTTGGTTACAGAAAAATCAATCTGAAGAAATGCTGCTCGAGCCTCATTATTCCAATCCGGCGTTCCTCTTCCTTGAAAGTGAGGAAGATGGATTACCTCTGTTTTCAAATTTGAATGGAGGACCTTTTTAATAGAAGAATAAAACTCTTCCGTTTCTAGATTTTCAAAAAAGTTGCTTCTCATCCAGTCAACCGCAGAGGAGCAAGTGGGTAAAATGGATTCTAGAATATAGTGTGATTCGATCGGATAAGTATTGAGAATGACAGCTGAATCAGCTTTAATTTTTTTTACAGGGCTTAAAATGTAGCCGCCTGTTCCTAATGACACGGCTACGTCTCCTTCATTCAATACGCCCATTCCAACTGCGCTGCATTGTTGATCTCCGCCAGCAGAAACAAATGCTACGTCATTTTCTATCCCAAACTTCCCAAGAAATTCTCTTCTTGTTTTTCTCCCGCTTTTAGCTGGTGGAATTATATTGCACAGCTCTTCTTTTTCTACATTAAATAAAGCCAGTAACTCTTCATCCCACTTTTCTTCATGAATATTGTATAAAGATGTCCGACTTGCATAGGTATAATCTGTCAGGTATTCGCCTGTGATTTGATATCCTATATAATCTGCAATCGATAGATAGGTAGTGGTTTTTGCGGCAATTTCCGGAAGGTATCTCTTTACCCAGCTAATTTTAGGCGCCAAGTAAACTGGATTGAGGGGCGCACCTGTTTTTTCAATAATCATCTGATTATAGGCAGCTAATTCACTTGTAATTTCGTTACTTCTTTTGTCTTGCCACATGATGGCTGGCATCAATGGTTCTCCATCACTATCCAGGCAAATTAAAGAAGAGCGTTGAGCAGTAAGGAAAATAGCTTGTAAAGTAGCTTGGTTATTTTTTATAAAACGACTCATTTGAGTCATAATTTCATTTAGACAATCTTCCCAATCCGCAACAGCTTGTTCTACGCGACCAGGCAAAAAGGAAGGCTTGTTTGATAGTTGTACATGAAATAATTTTTCTCCCGTTTGCTTATAAAGGATTCCTCTCATACTGCTTGTTCCAATGTCTATTACTAAGTAAACGTTCATGCTTACCTCCTTCTTCACTAATAAAAAGGGATGGGAAGTTCTCCCAATCCCTTTTTATTGCATTAGTTTTTACGATTATTGATTTTCATCAATGATTTGTTGTCCACGAGTCATCATATTTTGAATAACAGTGTCTACATCATCATTTCCTAGGAAGTATTTCTCTACTTCTTCAACCATCATATCTGTCAATTGACGTTGGTATGCAGGAGCAGTCGTGTTTGGATTATCTTCCCATTGTGGGTTATTTAATACTGTTTCTAACGCTTCCATATCGACAAGTGTATCATCTTCTACCATTAGATTTACGTATTCCATCTTATCTTCATCTGCTTTAGTCGGTAGATTTACCCCTTTAATCTTCGCCCCTTCTGTTGTGTAGAAGCGTAAGAAATCATATGCTTCTTGTGGTGCATCAGAGCTTGATGCAATCGCATAATACAATGCTTCTGTGTAAGTTCTACCTTCTGGAGCGTCCACGTCGCGCGGCATCATCGCAAAAGTTGTCTCAAAATCATGTGGGAATGAAGAGGTATCTTCCAATTCCGGAATCAAGAATGTACCTAGTGGCAGCATAGCAATTTCACCATTAAAGAAGCGATCACGATATGATGCATTGGTTGCTTTGATTGTTTGGTATGGCATTTGAACGCCATCTTCTTCCATTTTCTTTCTGAACTCCAAGAATTCCTTGAATTTTGGAGCATCAAACGCCAATGTTCCGTCCTCGTTCATGATGGCATTCCCAAGACGTAATGACCAAATATTCAAGTAATTGTAATGATCCCACGTATGGAAATAAGAACCGTATGTTCCATCTTCTGTCAAAGCCTCTGCGTATTCTGCATAATCTTCCCATGTCCAGTCTACTGGTGGAACTTCTAAGCCAGCTTCATCTAATTTTTCTTTATTCATATAGACGATCCAAGATTTTGCATCACCTGGGATACCGTAAAGCGTATCATTTACTGGAGCAATTAAACTATCAATGTATTCTTCTTTTGGATCAACGCCTTCATTGTCAAAGTATTCTTGGAGTGCCAGATAACTTCCGGAAGCTGCTCTTTGAGCGTGGTCAGGATAGGAACCGGTCATGACGATGTCAATCTCGTCTCCGCCCATTAACATCAAGTCTACCTGTTGATAGTAGTTTGCTGTTTGATTATCCCCTACGTAAACAAATTCAATATCTGCTTCAGGGTTTTCTTCCAAATAAGCATCCAATACCGCTTGGTCGAGATCTTTTTGTTCCGTTAACCAACTGACGAAAGTTACTTTATTACCAGATGCTTCTGTACTTCCCTCATCTGTACCAGAGCCTGCGTTCCCAGAATCACCGTTCCCTCCACATGCTGCCAGTAACAAAGCTGTCGTCAAACCTAATCCAAATTTGCCAATTTTTTTGTAGTTCCATTCCTTCATCATACTTTCCTCCTAAAATGCTTTTTTATTTTTTATCCTTTTACTGCCCCTGCGCTAATGCCACCAATAATATACTTTTGACCAATGATAAAAATTAATAACAGCGGTAATATCGAAGAAACAGCTGCTGCCATGGTCAATGAATAGTAAACGCCCGACTGTGATGCAAACATCTGCATCCCTTGCTGCACCGTGTATAATTTAGGATTTGTTATAAATACCAAAGGATGTTGGTAATCATTCCAAGTCCAAGTAAATTTCAAAATTGCCAATGTTGCGATGGTTGGCTGAGTAATCGGTAAAATGATGCGACTGAATATTTGCCAATGATTTGCTCCGTCCATGCGGGCAGATTCGGATAACGATTCAGGAATTGCCATCATGGTTTGTCTTAATAGGAATACACCATACACACTAAAGGAAAGCATAAGGATTAATCCCAAATGTGTATTGTATAGACCAATCCCTCTTGTTATCAAGAAACGTGATACAATCGTTACTTGCTCTGGTATCATCATCGTCGCCAGATATAAGGTAAACAGTGTATCTCTTCCTTTCCAGCTTACTTTACTGAATCCATAAGCCCCTAATGCCGAAAAGAATACTTGTAGGAAGGTTGCTCCTACCGCTACTTTGATTGAGTTCCAATAATATTTCCCAAAGTTATATTCTCCGCCCCATACTGTTCGATAGTTTTCAACGGCACTCCATCTTCGTGGGATCCACTCAATCGGAAAGTTGAAAACATCTGCTTCTGGCTTCATCGAAGCACTGATCATCCAGATCAATGGAATCAACATCGATAAACCAATTATGACGAACAGAATGGTTAACAAGATGGTCGAGATCTTTATTTTTCGTTTCGGTGATTGTTTCGCTGTAATTGCTGCCATTGTGACTTTCACTCCTCCCTATTAATCTAAACTTGCATATTTTTTCTGAGCTCTCTGACCAACGATCGTGATAAGGAAGATCACCCCGAACAATGCCCAAGCCAATGTATTTGAATAGCCTGTTTCAAAATTCTGGAACGCGGCACGATAAATGTAGTAAGCCATTACCGAACTCGAACTTCCTGGGCCACCTTGTGTCATAACACTGACTTGATCAAATACTTTAAAAGTTCCGATAATTCCCATTGTTCCTAAAAAGAATGTTGTAGGCGAGATCATTGGAACCGTTACGGTAAAGAATTTTCTTATTGGTCCCGCACCATCCATATCCGCCGCTTCATAAACTTCTTCCGGTATGCTTTTTAATCCCGAAGTAAAGACAATAATGAAGTAACCCAGTTGCTGCCAAATGTATACAATCATGATGGATGGTAATGACCACTCAAAGCTCGTCAACCAACCAGGTACATTTTCAATTCCAATGCTTAATAAGAACTGATTGATTGGTCCTTGCGATGGCTCAAAGAGCATCATCCATACGGTTGCTACAGCTACCACGCTTGCAATATAAGGTATAAACACCAGCACTTTGATAAGCCCGCCGAATTTAATATAACGGTCGATTATTACTGCCATGATCAATCCAATTGCTAACAAAGTAGGCACGGACACTACGGTAAAGATAATGTTGTTCCAAAATGAGTTAATAAACCACTCGTCATTAAACAACTTTATGTAGTTTGTAATACCGTTAAATTCTATTGCGCCGACTCCTTGCAAGAAATTCCAATTTGTAAAACTTAAGAAAAATGACATGATAAACGGAATTAAAACAAAAATGATAAATCCTAACAATCCCGGGAGCACGAATAACAAACCTGTCATCCATTCATTGTCTGTTTTTTTCCTCGGTTTTGATTTCGCTTTCACTTGAGCGTTAACCGAATTACTCATAAAAATTCATCCTTTCCTCTCACACTCATTATTTCAAGCACTTTTATAAAACGATTACATTATTCGAAAAGCTGCTTGAATATTTCCAATCCTCTATGCAATAAATTGTACTTTATATGAACTTGTTCTACAATAGGAAACACAAAACATTCATATAAGTTAATATTTGAATGTTTTAAGCGTTTTACATCTGTTTAACAAGGATGTAAAACGTCATTTCATAAATCAATCACAAAAAGAACAATAACTTTTTCGTGGAGAAAAACTTTTAAGGAATATCTTTTTAGTCATTTGAGATAGTACAAAGGAATTCTTTGGGTTCTGCGTTTTCCAACCTTCGCTATAAGAAAAGCGGACAAGTCCGCCTTGGCCTATGAAAAAATAGGAAATTTGACCCTGAATGAGCAGCGAAGCGCGCAATGGGCCAAATTTATCTTTTTTTCACTAGGTCAGGACTTGGGAGCTAGACATTGATGGCTGAACTTATAATCCCCTAGTCTATAAGAAAAGCGGACAAGTCCGCCTTGACCTATGAAAAAATAGGAAATTTGACCCTGAATTGTCAGGAGACTTCACGCTTCAGCGGGTTAGTCGAATGATATGCGTTAGCGAGCAGCGAAGCGCGCAATGGGGCAAATTTATCTTTTTTTCACTAGGTCAGGACTTGGGAGCTAGACATTGATGGCTGAACTTATAATCCCCTAGTCTACGAAAAAAAAGCTTTCATAATAGAAAGCTTTTTTCGTTTCACAGAAAAATCCTCTTTAAACAAACGCTCTGCTCGTCGCAGCGAATTTTGCCGCATAAGCAGCTGCAATCTTCTCAACAGTAAATCCAAATTCTGTCATTACTGTTTTTCCTTCTCCACTGGCACCATATCGATCAATTCCATATGCAAGACCTTCTAGTCCAACATATCTCTCCCATCCAAAAGTCGCTCCCATTTCAATGGACATACGATTTCGAACATTAGAAGGAAGAACAGCTTCTTTATAAGCTTCTTCTTGTTTTTCAAATAGATAGGTACTTGGCATAGAGACTACGGAAAGATCAATTTCTTTTTCTTTTAATCGTTTCTGCACTTCTATTGCCAGACTCACTTCCGAACCAGTTGCAATCAAAATACCGTCTGCCTGTTTTCCTGCTTGAGGGGAGATGACGTACGCTCCTCTCCTCACACCTTCTCGAGCGGACTCTTTTGTTCCTGCTAAAACGGGAACTCCTTGGCGAGTCAGAACCAATAAAGTAGGTGTACTTTCTGATTCGAGCGCAACTTCCCATGCTGCTACTACTTCGTTTCCATCAGCTGGACGAATGAGATTCAAATTCGGCATACTACGGTAACTGGATAAATGTTCCACCGGTTCATGGGTTGGCCCGTCCTCGCCTACTGCTACCGAGTCATGGGTCATCACATAAATGGCATTCAGTTTAGACAGTGCGGCTAAGCGAATGGCTGGGCGAAGATAATCACTAAATACAAAGAATGTTCCTGCATAGGTTTTTGTTCCTCCATGAAGAAGGATTCCATTCATGATGGCCCCCATTGCAAATTCACGTACGCCATACCAAATATTACGTCCAGCATAATTTTCTGGACTGAAATCTAAGGCAGATTGATTCATCGTATTGTTTGAAGAAGATAGATCTGCAGAGCCTCCCCAAAATGATGGTACAGCCTTTCCAAGTTCTTGTATAACTTCACTACTGCTCACCCTTGTTGCTTTGTCTGCATCAGCTTCTTCATAGGCCGGTAAATTCTTGTTCCAGTTGTCCTTCAAAACACCGGCATACGCTTCTTCATACTGCTCTGCTAGCTCCGGGTAGGCTTTATAATATCTATTGAAAAGTTGACGCCATTCTTCTTCATCGGCTTCTCCTTTTTCTTGCATCGTTTTATAAAAACGTTCTTCAACTTCTTTGGGAACATGGAAGTCGATGTAATCCCAGTTATATGCTGATTTTGCAAAAAGTATTTTCTCTTTTCCTAATGGCGCGCCATGGACTTGATGAGTACCTGCGTTCGGCGCACCATAACCGATTACTGTTTTTACTTCAATGAGGGTCGGTCTCTCCTTTTCTTGTTTTGCTTTTTCAATTGCTTCTGCAATAGCAGTCAAATCATTGCCATCCTTCACAAGAATATGCTGCCATCCGTATGCCTCGAATCTTTCTCCTACATTTTCCGTAAAGGCTTTAGAAGTTGGCCCATCTAATGAAATATCATTTGAATCATATAATCCGATTAATTTTCCAAGCTTCAAATGTCCTGCAAGACTGGCAGCCTCATGAGAAACGCCCTCCATCAAGTCTCCATCACCACATAAAAAATAAGTGTGGTGATCTACTACAGGAAAATCCTCTTTGTTATAGCTAGCAGCTAAATGAGCTTCCGACATCGCCATTCCAACGGCATTTGCAATCCCTTGCCCCAAGGGTCCAGTAGTAGCTTCTACTCCATCTGTTTCATAAGCCTCCGGATGTCCTGGGGTATTGCTTCCATATTGACGGAAGTTCTTTAAGTCTTCCATTGATACTTGGAAACCAGAAAGGTGCAATAAACTATAAAGCATTGCAGAGCCATGTCCTGCTGATAAAACAAAACGATCTCTGTTGGTCCATTTGCTGTTAGCAGGATTTACCTTTAGAAACTTTGTCCATAGTGTATAAGCCATGGGAGCTGCCCCCATTGGCAAGCCCGGGTGTCCTGAATTTGCTTTTTCTACTGCATCCATACTCAATGTTCGAATGGTATTTACAGCCAACTTATCTATATGATCAAACATATGTATCCTCCTTTATTTTTCACTGTTTTGGAAAGCTTCCCAATCACTCAGAAAGCCTTCAATTCCTGAATCAGTAAGTGGATGGGACCATAACTTGGAAAATAAGCCACTTGGAATCGTAGCGATGTCTGCGCCTGCGATCGCCACTTCTTCTACATGCTTTGTATTGCGAATACTTGCTGCAATAATTTTGGTATCCATTCCATAATTAGCCAGTACTTTCCGTAAATTTTCAATTAATAAAAGACTCTCCGTCCCAATATCGTCTAGTCTTCCTAAGAATGGGCTAATGTAAGTTGCTCCTGCTTTTGCTGCAAGTAACCCTTGTGCAACAGTAAAAACTAATGTCACATTCGTTTTTATTCCTAATTGTTTTAATTGATGGACTGCTTTTAGTCCCTCTTCTGTCATGGGTATTTTTACGACAATATTATCGGCCCATTGGGAGATTTCCTTCGCTTCTTCGATCATCCCCTCTGAGTCCAAACGAATTACTTCGGCACTAACGGGACCTTCTACGAGATTGCAAATCTCTTTAATAACCGTTTCGAAATCTTTTCCTTCTTTAGCGATGATCGTTGGATTCGTAGTGATTCCATCAACCAACCCCAGTTCACTAATTTTCTTTATTTCATCAACATTGGCTGTATCTAAAAAAATCTCCATTTGTTCTCCCCCTAGTCAATTCCTAATAGGTCTTTCACTCTCGTTGTAATTGACTGTACTCTCACACCGTAAATTAGTTGAATCGAATTACTTCCTCGCACAACACCCATTGCTTCCATTTCTTCCTGGAACTCTTGATCGCTAACAGTCAAAGCATCGTCCACTACTGTTACACGCAACCTTGTCGCACAATTCGTTACACTTTCAATATTTTCTGCACCACCAAGACCTTGAATCACTTTTTCTTCCAATGTGTAATTGCTACCTTCAATGGCAACTTCAGTGGCTCTATCTCTTTCACGGTACTCTTTTTTACTGAATAGTTTGATTGTGGACTCGCCTCTACCAGGTGTCTTCAGATCAAATTTTTCAATGGTAAATTTAAATGCGAAGTAGAATACAAAGAATATCAGCGGCAACAACCATAATGCATGAATGGCATGCACTTTTTGTGGTTGGAATATATTTGGTATCATAAAGAATAATGCAGTTCCATTAATCGAAATTTGGAATACTTCCGCAAGAACATAACATAGTCCACAAAGCGGTGCATATACAAGCCAGTACAATAATGGCGCTACGAACAAGAAAGTATATTCGAACGGTTCTGAAATTCCTACCATAGCTAAAGTAAACACTGCCGGAATAAAGATGGATGCTAGTTTTTTCTTGTTTTCTGGCTTAGCAACTTTCCACATAGCAAAAGCTGCACCTGGAATCCCTGCTAGTTGGAACAATAAACGACCGTTTGTAAAGTTTCGAGTGATGTATTCTGTAGCAGTTGCACTTGCTGCCTGGCCATTGATAATATTTCTGACTCCTTCATAAACGACACCATCAATTGTCATTGTGCCGCCTACCGAAGAATATTCAATCGGAAAGGCAATCAAGTGGTGAATCCCAAATGGAAGCAACGCCTTATCAACCGTTCCGAATACAAATGTTCCGAATAAACCGCTTGATGTAATGAAGGTCGTTAAATTTTGAAGCATCGTTCCAATTGGCGGCCATACATAATAAGTAGCAATGGAAAGTACGATAGAGAATAGAGTTACCATAATGACTACAAATTTTGTTCCAGAGAAAAATCCAAATATATCTCGAAATTCCGTATCAACAAAACGATTATGAATAAATGCGGTTGAAATCCCTGAGACAATTCCTGAGAAAATTCCCATGTTATACCCAAACATTCCTATGTTTGTTCCCCACAATGCATTGAAGTTCAATGCTTGTTGTTCAGTGTATCCATTAGCAAGCAATGATTCTACTGCTACTGTTTCTGGTGTGAATCCTTGCATGGCAGCCCAGCCTTCAATCCCTCTCATATAACAGAAGAACATGATCAAACCGGCAAACGCTGCCCAACCTTTTTCTTTTTTCGCTAGCGTAAAAGCAATACCAACTGCAAACCATAATTGAAGATTATTCATGAATAAAAAGCCAAGATTGGTCACCATACTGAATAAATTATGCAGCAATGATCCATCGGGTAAAATATAATTCGTAAAAGCGCTGCCAATTCCGACAAAAAAACCAACGAGAACGAGTAAGATAATCGGTACCATCATAGAACCAGCAAATGTCTGTAGTTGTGCTTGAATTTTTTTCATATTCATCACCTATTTATACCTTTCCTTTTTGTAAAATAGTCATTTCTTTTCTTTATTATAAAAGCATCTATTTTTTATATCCACGTCGCAATCAGTATCTATTTTGCCACATTGATTTGGCAATTTGTAACAGTGATCAATTTCCAGCCAGCTCTATAAAGGCATGTACATAGATTTCACAGGCTTTCAGTAATGATTCCACTGGCATTTGTTCGTTTGGCATATGAGGTTTAGGATTTTCTCCTTCAAAAGTCGCTCCGAATGCCACGCCATTTTTCAGCGTTCGCGCGTATGATGCGCCTCCTTTTGTTAGTACTTCAGCTTCTTCCCCTATTACACTCTGGTAAGCTTTCTTTAATGCGACGATCAGCGGTGAGTCTTCTTGAACAAATAAGAGATTTTTTTCATTAAAAGGTATGACTTCTCCTTGGTATTGTGATGCTTGTTTTTTTAAATGAGAGATGACTTGGTTCTTATCCACTCCTTTTGGATAACGATAATCAACATTTAAGTTAAAATGACTTTCATCCAAGGTAATCGACATCGGGCAAATAGAAGTGCTTCCCATTTCCTCATCTTCAAAGTGGATTCCTAATTTTATTCCATAAAAATCGTTTATAAAATACTTATCTATATAATGAAGTAACTGATTCATCCCAACTTGTGAAAATGGAAAATCTTGTAAATCTTTTGCTAACTTCCACAGCGCGTTCTTCCCTCTTTGAGGATTCCTCGATAAGGATCGCTCTCCCCTATAGATTATTCGTGCAGAATTATTTTTTATTTGCACTTCATCTGCCGACAATAAATAAGGCCTTAGTACTGCTTCTTCTACATGATCCATTTGAATTTCGACAAAATCACAAACAAAATTACGTTCTTCTGTACAATGAACTTTTGAAATTACATGATGCTTCTTCGTTTTTTGATTCGAAAAATTGACATGAAACTGCAAAATCCCTTTTTCACCATTCACAATCGGAAAGTTTCCATCAGGAGAAAATCCCATTATTGGTTGTTCATTGTGTTTAAAATAATGGTCCATACATTCCCACGTTGTCTCTTCCGCTCCCCCTGCAATGATTCGAATGCTGTATCCTAAAGGGATTTCCATATCTTTTATAATTTTCAGTGCATAAAAAGCAGCTAACAAGGGACCTTTATCATCATTCACACCCCGACCAAACAGCAGACCGTTTCGTTGTGTTAAAGTGAATGGATCGCTGTCCCATAATGCATGATCGCCTGCTGACACAACATCCAAATGTCCCAAAGCACCAACGTATTCCCGCTGTTCACCATATTCTATGTGGCATGCATAGCCATCAAACTCTTGTACTTTTAAGCCAGAACGTTCACCGATTTTTATGAATTCGTCAAAAGCCTCTCGAATATCTTGACCAAATGGTGCGTCTCTCGAACTTGAGGAAGAGTTTCTGATAGATGGGATAGAAACCAGCTTCTCTAGATCCTCAATCATTTCTTCTTTGTAATGTTTAATTCTATTCTTTATTTCTTCCAAAGCAATTCCTCTTTCCTTTTTTGACATACAACGCTTACATGTTTATAATAAATCGCGAAGGAGGAGCGAGATGATTAACAAACGATTACTTCATATCATAAGAATTTTATTGAAACAGAATACCTACGTCACGATTGCTGAATTATCAAATGAGCTTAATGTTTCCTATAAGACAATTGCAAATGATTTGAAAATGGTTGAAGCTTGGCTCACTGAACACGGTCTAGAACTTATCAAAAAAACAGGTGTGGGAGTGAATATTGAAGGCAGTAACGAAATCAAGTTAAGCGTCTACCAATTCATTTCGAGAAAAAGTAAAGAGAATATTGATTATTCACCCAAAGCGCGAATGATTTATATCGGAATGAAACTCTTACTAGAATCAACATGCCGCGTTCATGAATTAGCCGATGATTTGTTTGTCAGCCGCGCCACTGTTCATAAAGACATCCACTCCCTCACTGCTATCTTTGAATCATATAAAATTGAACTATTACGAAAAAACAATAATGGGATTACCATTTCTGGCAGCGAAAAGAATTTTCGCAATTGTTTAATCGAATTAATGAAGATTGATAACGGATATCACGTCTTTTATGAGATGGTGAAAAATACAAATTACCCATGCGACGGATCCTTCCCTTTTCTAGGCCTGGACGTAAATGACGATGAATTTGTCGAATTTTTAAAAGTACTTGAAAACATAAACAGCAAGTATTTGCATACCTTATTATTTGATTCGCTCGTACAAGTTCTGCATCACCTTTTTGTTTCCTTCGTGCGAATTAAAGAAAACCATTTGATTCATTTATCTGAATCGTTCTTGCAAGAGTTAAAATTTCAACCTTATTACGAAGAAGTCCATGAAATTTGTAAAGCAATTGAAAGTTTCTATCCTATCCAATACTCTGAAATGGAAATTCGCTATCTACAAGTATTTTTCTTATCATTGAAGAATACCAACGAGATTCGTACTGATGATCGAGTGGATGCTCAAGAAATTACAATTTCTCTTATAAATGAATGGGAGAAAATGTTGCCTTATCATTTATCCAAAGATGCAGAACTAACAAACTCCCTATACACTCATTTCTGTTCTGCTATCACCCGATATCGTCATGGAATCGTGATCGAAAACCAACTCATTGACGAAATAAAATTAAAGTATCAACACACTTTTTCCATTGTAAAAGAATCTATGTATTTGATCGAGAATAAGTTCCATTGCAAAATAAGTGAAGAAGAAATGGGTCTACTAACACTCCATCTCGCCGTGGCCTTAGATAAAATGAAGCAGCCACTGACGACTTTACTAATCTGCCACGAAGGGAGCGGAGCCAACCATTTATTATTAAGAAAACTCCAGTCACAATTTTCGAATGAACTATTTATAAAAGACAGTCAAAATTATCCGACTATCGATATGGATCAGTTACAGCATATTGATTTGATTCTTTCTACCATTAATTTAGAAATTCATACGGATATTCCGATCATTGAAATCAATCCGCTCTTATCAAAATATGATATTGCTCGGCTCAGAGACAGTTTGACACCTTATTATGAACACAAAAATGATCATATGCTCGCATTTGAAAAGCAGTAAGTTTTGCTGCTTTTCTTTCGTGTTGATACTAATGGAAAGACATGTCGTGATTTCTCAAAAGTGTAAGCTTCCGGTAGCTGAAAAAGCTTGGGCCAGTAAAAAGCTCCTGAACCTCCCAGATTTCTCAAAAGTGTTACCTTCACCGATAAAAAAGCTCCTGAACCTCCCACTTTCCTAAATTTCTTTCGAGGAAAATCAAATTTATCAGCTTTTCTTGTTAAGCTTGTTCTAATTTTGGTGCGAATAGTTTATTCTGAGTAAAGAACGCGATTGTTTTGATAATAATCAGCAACGAAATAAAGCTGAATACAGCAATCAACAGATTGTTATTGATAACGCCAGAAGCGACTACTACGAATCCATCCAATACTAGCAAGATATGCGAGAGTTTTAAAAAGCTTAGGAAGTATTTCAGCAGCAGCGCAATTAAATCTGTTCCACCGGTTGCGCATGAACGATTTAAGGCAATACCGATGCTGCTTCCAACTAACACCCCTCCGAGTAATGCTGCCACAATTAATTCTAAAATTGGATGCCATTTATTTAGTGCTGCAGTAATATGAAGTGCGGGTATTATTCTCATAAAAAGAGGAGTCATGAGCGTAATATACAACGTCTTGATGCCGAAGTTTTTACCAAGAATAATCATTCCCAAAGCAAGCAACGGTAATGAAATAGAGACAGACATGATATCGATGGGCACGCCTAATATTGTTGAAAAAACAATTGATAATCCCGTAATTCCGCCGGGCGCTAACCCGGTGAATCGGAAGAAAAAGTTTACAGCGATTGCGGTTAATATTGACGATACAGTTATCCAACCGTAGTCAAGCCATAATTCTTTTTTTATGATTGGACACCTCGCTTATTGTAGTTTATATTTTTTAGCCGCAGTATCGATTGCTTCACGGCACTTTTGTACACCAGCAGTATAGCCATCTGGATCTTTGAAAATTGCTGACGAAAGTACGACTACATCCGGGTTGCATTCAATTAATTTGTCCATATTGTCTGCACGTAATCCACCATCAATTGCGAGCTCACAAGTTGGATTTTTTTCATCAATCATCTTTCTTGCTCGTTTAATCAAATCCGGAACACTTCGTCTCCATCCCCAATTGTCCTTCCCGTCCGTTTCATCTACACCGTGCGTCACAATATGAAGACGATCAATATCATAAATCGATTCTTCCACAAAACTCAATGGTGCATAACAGCCAATCGTCAAGCCTACTTTGAGTCCTCTTTCTCTACACCAGTTGATGATGTACGCTAATTGTGCTCCAATAAAATGTTCTGCAGGAATAATCAGCATGTTTGCTCCAGCTTCTTTAATTTGCTCAATAAACATTTCATCCATGCTAATTGTATAGATGTGGCATTCAATTGGTTTGTCCGTTTCAGGACGAATGGCATCAATAATTTGATGCCCCCCCATTAACTTCATATTTTGCAAATCATGCATATCTGCTGCGTCCGAGTGAATATAGTCTACACCCGCTTCGCTTGCTTCTTTTACTACATCAGCAATTCTTCCGTAGTTTACATGCGCTAGTCCAGCTGCGATTTTTATATGTTTCATTTTTTCTGCCCCATTCTCTTCTGTTTATTTTATTTATTTCTTTTCATATGATTCATGCAATATTTTTTCAAGAAAGTCACGGTTTCCAAAAGGAAGGTGATCTAACATTGGAGATGCAATCATCTCATTGAAATCAGTTTTGTCTACATGATATTCTTGAAGTGATCGATCTAGGCCGATGATGGATAAAAATTCTGTTAGCTCTCTATAGAGATTTTGGCTAGCTGGATTAAAAATCGAAGCTACCTTATCCATTTTCTTTTGATATTTGTCATAGCCATATTTAATAAAGGATGGATATACTACTGATAAGGCATTGCCATGTGGAATTGGCACGATTCCTCCAATTAATTCTGACAGTGGATGAGGTGCGTCTGCCCCAGAATTTGCTAATGCTCGCCCTGCCAATGTATCTGCCATTGACATTTTTATCCGAAAGTCTAAATTTTTAGGATCTTTTAAAACTTTAGGTAAATATTGTACAATTAACTTCATTGCAGTAATCGAATCCATCTCGCTATAATAAGAGGCTCTTGGGTTAATATAACTTTCGAAAGCGTGGGTGAAAGCATCAAATCCTGTAGCAGCAGTTATACTGTTCGGCAAAGTGAGTGTCAGCTCACTGTCAACAATGCATTCTTTTGAAAACAAATCCGGATGATAGAATGATACTTTCTCTTTTCCACTTGTAATAACCGAAGCCTGCGTTACGTGTGAACCTGTTCCGGATGTTGTCGGAATCGAAATAATCGGCAGCATTTTTTCATTATAAGTATGATAATCCTCAAACGGTGAATCATAGAAAAATACTTCTTTCCAATCTATTTCTATCTTTCCATTAACAAAGGCTAGAGCTTTAGCTACATCGATCGAACTGCCTCCTCCTACTGCTAATACAAAATCACATGGATTTTCATTTAAAAAGCGAAGCCCCTCTTCAATAATCTCTGTAGTCGGGTTCGGCGATACTTGGTCAAAATGAAAGACCTTAATTTCTTCTGCTGATAATAAATCCTTTACTCGTTCATAGAGCGGGATTAAAGGTTCGTCCGCTGTTGATACGAGCAAGCAACGATTCCCATGCTTTTTCGTGATTTTCCCGATTTCCCGTAATCTGCCAGGACCAAAATGAATTTTTGTTGGTTGATAGTAATTAAACATCTTATCCTCCTTCTCCACTCCCTTATCGCCTTTTTACAAGGGATAAAGTCATCTTTATTTGCTAATCAAAGCATTCCAATCTTCTTCGAATGCTATTTTTCCGCTCTCCGTCAGCGGGTGATAAAGCGATTTCATATATAAGTCATAAGGAACTGCTGCATAGTCTATTCCAGCTTTTGCAATCTGTTCAAGTTGATATATATTTTTAATTGAGGCAGCAATCACTTTCGTTGAATATCCTTTTTGTCTGATTAAATTCTGTAAGGAAATAATAAATGATAATCCATCATTTCCGTGCTCTTCATTTCTGCCAATAAATGGAAACAAATAATCCGCTCCAGCTTGAATGGCTGCAATTGCTTGAGGGATAGTAAACACCAGTGTCAACGCAGTCTTAATTCCTTGTTCTGAAAGTTGTGAACATAGTTTTAACCCAACTTCTGAAAAATTTATTTTGATAACAATATTTTTGTTGATTCTGATGAGCCGATCAACTTCATCTAGTAACTCTTCCAAAGTATTTCCCATCACTTCCCCACTCAAAAACGTTAATTCTTTCTCTGAGTAGTCTTCAATGAACTTATAAAAGGATTCATTATTATTTTTGTACATACTCGGATTTGCTGTTATACCATTTATTCCCATCGTCAACACTTGCTCAATATGAGCACGATTTCCAGAATCAATAATGTACTTCACTAGTTCTCGCCACCTTTTCTCAATTAAATGATGTACGCTATCTCATATTTTTATTATAGGTATCAATTGAAGTTGTGTATATACAGCGTAAATCACTCTTATTGCCACATTGATATGGAAGAAAATGACAGGTAAATTTCTGGGACTATTGTTACAAGTTTTTTTCTGAAATTATTTTGACGTTTTTTGATAATTACATTCAGTGATAAGGTATCTCCGCTCCCACTGGATGAGAATAATGACTAATTTCATTCAGTGACAGCCCGAGCAAGTCCTCACTAGACAATATTAGCTATTAATTTCATCTAGTGGCGACAAAATTAATGTTCAGTGAATGAAATAGTATAAATATGAATAGTGAGAGGAACTCGAGTTGCTAGGTATCAGCATTATAGGCAGAAAAAAGCATCCAATAAGTCACTCGCTGCTGACTTATCGGATGCTTTACTATATCGACATCTTACCGTTTATAAATGTATTTGTTGAAAAGCTGCTTATTATATTCATCTGCATGATCTGCGTTACTGCTTTTAAAGACTGGCGCATCAACGCCATCCGATACTAGATTTGTTACCATTTCACCTACTAAATTTTGAATAATAAATGTGCCAGTGATCGTCGAAACGGGTCCCATCACCTTGTCTTCCGTGATTTCGATGGAAGCATCATTATAAGGCGCCGTATTATCAAGAACAAAATCTCCCAGCTCAAATAATTTTAAACCACTCTCGTGCCTCGAATCAACTTGGCTGGTATGAGTCATGGACGTGATGACAACGATTTTCACTCCTTTGGATCGCATTCTCTGAACATATTCAATAATGAAAGGATTTCTCCCGGAATTGCTAACGGCAATCAGAACATCATTTTCCTTCACAGGATATAAACTCTCAATCACATTCGCATAACTGCTCTCTCTTTCAATATAAGTACTCTTCATTGGATCGGTAATGAGTGTCATTTCAACTTCGATGATTGGATATATTTTAGCAAATCCACCTGCCCGGGCATATACTTCTTCCGCAATCATATGGGAATGTCCTGTCCCGATGGCATAAAGAGTATGGCCATTTTTTTGAGCATCACTCATCAAATTCGCGGCTTGCTTAATGGTTTCTTTTTGAGAATCTATTTTTTCTAGACAGCTCAATACACTTTGATAGTATTTTTCTGTAAAATCCATTTTTTTCCCCTCTCTATTCTAATTCCTTTAGCCATTTACTTACTTTACTAATCAATCTTTCTCCCTCGCCCATAGCAAATGGCGACATATATGCCTCATATTCTCCTCTTTCATAGGCTTTTGAATCCGGCAAATAGGTATAATAACCATTGGCAAACCCTGAAAAGAAAATATTCTCTGTTAAATGGGCTAAAATAAGTGAGGAATAGATTTCAACAGGAAGGAAATTAAATTTCATGCCTTGAATTTCAACTGCTCCTGCTTCCATTAAGAATGGTCGTTGTTTTTGTCGTTTGGCATACTCCAACTCAGCCCGAACAGAAATTTTTTCGATTCCTTCCTCCATCTTCTGATATTTTCTTTTTAATTCAGCTATGTTTCCCGGCTTTTTCGTCTCAATAGTAAACCATTTAGAATGCATCTCAAATGAATCAAATATTCCTTCATAAAATGGCGCTAGTAGTGATTCAGTAATGACTTCTTCTAGTACTCGTCCCATTCGTTCAATCTCATTAAAATCGGAAGATTTTCTTGTATGCCGGGTTGAAATGTCTCCGCAGGCACCGTTTATGAAGAAGGTATGCTTATATTTATCCGCATATCTTTGATACAAAGAAGCTGGGAAATCCGCACTAATCAATGTATTCGAGGAATCAAATACAGTAGGATGACAAGAAAAACGTAAAAATAAGTTCTTCTCGTTACTTTCAGAACTGAATTCAAATGCCAAAACAACATTATCGTACTCATCATTTTTTCTGGAACGATTGCTTGATATTCCGGAAACGGTTGATTTTCCAATCTTTATCGTCTGAGCCTGCAGATTTCTTACAGCTGATTTAATCGCCTGGACGATTTTCTCGGAAACATAGTTGATATAATGGCTATCCTTATTTCCTAAAAAGTAACTAGACCCTTCCATGATTCCAGTTTCGGTATCATTGATACCGACTGGTCCTGAATGAGTGTGCGTAGCCATAATTTGAACATTGCATCCCTTCATCATACCTAGGCTTTCAATCTTTGAACGAACAGATGAAAGCAATTCGATATCAATACTAAGAAGATCCAAAACAGACATGACAAATAGCTCTTCATTCTTTTTTATTACCATTACGTTTGCGTACAAAGGGTCATGTACTCCCGTCGCGATCCGGATTCCATCAAATCCTGACATAGGGACAGGAATTTTAGGTGTAATATCCTCTCTTGCAAATCCGGCAAGTATCATTGGGTTCATTTCCATCATTCAAAACTCCTTGCTTAGCTTGTCTTTATTCAAATGGATAAACAAGTCCCCACTCTTTGCGGACAACATCCATAATTTCAAGAACTTGTTGGGTCTTCGCTATTGTTTTGTTCTCCTCTTTTGAAAGCACCATATCGGTAAAATGGTTAATTTCGTGCGTGAATGCATGCGTTTGATTATCCACCTCAATGATTGTTTCTTCACCATCAAGGGAAGTAAAAACTGCTTTACTGGCACGTGGATAATTTTGAATCTGTAAATAGCCCTTTTCAAAAGCCACTACGCCAACATGAGGTAAATTCGTGCCAAAAGAAAGCTCAACAGTAGCCAGCTCTTGTTCTTTATTTCGCAATAAAATCACTGATGATTCATCGACGCCACTTTCATGTAAATTTCCCATGGTTAAGATATCTGTTGGTTGACTGCTCATGAATTCAAGCACGAAAGTCAAAGCGTAGGTGCCGATATCGAATAATGCACCACCAGCCAAATCCATTTTATAAAAATACATTGGAGAATCCGTTGGCTTATAGGCACCAAATGGAGCATGAATCATTTTTACTTTGCCGGGATTGTTTTCTTTGATCCATTTTTTTAGTTTCGGATAGAGGGGTACGTGAAAAATAGTCATGGCTTCGGCAAGATAGAGCCCTTTTGAGTCAGCTAGCGCAATCACTTCATCCAATTGTGCTTTGCTGGTCACCATCACTTTTTCACAAAAGACATGTTTTCCTGCCTCTAAACACATTTTGATTTGCTCATAATGGTGGCTGTGCGGCGTCGCGATATAGACAGCAGTAACTGCTTTGTCCGCAAGCATCTCCTCATAAGAACCGTAGCTCACCGGTATTTCGTGTTTTTCAGCAAAGCTTTTTGCTTTTTCGATCGACCGCGATGCTACAGCATAAAGCTCCGATTTTTCTGACCTGAATGAGCGCGCAAACTCATTCGCGATATTACCTGCTCCTAGAATTGCCCATTTCATAGTTGTGTTCCTCCTAATATTGTTTTTGAAACGCTTTCATTACATATGTCCATGATAATGCTTATGGGAGAATTTATCCATTATAAGGTAAAAAATTATTAGGCTGTATTATACAGTTTCGAAGATTTTTGTATAGTAGAGAAGTATTTTCTGAGCTGTATTTTTCTGTAATACTAGCTAAACTTCGGAAAATACAAAAAATCCAGAGTTCACCCTACTTTCCTAGGATGAACTCCAGATTCAGTTTTTCCCGCTTATCCAATTACTCTATTTTCAGCTTAGTAAAATCGTTCGTTTTTCATTTCCTTGAATAATTTTGATTCGCTTCTCACCTATCTCAATTTTTGGCCTTATGAATTCGTCTTTGGGAAGCCGCCCTGTAATCAACGAAACCAACAGATGGCTTTTTCTAATTTTAGTTCTTATACCTTGCTCAACTCGTCCAAAAAAGCGGGTTTTCTATTATAGAGAGCTTTAAGTTCTGTGATAAGCTGTTGAATTTTTCTACCTTCTGTATATTTTCGGTAGTCTTGAATAACATTGCACACTGATCGATATTTTTTACGATTATCTGCGGCAGCTGCGATTGATAGAATATATTGATAATAAATTTTTGCCACATCTTCAGGGTATGCCGTCACTAATAAATCTGCATAATTTCTTATCTCAAAAATTTTTGTTTGTATATAATTCAAAAGCTCTGGTAAATCATTTTCATGGAGTATTATTTTTAAGTAGATATTATTTCCCCACCCATGATTCTGTTTCTTTGTTTTTTCAATCAGGTAATTATAATCTATTTCACCAAGTTGTTTTAATTCAAAATAATAAGAAAAATCTCCTTCTAACAGCAATTTTTGGGCTAAATCTTTTTGTTTTTCAACAATTCCTAATACTTTAAAAGCTTTATAACGCTCATCTTGCCATTTTTTAACTAATCCTGGGTAGTTTTGGTCTTTCTTTTCTCCTTCTTCGGTAAGTTGAATAACCTCTTGGTATTTTTCTTCCTTCATATATCTTTTTATTAGAATTTCACGCATACTCGTATATTTGAGATTTTTCTTTAAGAAAGTTAGTATTTTACTTTCTGGTAAGAGATCTAGTTTTATTTTAAGAAGTTCATCTTGAACAAAGGAAGAATTATCTAGTGATTCGAGCAATTCCTCAATATTATTTAGTAAATGTTTTTTTGCTGTTTCTATATTTTTAAATTCTAAACATACTACGAGAAGTGCGATGCGATAATCCATCCATCCTTTCAGTGATTCGCCATTTGAGATATTAATGATTTTTTGAAAAAATTTCGTGCGTGTCTCTGTATCGATTTTATGGTTCCGGGCAAGTAGATTTATAAATTCTAGTGTCTCATCTATTAAGAATCCAAGTTCTCCGCTTGAGTCATCACTATTTTCAATTAGCACCGCTGATTCTTCCAGTAACCTTAAACTTATATCCAAGCTTTTTATCGGATTCGCTAAATTCTTCGCTCTTTCTAATACCATAGATAGCTCTTCGACAAGATCGCTCACTTCATAATAAGAAACAAATCCATCATCTCCCATATATTGATAAATAGTTTCTTCGATAAATTCAAAAGATGAATCTGCCTCCTCTTCCGGAGCATACTTCATCGTTAGCTTGCTATCGTAAGTGTCATCTGCATTCACACGGTCCTTAATTATTTCAATCAGTTGTTCTTTCGACAAACTTTGGAGTAGTTCTTCTAGTGAAGGTGCTTCATCTGGCATCGCACATCGCTTCTTGATTTCATAAAAAGCAGCTACTTGATGTTTACAAATTGGTCCCTTGTCATAAGGACAGTCACAGTCAGAAAAGAGAATGGTTCCTTTATTATCGAGTTCCACGAAAACCTGATAAGCATCCGTTCCCTCAACAACTACTATAAACTCATCTCCCTGTTGACTTACTTCCTTTACGAGTCCTCTCTCGTAATAACTGATCCCTCTGTCTACTATAATTGGGTTAATCTTATCTTCAAAATCACTCAGTCTCATTGGGATTGCTCCTTTCGATTTATACAATAATATTTTATCATAAGCATGATTTTAGTTGTCGAAAGTCATTTATTGATCCAGTTTTTCCTACGACACTCTTTTAACGATTTCATCTAGTGAGAAGGCTTTATGCTCCCACTGGATGAAAATAATGACTAATCTCATTTAGTGGGGATCCGGCGCGGTCTTCACTTGACAATATTAGCTGCTTATCTCATCCAGTGGGTACGAACTCTCTCGTCAGTAGATGAAATAACACGAATATGAGCTGTGAAAAGGCAGAAACCGATCTCCTTGTCTATTAAAAAAAGCAGAAATCCTCGCAAGGAATTCTGCTTTTCTACTATAATATATAATTAATGGTCGATTTCCAGTATTTCTCCTGTTTCACCATGGACATCAACTTCGCGATTGTCATTAGAAAATTCTATTTCATACACAGGAACATCTTGTCCGTTGTGTGTCTCTACTTCTAATTCCCATCCATCAAGGATAGCGTCCTCTCCAATTTCTTGAAGGGCAATTTCTACAGCTTCTGTGGGATCAATGATATTATCCAAATTCAGATAGCGATTGTTTTGATCCAGATCGTCTTCATCGCGGTCTACTATTTCTCCGCTTTCGGCATCGATCTCCAATTCATACTCTCGATCACCTAATGCACCGCTAATCTCATAAATCCATCGTCCATGCTCTTTCTCAAATTCAATCTCTTCTATTTGGGCATTCGGATATTCATTCAGATAAATATCAACGGCCTCTTGCATAGAAACATCTACTGTCGTCGAGTCAGCCGCTTGACTATTTTGTTCAGAGCTAGAAGATTCAGTTGTACTTGCACTACTCTCTTGTTGACTAGAAGCGGGAATGCTTTCTGATGAACGACTTTCACTTTCTTCTGCAGTTCCCTGCTGAACATCGCCATTATCATTACCACAGGAGGACAGTACAAAAATAGCCATACCTGACAACATCAGGTTTTTCCAATTTTTCATATTAACCACCTTTCTTCTATCCTTACCATACAAGAAACAAGATTAATCTTCCAACAAAGCGCTTTGGTGAACATTACTAGCTATTTTGAAAAGTAACTCTAAATCGATCAAGTGATTTCTTAAATTTTTTTCGAGCCAAGGCTGGCTTGTCCTGCTTTTTTCATTTGAATATATAAGACATTCAATACAAGACCTACTAAAGCAATCAGGATTGCCACATAGAATGCGTTCGTGAAATTACCATTGTTGGCAGAAGCCATGCTTGTTGCTACTCTAGGTCCGAACAAGGCAGCTGCAGAATAACCACAAAAGACAATACCATAATTGACTCCTTGGTTAAGAGCCCCAAAGTTTTCCATCACAAGTGGAGCAAAGACTCCCATGACACCACCGAAGCAAAGTCCCAGAATAATAATTCCAATCGCAAATCCTAGTGGAGAAGAGACAATTACCAAAAGAACAAAGGCTACGATAATCATGCCAAAGATGATGTTCAAGGTATTATTACGTCCAAGT
Source organism: Jeotgalibaca ciconiae (assembly GCF_003955755.1). Lineage (NCBI taxonomy): Bacteria > Bacillati > Bacillota > Bacilli > Lactobacillales > Carnobacteriaceae > Jeotgalibaca > Jeotgalibaca ciconiae. The sequence continues at coordinate 1,993,685 of NZ_CP034465.1, read as the reverse complement.
TTATCAGAGATTGTTCCCCAAACCACACGCCCTGTACAATTGCTGAAAGAATATAAACTAACATAAAAAGCAGAGATAGCGGCGGTCAAACCAAACATTTCTTGGCCGATAACCGCTGCATTTGAAGCGATCATTAAGCCTGAAAAAGCTCCCGTAAATAACATAAAGAAAATCAAGTAGAAGTATGGCGATTGAAGCATCTGTTGCCAATTTTTGCTGCCTGTATTTTTCCCTTCTTGTACAGGCGGTGTCCAGCCTGCTGGTTGATACCCAATTGGTGCAGCTTTAATAAAGAAACTAGCTGCTGCAACAATGACAAGGTAAACAACTCCAAGAATACGGAAGGCAGAAGCAACATCGTATGATTCTATTAAATAATTTCCAATCGGTGCGGCAATAATTGCTGCGCCGCCCATTCCGGCTGTGATTATGCCCGATGCTAAACCTTTCTTATCGGGAAACAATTTAATGGTATTGCTAAGCCCTCCTGAATAAGCCAAACCTTGGCCGATTCCTCCAATTACTCCATATGTAAGATAGAGCATGGCTGGAGTGGTTGCTAATCCGGTCAAGAAAAATCCCAGACCAAATAGCAAACCGCCTAATGTAATGGTTGCTTTAGACCAACCTTTGTCTGTCAAAAAGCCGCCTAAAATCATGGGAATCGGACTGATGGCAGAGTTAATCGTAAATGCCAACATGATCTCCGCCATACTCCATCCCTTTAAAGCACTTAATGGTCCTGCAAATACACTAAAAGCATAGATTGCACCGGTACATAGCAGTACGGCTGTTGAGGCTGCCAATACTTGCCAACGATTTATGTTCTGATTCATGTTTTCCTCCATTTTCAAAGCGAATGCTTGGTTTATTTGTTGGTTCTTTCTTCAACGGCTGCTTTACCGGCGATTCGACCAAAAGTGAAAATATCTGTCAATGAATTCCCGCCTAGACGATTTCCTGCGTGGATTCCACCTGCTACTTCTCCAGCGGCATATAAACCAGCAATTTGTTCTCCTTTTCCATTAAGGACATGCGTTTTTGTATCTATTTTTAATCCACCCATTGTATGATGTACTGCTGGCTTTCTAGGTGTTGCGTAGAAAGGCGCTTTTTCTACTTTTAAGTCAAAAGCACTTTTACCAAAATCAGGATCGTTACCAGCATCCACATAAGAATTATACTTATCGATGGTATCTGTTAGGATGACAGGATCCATAGCCAATTGTTCTGCTAATTCTTCTAATGTATCAGCACGGAATAAAGTACCGTTTTCGACTTGTTTATCAATTTTTTCTTGGGTAGTATTATAGGCAGTCTTTTTGATTTCATCATCAGCAATTAGGTAGAATAACCCGCCATTATCAATGGCTGCTTGAGTCAAAGTATCACGACTTCCGTATTCATTCACAAAACGTTTTCCTTTTTGATTAACCATAACAAAGTTTTGAGGTGGTACTTGCAAACCACTGAATAACGCCCCTGTTTCTGGATCGGAGACCGGCATCATTTGAGAGAATCCCATCCCTACCAAATCTGCTCCTGCGCTTTGGCCAAGAATAATTCCATCACCTGTAATTGCTGGTGAATTAGAAGTCTTGATATCGTCTTCGATTTCAGTCCAATAGGTATTATATTCTTTTAACATTTTCGTATTTGCACCGAATCCGCCTGATGCCAAAATGACTGCATCTGCATGTACGGTTACTTTTTGACCGTTCGACCCTTCTCCGATCACTCCGCTCACACCATCTTCTATAATCAGTTCTTTAACTGCTGTATCGGTAATGATTTGTCCGCCATTCTTTTCCACGAAATTTTGTAAGGCTGAAACAAAAGCATAACCTTCATTTTTTAGCGGTTTATGTCCACGACGCCACAAAGCTCCAACCGGCATCGTCACTTCTTTTTTATCAAACTCTACCCCGATTGATTCCAACCATTTAACGGATTCAAGAGATTTTCCTGTCAATATTTTCACTAAATCATATTGTCCATAAATCATATTTCCTTCTTGGTCCGTACGCTTTCCTCCAAGATAAGTCTGCATCCGGTAGAACAGTTCAGAATCAAACAAGTAGCCTTTTTTTGGCTCATTCTCTGTCAGATAAGCCGTTATTTCTTCTTTTAACTTTTTAAAATCATCAAGGTATTCTGCATCAATTTCACTTTCGTCGATTGCAATCATTTCTTCTAATGTATGACGTTCTCCAGGTATTTCAGAAAAAGCATTTTGCCATTCTGGGTTCGCAGCATTCATAGGGCCGCCTGTACGAACCGTGTTACCACCAACTGCTGGGAACTTTTCCACTACGATTACTTTTTTTCCTTCTTGTAAAATGGTTGCTGCAGCTGTTAAGCCTGCTCCGCCGGCACCGACTACTACTACATCAGTGGTATATTCAATGTCTTCTGTGTCAGTTGCACTCGGAGCTTTTGGACGTTTACGCAAAATATCAGGATTTGCGCCAGCCAGTTTGACTGCTTTCGCAACGCCATCTATAACACCATTACTGGTAACGGAAGCGCCGGATAACACATCCACATTCAACGTTTGACCTTCAATGATTTGTTGAGGAATGCGGGTAAACACCACATCAGCGATTCCTTCCGACTCACCAGATGTATCGATTTCGATATTTTCAATGCGATCTTTTGATAATGTAACCACCATTGGCAAATCGCCATTGTGTCCAGGAGCGGTAACCGTAAAGTCCCCAGCTTCGAATGTTACTTCTTCGGGAACATTCAAAAGATTCGCTACTTTTGTGAAACGTAAAAAGCGCCAGAAACAGCTTTCCAAGAAATCAATCGTACGTTCATCCTTTAAATTTCCGTCCTTATCAAATGCTTGATGAGCACGCCCTAATAAAAATTCAGATCCCGGCATAACCGTTGCGTTCACTCCAGGTGCGTCCAGCACTTGGCGTAGATGAAGCTGCGCTCGCGAAGAACCTTGTACGTCGTAAGAAGCTCCAACAATCATCACTGGTTTCCCGTCAAATGGATGCAAGTTGAAAGACAACCATTCGAGAATACTTTTCAAAGCTGATGGGATAGAATGATTGTGCTCTGGAGTTGCAATAATTACCCCGTCTGCTTCCATAATTTTTGAATTGAATAGTTGAATAACATCACTATCCGTTTGATCTTCTGATTCATTAAACATCGGAACTTCTGTTAATTCCATGATTTCAATTTCCGCTTGTTTCTTAAAATGTTCTTTCATAAATTGCAAAAGCATTCGATTATAGGAAGTTTTAGCATTCGTTCCAACAATTCCAATAAATTTCATTCGTTATTTCCTCCATCCGCAGCCTGTTCCCAAGTAAACTTTTTCTTCTTGCTTGTTGTAAAATCGTGTTCTTCGAGTAATTGATTGGTTAATTTTACAAACATCAAAAATTCTTCAAAGCACTCCGTTAATTCTTGCTTTTTGTCTTCACTAATCATGTTTCCTGATTCATCAAAAGCAGCCAGAGAATTTCCTAGTAAGAACTCAGCGCTTGGCATGATACGAGCTTTCAATTCCGGTGCGTCCAAAATCTGACGTAGATGAGCTTGAGCTCTTGAAGAGCCTAATGAACCATGAGAGGCTCCCACTACCATTACTGGTTTGTCAATTAATGGACGGGTTGTATAAGATAACCACTCCAGGACGCTTTTTAGTGCTGCAGGGATCGTATGGTCATATTCCGGTGTACTAATGATGACACCATCAGCCGCTTCAATTTTATCGGATAATTTTTTTACCTCCGATGGGGCTGTGTGCTCCTTGGGTTCATTAAATGCTGGTAAATCTTTTATTTCACAAATTTCAATGTCAGCTTTTTCGGAAAAAGACTTCTGTATAAACTGCAATAACCTCCGATTAGTTGACTGGTTCGAGTTTGTTCCAACAATTCCGATTAATTTCATTAAAACCGCTCCTCTTATTGTGCGCTATCGCACAATGTAATCTAAAAAAAGATAAGATTGAATGTAGTTTTGGAAAATCTTTTCCGTGAATCTATCCACATAAAGGAATATTATGTTTTCAATCTTTATGATTATGATTGTATCCAAAAAAAGATACTTTGTGAAATATTTATTTAATTATCATTCGATAACTAATTTGTTATAATGAAGCAAAGAAAATAGGAGGATCGTTGGATGACCGAAATGAACTCGCCAGAGATGTTGCAATATTTAAATACCCTACTAAAACAAGGTAATTACACAAAAGCAGCTAAGGAATTGTATATTTCTCAACCTTATTTGACTCAAGTGATTAAAAGGGTCGAAAAAAATCTTGGGATTGCGATTATCAATCGCCAGTCATCCCCTCTCCAATTAACAGAAGCAGGAAGAGAATATTATCGTTATCTCAGTTCGTTAGAAAATGAACAAGATGTTTTTCGTAAACGGATTGCGAAATATTCGTCCACTGAACAAACTGTGATTCGCATCGGTATTCTCTCCAGTTTAGGAACTTATTTATTGCCTTTGTTTCTGCCGGAGTATCTAAAAGAGTATCCGCAAGTACACATCGAATTGCATGAAGAATTTCCTCACTATAACGAGCAAAAAGCTTTAAATGGTGAATTAGATTTTTTTATTGGTCAAAATCCCGAGGCACTATCACCAAATTTAACGATCTATTCACGTGGCAAACATCGCTACTTTGCGATTATTCCAGAATCTGCCAGCGTTTATCAAGAAGGAGAATATTTCTTAAATCCGCAAAGCATTTCTCTAAAAAAACTGCTTCAAGAGAAATTGGTGCTAACAACACATGGTTCTGCGATTCGTCGTCAAGTTGATTATCTGGTGAAAAAGTTGAATATACAGCCGGATATTATCTTGGAAAGTAATAATATCTTTACTGTTGCTGAACTGGCCAAAGAAAATCTTGGAGTTACATTTGTTCCAGAAAGTGTTCCTCTTGGTGAAACAAATAATCGCTTCAATATCTATCCGATGCCCTTAGACTTTATTTCTCTTGATTATTTTATCGCCCACTCTGCAAATAAAACATTGAATTCAGATGAGGAGAAGCTGATTGCAGCCTTTATGGATCATCTGCAGTTTAACTTACATGAGGATGAGTTAGATCAGTGAAGGAATGTGAAAAAGAGACAACACAAACGAATTTCTTACGCTGTGTTGTCTCTTTTTACTGCTTTGAGAAAGTACAGGGCAATTTTCGCTGCTGTACTTTACTTTTTGCCCTTTTTAGAAAGTACAGAGCGATTTTTGCCGCTGTACTTTATTTTTGGGGATAACTAGGTCAAATGCGCTGTCAAAAAAGATGGATGCGATCTACCAATCCTTTTGAGTAGGCTAGTTCTCCTTGCGTAGTAATGACAATCCCTTCAAGATCAGGAATCTGATTGATTTCCGCAATGATTGTCGTGGCCTTTTTCCCAAATAGACGAGTCGTCCAAATTTCTCCATCCAAAGATTGGTCAGAAATAATCGTGATACTGGCAAGATCTGTTTGAATAGGATAACCAGTCTGGCTGTTAAAAATATGGTGATAGGTTCGATTATTCCATTCAAAGCTGCGCTCGTAGATTCCTGAAGTTACTATCGATTGATTTCTAACATCGACTGCTGCTGCATAATTTCCTCTAGGTAAAAACGGATTTTGGATCCCTATTCGCCATTGGTGACTTTGAGTTGGGGTTACTCCATATGTCAGCACATTTCCTCCTAAATCAATAAAAGCTCCTCGAGCTCCCTGCTGTCTGAAAAAAGCAATTATGTTATCTGCAAAGTACCCTTTCGCAAGTGCTCCTAAATCAATGGCCATTCCTTTTTCTTCAAGAAAGACTGTTTGTTCTGTTTCAGAAAGTTGGATTTTCTGCGGATTAATAATTTTCAAAAGTTCTTGAATCTTTGAATCACCTGGATAATGAACATCTTGAAAGCCAATACGCCACGCTTGAATCAGAGGACCAATCGCAATATTTAGCGAACTTCCTTTAATAAGGCTCTGTCTCTTTCCGATAGAAATTAACTCAAACAATTCCTGATCCACATGAACCGGCGATACTCCGGCAGCTCGGTTCACTTTCATCAAATCAGAAGAGGAGTCATTGGCACTGAATCGCTGCTCATAGGAAATGAGTTTTTTTTCAGCCTCATCCAACAAATCCTCATAGTTCTCGTGACTTACCCAAAGTTGGATTTTTGTCCCCATTAATTGGAGTGTTCTTTTTCCTTCCACTATGCTTTCGCTTCCTTTATTTATCTTTTTCTATAGAATAAAGGATTTTCGCACATAAAGATAGAGGAGACCTTTTAGCCGAACACATTACTCGGTGATGTTTTTCAAGTTCAAATTCTTCCATTAAATATAAGAAAAGCGGACAAGTCCGCCTTGGCCTATGAAAAAATAGGAAATTTGACCCTGAATTGTCAGGAGACTTCACGCTTCAGCGGGTTAGTCGAATGATATGCGTTAGCGAGCAGCGAAGCGCGCAATGGGGCAAATTTATCTTTTTTTCACTAGGTCAGGACTTGGGAGCTAGACATTGATGGCTGAACTTATAATCCCCTAGTCTATGAAAAAGCATCAGAAACCAAAGCTTCTGATGCTTCATTTATTTTTCTCTATGTTTACAAAGGACGGTTTAAGTCCTCGTCTTCATCTTCTATACGAACATCTCCTGAAGAGTCGATATCCAATTCTTCTTTACGAACGGTATCAGAAACTTTCTTTTGTTCCGTAACTTTTTCTTTACGAACATCCACTTCTTCTACAACATCCGTATGTTTTTGGACGTTCACTTGTTCTTCCGTAACGGGGATTACTACTTCTTCTGTTCCATCAATATCCGTAATGGTCTCATCTGTTGAATGAGAATCTCTCACTGGATGTCTTTCCACGATTACTTCTTCGTGAGTTACTGGAACATCAATCGTTTCCGTTTCTTCGGTAACATGCTTGCCTAGGCGAACTTCTCCTGTTTGAACTTCTTGAGTACCTACGTCAAGACGTTCTTCTCTCAAACGAATCGTTTCTTCATTTTCGTCTGTAAGATAGTCATCGTCTAAAGGAGGTGCAGGAACTGTTGGATCCATATCCACATCTTCCGTTAACAGTGGATCTGTTGCATTCACATCTACATCCATGTCTTCTGTTAATAAAGGATCCGTAGCTCTTGTATCATCAGTTAAGGTCGTGTCTACAGTTGTATTCCTTGATGCATCCTCATCAATTAAAAGAAGAATGTTCCCTTGTTCGATATCACTTCTATATTCGAACAATGGGTCATCATCTGTATTGTATTCAGGGTCATCATAACGATTGACATCATAGTCATCATCCATCGTAAATGCATCTTTAATTTTTTCCCAGAGTGATCGATCATCGTCGTGTACGTTGTCTCTCATGTCCGTGTCTGTCGTTACTTCTGCATCCATCGTATAAGGAATGGAATTTCTCACACTTTCATTAGCAATGAGAGTGATGCTATTTTTGCTGTAGCCTTGGTCTCTCAACCGCTCTACTGCTCTCAGTGCATCGTCCACCCTTACATAACTTCCTTCTACAATTCTGTTCATAACACTATTTTCCTCCTTCTGATTATGAATATAGGAAACTTCTAGTACTAATTTTAGTATAACAGTAACGAATTTCACCTTCAAATAATAGCCCTTTCACAGCGAAGAAAATTCACTCTGTTTCTCTTTTTTCCACCACAATGTATTCTTTTTCAACAGGTGTCACTTCTACGTCCACTTTTTCTTCCTTCAATGGAATGGTAGTCGTTTTCTCTTCCCACTCTATTTCACCTTTTTTGTTTTTCACTTGATTTCTCTCTGTTACAATTAACTCTTCTTTTTTAATGGGTACTTTTATTTTCTTTATCTCTTTCACCGTTTTCTTTTTGATGATGATTTCTTCGGACTGGTTTTTATCTTCTTTTTTCTTCATTTGAGATCCTCCTTCCTCCGCATCTTGTTGCTTCTATTATAGTGAGTCAGGAGTTTCTATTACAAATGATAGCTTCTCTTTAGGCTAGTAGAAAAGCAGAAAATCTGGCTTGAGAGCTAGACATATTCAAAATTCTATCTGAACGTCTGTTTCTATAAACGCATCAATATTTGCAAACCAAAAATCTCATAGGAAAACACTTAGATTATTGGATCTATTTACCTGATAAAACTCCAAATAGTCATTTTTAGAAAAGCGGACAAGTCTGCCTTGGCCTATGAAAAAATAGGAAATTTGACCCTGAATGAGTAGCGAAGCACGCAATGGGGCAAATTTATCTTTTTTTCACTAGGCCAGGACTTGGGAGCTAGACATTGATGGCTGAACTTATAATTCCCTAGTCTACAAAAAAAAAGAGAATAAGGTTTCCCTTACTCCCTTCTTACCGTTCTAATCAATTGATTTCAAATAAATTTGTCTGCTTTGATAGTCTCCAAATAAATCTGGATCGATAAAAATCCCTTTGTACATCAGCTCGTCTCCGCCGAATACTCTTCCGTCATTCAATTGGTATTTCTTTTGTGTATCTAAACCAGTCAATTTTACTCGTTTACTTGCTTTGTTTGCTTTATCCATGATTTGGAAATACGTATAGATTGCTTCGTTCTGATCCTCGTCTACTACAATCCAAGCTGTATGATTTTTTCCATCAAATGGGCTTAGAATGCGGGAGAATGTCCCGAATTGAATCAGTCTACGATGTTTTTTATAAAACTTGATTTGTTCTTTCACTTCAAGCTTCTCAGCTTCCGATAGAGTTGTGATGTCTAGTTCGTAACCCAGATTCCCTGACATTGCAACATCTCCACGCATCTTAAGGCTCGTCATACGATTGACTTGGTGGTTTGGTATAGCTGACACATGAGATCCCATGGAGCTAATCGGCATAATCAAACTTGTTCCATATTGAATCTCCAAACGAGCAGCCGCGTCTGTATTATCACTTGTCCATGTTTGCGGCATGTAATAAAGCATTCCTGGATCATAACGTCCGCCGCCACCAGAACAGCTTTCGAATAAAATATTTGGATAAGCAGTTACTAATTCTTCCATTAACTCATACAGCCCCAACATATAACGGTGGGTCATTTCTCCCGATACAAGTTCTGTCATATTGCGGTTGTAGTCCCATTTAATGTAATCGATCGGAACTTCATCAAGAATTTTCTTCATTTGTCCAAGGATATTGTCGCGCACTTCTTTTCTGCTGAAATCCAATACATATTGTGTTCTGCCTAGAGAACGCGTCCGGTTCGGTGTGTGGATACACCAATCTGGATGTGCACGATACAATTCACTATCTTCTGAAATCATTTCTGGTTCAAACCACAATCCAAACTTCATTCCTAATTGATGGATTTCATCACTTAATGATTTGAGGCCATTTGGTAATTTTGCCTCATTCACAAACCAGTCTCCTAGCGATCGTTCATCATCATCTCGCTTTCCAAACCAGCCGTCATCTAGTACAAAGAGATCTACTCCTAAATCAGCTGCACTTCCAGCCATTTCCAGAATTTTTTCTTCGGTGAAATCAAAATAGGTTCCTTCCCAGTTGTTAATAAGTACTGGGCGTTCAAGATGTTGATGCTTTCCACGGACCAAATGGTTTTGATACAATTCATGCAGCCCATGAGACATCCCATTAAGCCCTTCATTACTGTATACCATAACAACTTCCGGTGTTTGGAAAACATCTGCCGGATTTAATTGCCATTCAAAGTGCTCCGGGTTAATCCCCATCTGAATGCGCGTTTGAGAATAAGAGTCAACTTCCACATTCCCCATAAATTCTCCGCTATATACAAAATGAATGCCAAACACTTCTCCTGATTGTTCGGTTGTTTCTGGTCTAGCTAACGCTAGGAATGGCTGGTAAGTATGACTGGTTGTTCCGCGTTTGCTGTCGATTTTATGAATACCGCGAACAATTGGTGAACGAACGATTTCTCTTTCTCGTCCCCATGAACCTGGTAATTGAATCAAATCATATTCGGAATCTAGAAAATCAACAGACATACTCAAGGCACGATTCAACTTCAACGCTTCTTGACTTGTATTTTTAAATTGAACCGATCTTGTAAGAATCGGTAAATCTTCAAAGATTGTATACGATAAAATTGCTTCCATACCTGTAATGTCATCCACAAGGGTAATCTCTAGCGTTTCAGCTTGGGACTCTTCAGTTACATAAGTTTGTGGTAATCCTTCAAGTTTTTTCTTGCCTTTTGTGATTTTGTACTCTTTATACTCTAATTGATTCGCTCGGTGGCCCTCTTTATCTGTATAACTATAAGCCGACTCTCGGTTATCGGCTATATCTGTTCCTGGAAATTCCTGTTGTAATACTCCTAAAGAAAATTGTCGATCAGTGACATGAGAAGGATTGGCAAAGAAAGAAGTGTTTTTTTGCGGATAGACCGTTCTAGTATGCACTTCGTTCAGTTTTTGCCCCCAGTATTGATGGGTCAAATATTTTTCTTCTTCAATTGCTAAAACATAACTGATTTTTCTATTTGATAAATGAAAAGTTTGTAGCTCTTCTATGTATTTGATTGCCATGTTTTTTCATCACTCCATTAGTATATTTTAAAGGTTTTGTCTGCTAAATTTGCTTCCAAGACAGCTTTTGAATCGCCATTTGTCCAGGTTATTTTTAGAAGGTGATCGAATGTAGTTTGAACATCCACAGTCCCATCAAAAGCTTTGGACTGATTTCTGAACTTCATCAAATCAAAGAGTTCTTGTACGACAGGACGTTCCAGTTCCTTTTCTATTTCTTCTAAAGAATAGTAATGACGATTGATGTCTCTTCCCTCTTTTGTTTGTTCAAGAAGCTCAATGTCATTTTCGCCTGCAAATAATCCAACATAGTAAACTTGTGGAATACCAGGAGCAAACATCTGGATAGCGCGAGCCAACAAATATGCTTGATCGTCATTCCCCAAGGCTGAATAATATGTACAATTTATTTGATAGATATCCAGGTTATTGTACTCTTCCGAACTGTATACGCGTTTAACATTGGCACCTTTTTCATACAAAGAGTTGACGGTGAACTCCACTTCTTCTTCCGTAAGCAAATCTTTTACATCTACCACACCAATACCGTCATGCGTGTCCAACGTCGTAAATTGTTTTCGCGGGCATGCCTTTAGCCAATGTGCTAAACGTTCGCTTCTGCCGCTGTATAAAGCATGCAAGACAAGCATCGGCAGTGCAAAATCATAAACGGGGTATCCTTTGTCAGCTATTTTTTCTTGGATTGTATAGTGTTCATGAATTTCAGGCAGTAGAACAATTTCATGTTTTTCCAGAATATCACGGCACCAATCTAACAGCTCCCAAATTTCCGGTTCGACAAAGAAGCAATTGGTATCCAGTTTTTTAATGGCGTAGGCAAAAGCATCTAAACGAATAATGGACGCTCCTTGCTGAGCAAGAAATTCTAATGTTTCTCTTACAAATTTACGAGTTGCTTCTGTCCGTACATCTAAATCGATTTGTTCTTCTGAAAATGTACACCAAACTTGGTCGGTTGAACCATCCTTAAAAGTCACGTCGATAAACGGCGCTTTGTCTTTTCGTTTATAGATCAAATCAATATCTCTTTCGGTCGGCCTGTTTTCCGGCCAATAATCAGAATAACGGATAAATAAATCTTTGTAAGGTGATTCCTCTTTCTTCTCGATAAAATCTTTAAAATAGACGGATTCTTTCGAAATATGGTTAATCATAAATTCGTACATGGTATAAAACTCATTACTGATTTCTCGGATATCTTCCCATGTACCAAAGGGTTCATCCACCTTTGTATAATCCATCGGAGCAAATCCTCTATCCCCTGATGAAGGATAAAACGGTAAAATATGAACTCCTCCCACGACCTCTTTTAAATGGGCTTCCAATACATACTTTAAATCTTTTAAATTCGACCCCAGACTGTCGGGGTAAGTGATGAGCATTACTTCATTTTTAATTTTCATTTCTGCACGGACCTTTCTATTTTCCACCTGTATTAGCAATTCCTTCAATAAATTGTTTTTGGAAAATAATATATAGAATAATCATTGGTAAAATGGAAATAACCGAACCCGCCATCAGTTCAGGATAATTCGTCATGAATTGTCCTTGTAAATTAGATAAGCCGGCAGATAGAGTCATTTTATCTTGTGAGATATTGACAATTAATGGCCACATTAGATCTTTGTAGGCAAAAAGAGCAGTAAAGATACCAAGTGATACAAGACCCGATCGCGCAAGCGGCATATAGATTTTCAAGAAAATCTGTCCGATATTTGCACCATCAAGTTTTGCAGCTTCCATCATGTCATCGGGCAGCTGCATAAAGAATTGGCGCAGCAAAAATGTTCCAAATGCCGAGACAATTCCTGGGATAATCAGCGCTGTAACTGAATTCAAGAGACCTAGTTTCTGTACTAGTAAATATTGTGGTGTGATAAAGATTTGAGACGGAATCATCATTTGTGTCAGTACTAACCAGAAAAATAAATTCTTCCCTGGAAATTCTAATTTTGCAACCGAGAAAGCTGCCATAGCACTAAATACGGTTGAAAAGAGAACTCTCCCTGCAATCATGAGTCCTGTATTCCAATAAAATTTAACAAATGGCAGTGCATTCCAAACTCTGGAATAATTTCCCCATTTGAAGTTTTCCGGGAAAATGGCAGGTGGAATCATGGTTGATTCTGCCTGTGTTTTACCTGACGTCAGGAACATCCAAAGGAAAGGAAGAATCATCGCAATTGCACCCACCATTAATGTGAGATGAATAAAAAATTTTGAAGTCTTTTTTGGCTCGTTAAGCATAGCTGTTTCCCCTCCTAGTCATAGTTGACCCATTTTTTCTGAACGATTAACTGGATTGCGGTAATAATCATGATAAAAATAACTAATACAACGACAATTGCTGCGCCGTACCCTCTACTATTTAGCACAAAAGATTCATTATAAAATTTGTAAACTAAGGATTGTACATGTCTAAGAGCTGGATTGGTTACATCAAACATAACAAAGATCAAGTCGAATACTTGGAATGCGCTGATAACGCTTGTGACCAGAACGAAAAAAAGTTGCGGAGTCAGTAAGGGTAATGTGACATAAAAGAATTGTTTCATCGGACCAGCTCCATCGACTGTTGCTGCTTCATAGTAAGATTTGGGAATCTCTTGTAATCCTGCCAGCAGTAAAATCATATTGTAACCAACACTCGACCAGACTCCCACGATAATAAGTGACCAAATCACCACATTCGGATTGGATAACCACTGGATATTTCCAGAAAATCCTATTTTTTCAAGCAGCACATTAATCAAACCGTATTCTGAGTTATACATCCATCTCCATACCATTGCTACAGCAGCTGGAGCGGCAATCATCGGCAAGAAATAAATGGTGCGGTATACTTGGATTCCTTTGATTTTTTTATTGACCAAAACGGCTGCTATGGTTGACAAGATAACCGTGACAGGTACTTGGACAATGCCATAAACGAATGTATTTTGTAAGGAAGCCCAAAATTCCGGATCCCCTAACATCCGTACATAATTTGCCGAGCCAATCCATGTAGAAACGCCAAAAGTACTGACGCTTTGAAAACTCATGATAAATGTTTGAATAACCGGCACGATGTTCAAAACGAGTAAGCCAATTGCTGTAGGGGCAATGAGTGCCCATCCCCAGAATGTCATGTTTCTCTTTTCTCTTTGTTCTTTTTTACTTGTTGTTTTCATTTTTCCGGCATCAGCTATTTCGCTCATAATAAACCCTCCTCATATATGAAGAAACTTCACTCATGATTGCTCATGAGTGGAGCGTCTGTTTCTAATTTTTTAATTTTCAGTTTCCAGTATCGCTTCTACAGATGTACTTAATGTCTCTGCTGCTTCTTCTACTGTTGAAGTTCCGTTAAATACAGGAATCAATGCATCATTTTCAGCCTTTTCCCAACTTGTTGTCAATTTTGAATAAGGTTTTATCACTCGGTAATCCATTTGATCAATGAATGCTTGCATATTGAATTGTGGGAATGCTTCCAAGTATGAAGTTTCTGTCCCTTTGAGTGCCGGAATTGCACTACCATTTTCTCCTTGAATGGTCATCCCTTCTTCAGATGATAAAAACTCCAAGAATCGCAAGGCTTCTTCTGGATGTTTTGTAGATGCTGAAACAGAATTCGCTAGGCCATTAAAGATCGATGCGCGTTCTTTCTCTTGAGGCAGAACTGTTACATCTGCATGCTCATTTGTATATTCATTTGACGCGATTTCTGCTGTCATCCATGTGCCGAACAACGCCATGGCACCGCGTCCTGATTGGAAGTAAGACATATTCGTATTGTCTGCAAATTGGCTAGAGCTTGGCGATACACCATGTTTCACACTCAAGTCAGCGTACCATTGTACAGCTTCAATTGTTGCTTGATCGCGAAAACCAGATTCTGTTTTATCATCCGAAAGAACTTGCCCGCCATTTTGATAAATAAAATTATGGTAGCCTTCTTGACGGTTTAAAGGTGCCAGAATGCCGTAGATTCCTGCCTCTTTGTCAGTCAGTTCTTGTGCTGCTGTAAGTAAATCATCCCACGTCCATGTATCATCTGGATACGCTAGACCTGCTTCATCAAATAATTCTTTGTTGTACCAGAGTCCCACTGTATCGAAATCTTTTGGAACTGCCAGTAATTGGTTGTCAACTGTATATAGTTCAACTAATTCATCCGGATAATCATCAAGTTCCAACGTTTCGTTTGAATTAAATTCTTCCGTCAAGTCCATCAAGACATTTCCTTCTGAGTATTTAGCGATTTCATTTGAATGCATCCAGAACACATCCGGCATGCTGCCCCCTTGAGCGGAAGACTCTAATTTTGTCCAATACTGATCCCAAGGTGTTACTTCCACATCGACATGAATATCAGGGTTTTGCTCATTAAATGCATCAGCGATCGCTGACATTCCTGGTTCTTGTCCTGTGTCCCAAATCATGTAGGTCAGCTCTACTTGCTTGCCGTTTCCTGCATTTCCACCATTTGCCGACTCTTCTCCACCACTTCCACCACAAGCTGCCAAGAATAGCGAGGAAGCCATTGTTAAAGAAAATCCTATTTTTTTCCATTTATTTTTTACCATTTCCATACCCTCTTTTTCTTTTTTTAAGCCTATTAGAAAGCGCTTTACATTTGTTGATATAATCATAACACCCTATGGCCGTTCATTAAATATCTTCAATCCAGTGAAACCCTACAATTTTGTTGATTGACTTTAATGCTGCACAAAAAGTGTAACCTTCAAGCAGCAAAATAGTGCTGAAGGTTACACTTTTTCGAAAATAGACACTTTCATAACTTTTTTCAGCTCTGAAGCTCCCACTTTCCCTAAAAGTGTAACTTTCACCGTTTTAAAAACCCATGAAGGTTACATTTTTTATTCACCCTGAACTTGGTAGCTAGACATGGATGGTGGAAAATTAAGAATGGCCCACTCGATAAAAAAGGACTGATTAGAATCAGCTCCTTTTGTCTTTTATCGTTGTTTTCGTGCTTTTTTGTATTCTTTGGGCGTCATTCCCATTGTTTTTTTGAATATTCGAGTATAACTGAGTGGATTTTTGTATCCTACTTTTTCTGCTACTTCCGCAATGCCACTATCTGTCGTTTCGAGATAGTCCCTACTTTTTTGTATACGATAGGCCATTAAATATTCGTGTAGCGTCTTGCCTGTTGTTTGTTTGAATACAGAAGCTAAATAAGATTCATTCAATGACAGTTCCTTTGAGATATCTCTTATTAAAAAATCAGTATCACTATATTTTTCTCGTATGATTTTTATTGCATTTTCTGTATACACTAAGCGCTTGTTCACTTTATCGAAGGGCTTCTCTTCATTCAACCGAACATGGTCATCATTGGCAAGCAAAGAAAATAGCTCGTATAACTTTCCTTGGAGCTTCAGCCTGGAAATGACCGTGAAGGGGTCCATGGAGGACATTTCTTCGATTACATATTTTGATTCATGAAAACTCTGGATTGAACCGATGGGCATCTCGGGTGTAATCCCAATTGTGGACAAGATTTTTTTTGCAACCTTTCCACTGAAACCAAACCAGATATACTCCCATGGATTTTCTTCATCTGCTTCGTAAAACGTTTGCTCGCCAGGAAAAATCATGAAAAATTGACCAGGTTCTAGAAGATATTTCGAATTTTTCGTGTGGAAAGCCCCCTTTCCATCAAGTACGATATGCAAGAGGAAGTATTCTCGTATCATAGGCCCGTAACTATGCTTCGGTGTGCATCTTTCTCTTCCTTTTGTGACATAATATAAATCGTGATACATATCACTCTTACGAAAAAAATCTTCATCCATCAAGAAATCTCCCTTTCCTCTTTTTAGAATTTTTATATACTTCTATTATAGCAGAGGACGCAAAAACGAGAGTATATTAGTTGTAGCGATTCAATCATTAATCACCCTTTGACATATAAGAAAAGCGGACAAGTCCGCCTTGACCTATGAAAAAATAGGAAATTTGACCCTGAATGAGCAGCGAAGCGCGCAATGGGGCAAATTTATCTTTTTTTCACTAGGTCAGGACTTGGGAGCTAGACATTGATGGCTGAACTTATAATCCCCTAGTCTACATAAAAAGGCTGACCTAAAGGCCAACCCCCTATTTTATATTTTATCATTTTTTCTTTTTCAAATATTAGCAAAACTGAGCTAGTGGTGCCTCAAAAACACCTTGCAGCTTTCTTACTGAATCTTACCCTTTCAGACCGCTTGTAGCATTTGAATCGGTAATGTAGCGTTGAAATACGATAAATACAAGCAACAACGGTATAATCGAAACAACGGATGACGCAATCAAGATCGTCCAATTGATATTTTCTGCACCAACTAAACTTCTTAAAGCAACCTGTATCGTATAATTTTTAGGATTATTCAATACGATTAATGGCCAAATATAGTCATTCCATCTCCATTGAAAGGAAAAAATACTGAGAGTCAGAATCACTGGTTTCGCGATGGGTAGCATAATATTGAAAAAGATACGACCGTCAGAAGCACCGTCCATTCGCGCGGATTCAACTAAATCATCCGGTATCGATACAAAAAATGTTCGGAACATAAAAATGCCTGTAGCTGTATTAATTGAAGGAATAATAATTCCTGCAAGACTGTCATAAAGTCCTAATTTCCGAATTACAATAAAAACAGGATTCATAATTACTTCCGTAGGCAACATCGTTGTTGCAATAATACAAACAAAGAAAAAACTCAGCCATTTCTGATCATATTTTGCAAATGCATACCCACAGGTGGCACTTGCGATAATGGTCAAAAAGGTCGTTACAACTGATGAAATTAGTGTATTTCCAAATAGACGCGGAAAATCTAAGCTGTTCCAAGCGTCGCTATAGTTTCCAGCCGTTGGATTTCTGGGTAAAACGCTTAGAGGATAAGCAAATAATTCTGAGCCGGGCTTAAACGAGCTAAGCACAAACCACACGAGCGGGAATAGGTAAAGTAGAGCTATAATGATCAATGCAGTTGTGAGTAAAACTGTGGATGTTTTATCATGCAGCTTTGAGATGTTATATGTTTTTTTATTCACCTTTATTCCCTCCTATCTTCATTTGTATAAGTCCTAGTATCAAGAGAATAGCGAATAGTACCATTGATGCGGCACTTGCATAGCCTACTCGCATTTTTTCAAAACCGGTTTGATAAATATACTGAACGATAAAAACATTGTCCGTTCCAGGACCACCATCTGTTAATGATTGTACGAGAGCGAATTCTTTCATCGAACCAATTGAAGCCAGTAGAATCACCATAAAGGACGTGGGCTTTATTGCCGGTAATGTAATATTCCAAAATTTCTGCGAACTATTTGCACCATCCATTTCCGCTGCTTCGTACAAAGAGGCAGGAATATTTTTAAGCGCGTTACTAAATTGGAGCATGTTGAAGGCTGTTCCGCCCCAAACAGCAGCCATAATAATAACAGCAAAAGCTGCATTTGCATTTGTGAACCATGGAACGGCTTCGCCGCCTGCGACTGAAATTATATAGTTAATAAATCCGAAATGCTCTCCAAAAAGCCATTTCCAAATAACCCCTGCTATGATCCCCGAGATTGTCCAAGGAAGGAAAATGATTATCTTTCCCAACACTTTCCCTTTTGCGTAATTGCTGTTCAATAATAAGGCAATTGCGAGTGACGATACATAAACAATAGGTACAAGTGTTATTGCATATCGAAAGGTTCGCAGCATTGCTTTATAAAAACTTGGATCTTGGAATAATTCTGTATAGTTTTCAAAACCAATGAAATTTGCTGTGGAGTAACCTTTATAGTCTGTTAATGAATAGTAAAAACCCAATATGGCTGGCAAAAAGAAAAACAAAAAAAATAAAATCATATTTGTTCCCGTAAAAATCAGCGGCCATTTATTTTTCTTTAGTTTAGATTGCATTTAGCTTCCTCCTTCATTTTCGATATCAGGAGTTCCTTCATAAGTTACAGTGGAACTTGTATTTCCTTCATAGATGATAAGCTAGATTCTACCTATCACGTGATAGGTAGAATCTAGCTTGTGCTTTATTTTTCTAGATAGCCTTCGTTGTAATCTTTGATTGTGTTTTCAATAACCGTATCGATATCAATTTCATCATTTAAGTATTGAACAACAGAATCTCTATAGCTGCCTGTTAATCCTGTGTATCCTCTCATTGTCTTTGTTACTTGGTCAGATGTTTGCTTTCCAGAAATTTCATCTGTTGCAGCAATTTCTTGAGTATAGATATCATATGCTTCTTGTCCACCTTCATAATTTACGGCAACATCTTCTAATGCAGGTAAGTAACCAGCATAAGTTGCAAGCTCTGTATAATTTTCAGGTTGATACAACCATTCAATAAAGGCTTTTCCTCCTTCAGAGTTTGAACTGTTTTCGAAACCGACCATGAAGTTTCCGCCCATATTTGTTGCTCTTACATCTTCAAAAGGCATATAGACGGCCTTCCAATTGAAATCAATATTTTCTGAAAAGTCTTTAATTTGCCAGCTGCCTGAAATATAAGCTGGAATCTGTCCACTCTTGAACATTGATGCTGCATCTTCTCCAGCAGTCCAAACTGATTTTGGCATCACTCCGTTATTGTTTAATTCATAGAATTTTTCAAGCGCCGAGATTGTTTCGTCGTCTGTTGTATAAGAAGTTTCGTCTTCATTTAAGAAAAAGTCTTTCCCGCCAAACTGATAAGTAAAAGCACGCAGGCGGTGATCTGAAGCATCCATCACAAATCCAAATCGAGCGTCAGTTTTTTCCATCACTTCTTCAATATCTGCTAAAAACTCATCCCACGTCCAAATCTCATCTTCAGACATCGGATAAGCAACTCCTGCTTCATCAAATAAATCGGTATTAATAAACATTCCTACGGCTGTTACATCAGTTGGTAGTGCTTTTACATTTCCTTCTTCATCTCTAATCGTCATCGATTCAATTGTTTTCGATTCTTCCGCAACATCAGAAAGATCCATTAAATATTCTGACCAATCTGGAACTACTCCCGATACTCTAGCTACATCAGGCGCATCATTCGATTGCACAGCTGTCGAGATTTTGGTTGTCAAATCTGCGTATGGAATGTCCGTTACTTCAACATGGACACCCGTCTCTTCTTCATATTTTTCAGCCATTTTTGAATAGGCATTTCCTTCTGTAACATCTCCTGAAACATACAAGGTTACTTGATCCGAAGAATTTCCTCCTGAATTTCCACATCCTGCCAACGTAAACAAACTAATTGTCATAATTGATGATAGTAGTAATTTCTTTTTCATTTTAAACCCTCCTGGTTAAGTAATTGATTTCTATTTTTGTAACGGCATAACTTCTATTATGAAGAAATTTATTATTTAGTGTTTCTACGTTTTTATCCACCTCACTTTTTATACCGCTTTCATTTTTTATGCTTTTTTTAGTTAAATACTTATAAATCATCTGATTTCGTTATCTGAAAGTACTTCGATAATTGGTAAGATAAATTGGTCAATTCCCATATCACGCGCTTTCTGTAATAATATTTGGGGCTCAGCATCATTTCTCTTCATATATTCCATAAGGACTTTCCCCTTTACTGTTTCATTGATTGAATAACGAGGATTTATCACATCACAGAGGGTGCGATAAATATCTGTTACAGGAATTTTGTTGCCATAAGCGGTCTCCACCATTACAATTTCGTCTTCTCCCACTATATCCCTGCTACGTATGACCTCCACTTGTTCTGGATAAATCGTTATCCTCGGATTATAGGAAGGCTCCACTTTTACCACATATTTTTTTGGGGGTACATCGGTAATGCCATGGTAATACAAAGCTGTTTCATGTCCAAATACAAATCTAGGATACTTTATATAGAAAATATAGGGTAAATCTTCTGGAATACTTTTTTTATTATACAGTCCTGTGGTAATTTTTTTATATCCTAACTGATGAAATAACCTTGCTGAGTGTTTAGTGAGAAATTCCTTCCATATCCTTGTTTTCTCATCTGCTTCGGTGAGTGGCAGTATCTCTTCATACAACGGAAAGTTGCTTATTTTTTTCAAAACGATATCAGGAAAGCTTTTTGTCAAAATATAATCCTCATTGTTAAGTATTTCTTGAAGAACTTGTAAACCATTTAGTCGATCGAATTGTAGATTGAATTCCTTAAGCAAGGAAAGTTGATGTGCATCTGTTACAAAGGTCATTCCCATACGATTTCGAACTTTTTGGACTAGCTGATTTAATAACTCTTCTTCTTCATCGGTCAGGTCTGCGTACCTGATTTCGTTTGTTTTTTCTTCTACCGTCAGCCGAGAAAGTTTCTTCATTCGCTTTGAAATGGACTTGTTTTGCTCTTTCATTTCATTGCTCAAACTTCTCCCTCCTTTCAATTCTGATTTTTTAATGGTAACTTTTATTGCTATTACTGTACCATATATAAAAGAGCTGTGGTACAAATAACCCTTTTATGTATACCATGTCTGCTTCAAAGTAAGAATGACAATGATTTTCGGAGCTTTGTTATTTTGTTACAGTACAATTATTGACAAACAGAGCCATGTTATTTTCCAGTCCCATACTCTAAAAGATGCTGGAGTTCCTGTTTGGAGGAGAATCCAGATGGAAGATTTCTCTTTTTATGAAACAAAAAAGTACTCTTAGGACGATTCGACTATCCTTCGCTCAAAAAACGAGCTGGAGCAGTATTTGCATACTTGCTCCAGCTCGTTCCTACTTCTTAAAATGGATAATCCAGTTTTTTTCTTTCACTGTCGCTTTCTTCCTCTAGAATTCTTTGCTCTTCTGCTTCTTCCCAGCTTGTACCATATGGAAATCCCCATGATGTATATCCAGCAATATAGAAAAAATCTTCATTTGATTCTGAATTAAATTCTAGCTTGGAATCTTTTCTTTTATTCTTTTTTCTCTTCTTAGCCACTCTCGTACCCCCTCATCACTCTCTATTCTCAAAAAAACATCAAAGAATAGCCGTTCCGATGGCATTAGACTATTCACTCTTGTTTGATCACAGCATTACTTGATTCAAGAATCATTTTGTGCCGGAAAATTATCATTCTATTATACCGTTCAATTGAAAAAAGCATCTCCCACAAATAATCATTGAGAAAGATGCATTTTAAATTAGTCTTGTTTTGTCAGAATCTTTGGACCATCTGCAGTGATTGCGATAGTATGTTCGAATTGGCAGCTTAATCCGCCATCTAATGTGCGGGCAGTCCAACCATTTTTGTCCATTTTCGATCTCCATGTGCCGGTATTAACCATCGGCTCAATGGTGATTGTCATGCCTTCTTTTAGTCGTAGACCTTTTCCTGCTTCGCCGTAATGTGGTACAGATGGACCTTCATGCATTGTTGGTCCGATACCGTGTCCAATGAATTCACGGACAACAGAGAAGCCTTCTGCTTCTACGTATGCTTGGATTGCATGGCCGATATCACCAATACGGTTACCTGGAATTGCTTGCTCAATTCCCAAGTACAATGCTTTTTCAGTTACTTCCATCAAGTGATTTACTTGAGGATCTTTAGATTCGCCGACAACGTAACACCAGCATGAATCTGCCATAGCGCCATTGTAGTTAACGACTGTATCAACTTTTAATAAGTCGCCATCTTTCAGAATTTCTTTTTTCCCTGGAAATCCATGACAAATTTCATCATTCAAGCTTGTACATGTCGCAAATTCATAGCCTTCATAGCCAATTTGTTCTGGAATAGCGCCAGCATCTTCGATTCTTTTTTGCACAAAATCATTTATTTCCATTGTGCTTATGCCTGGTTTAATAAAATCTCGCAAAGCAACATGAATATCCGCAAGAATCTTTCCTGCTTCTTCCATTGCTTCAATTTCGCGAGGTGATTTCAATGTAATCATATATTTGAGTTCCTCCAATATTTGTATATTCACTTAACTATTATACCACGCATGCAAATGATGTGGGGAAGAAAACACTTATGTCCTTTTACTCTTTGTAAACTATTTATATTGATTTACAAATGAGAGAGTCTGCTCATAACAAAGTTTCGCTTCTTTCGTACGATAATCAAACTGATATTCATGGTTGATTTGTTCAGGTGAATCTACAAAGAACAGTGAGCTGACTGATACTTGGAGCGATTTCAACTGTTCTTCCAATTCAATGCCTTGTTGTGGAAATGAGAATGCATTTCCATCAGTAATATAGGTAGGCGGAAAGTCTTCTGTTACATGACTGACCAACGACGCTTCTTGTAATTGGGGAGTATCCTGCCAATCTTTTTCGCCAATCAATGACCAGGCCACAGTCTTAACAAAGAAACGGAGAAATTTACTATCCGATTTTTCTTCTACCGTCTGCTTGAGGTTCACCGGCCCACAATAGGATATGGCACCTTTTATTTTCGTCTGTTGAATAGTTTGTTCCATATTCATCTGCTCCGCGTACTTTTTATTTGTTTGAATCGTTACATACTGCAAAGCAATTTGTGCGCCAGCAGAATCTCCACCGAAAAAAATTTGATCTAAGTCTATCATGGAGTATTCGTCTAAACTCTTTTCGATAAAACGATACGCATCATCAATTTGATTAATTTGCCCAGGATATTCTGAATCTGGAGCTAGTTCGTAGTTTAAGGTTATGACTGCCACATTCGCATCGGAAGCAATATTGGTCGCAAATTCAGTCACTCCTGATTTATCACCGCCAACATAACCTCCTCCGTGAACCCAAAAGATTACAGGAACTCTTTCAGTTGCACCTTTGGGATAATAAATATCGAAATTATTTCGTTCATATTGGGAATCATAGTCAATGTCTTCTATAACACTTACCTTCTTACTGCTTTCTTCATATTTTTCTTTGTCCGTTATTTCTATCGGACTATCAAACATTTTGTTGATGAGGTATGCTCCTGGGCGAGGTGAAATCTGAAATACAATAAGAATAAGGATAGCCGTACTTAGTATAATTGCTATTATCCAAGCGAAGATTTTCTTCATCAAATCGTTTGCTCCTTTAGCTGGTATTTTGTATTCAATAACTAATATTATAGCACTGATAAAATGATACTCGCCATGGATACTCATAAAGAAATAGAATTCAACAGTTGCAAGAAGAAAATGGTCTCCAACTGTCGAAAATTGCAAGAAAAGCGGACAAGTCCGCCTTGGCCTATGAAAAAATAGGAAATTTGACCCTGAATGAGCAGCGAAGCGCGCAATGGGGCAAATTTATCTTTTTTTCACTAGGTCAGGACTTGGGAGCTAGACATTGATGGCTGAACTTATAATCCCCTAGTCTACAAGAAAACCTCAGTTGCATGCTAAAAAACAACTACAACTGAGGAAAAAAGTCTGAATTCAACAGTTGCAAATGAATAATCGTTTTCAACTGTTGTTTTTCCTATCCATCTCCTTTATTACACATCTAGAAAAAGTTTCTCCAATCATATTTCCACACCAATCCTTTAATATCCGAGCTGTTAGCTTTTTACCGGGAAAAAGCAACTTAAATTCAGCAATACTTCTCTCTACTCCATCTATCTTTGGCTCAGTCTTCGAACATCCACTGCATTTTAAATAACGATGTTTATTAATCATTTTTGTAGGCTCACATTTGTCACACCAAATCCCCTTCTCAAGAGATTCATAATCATATTTATAATCTGATTTGTATAAATTTGATTCTGGACGGCTGTTTCTTATTAAGTGTGCAATCTTGTAATGGTAATTAGTCAAAGGAGCTGAGGTTTTCGCCATTTTCTCAAAGAACTCTTCTAGTTGGGGTAGAAGCAGGATTGGTACTTCGGGTTGATGACCATATAAAGTAAAGTTTCCATTTATGAAGACAAGTTTCCACTCAGCTGGAATCCGTACTCGATTAGCCCTCAAAATACCATCCAAAATATCAAAGTCATTTTTAGCCCGATTTAATGGATTTCGATCCAGCTTATAGTTATTTTTGATAAAGTCATCTCCCTTATGATGGATAGTTCCTTCAAAGTTTTTAATCTCAAAAAGATATATTCTTGTAGCCATAATTACGATGAAATCGATTTGAGCTGTGCCGCTTTTCTTAAGTAAAACATCATGCAGAACGATCATTGGAAATCCTTTCTGGCTTGTTAGGTCATAAAATTTCCGCTCTCCTTCATAACCCTTTCTAACAACAAAGTATTCCTCTGCCAATGCAGAATTAAATGGCATTCGTTTATACAATATTTCTACGACTTTTAATGACTCTGGTTTTTGCAAGCGCATTTCGTCTCCTCCTTTACTTAATAAATTCGCAAAGGAAGTTTTTTTGTTTATTCACTTTGTATGGTATAAAACAAAAAAGCATCTCATTATCGTGACCACGAAACTAGTTTTAAAAACCAGCCTATGTGGAAACTCATTTGAGATGCTTTCTTCTTACATCGAAATATCATCACTCTTTGTCACTCTCATAAAGATAAGCAGAGATATGACCGTAAAGATTGTTAGTATGGTAGAAAGTGCTGCTGCAATTCCGTAATTTCCACGAATTACTTCTGTATAAATTGCAACAGTCATGGTTCGTGTACGTACATTATATAGAAGGATTGAGGTAGACAATTCAGATAACATCGTGATCCAACTTAGAATTGCCCCTGCAATAATTCCAGATAGCATCATGGGCACGGTAATCTTAAAGAAGGTATTTACTTTTCCACTGCCCAGACTGGACGCTGCTTCCTCAATTGATCGAGGTATTTGCATTAACGATGCAACGGATGATCGAATGGTATAGGGTAAACGACGAACGGACATTGAAATAACCATAATTAACGCAGTTCCGGTAATTGCCAAGAAGCCACTTCCTCCGATACCTGTATTGAAAGAGGTCAGGAATGCGATACCCATTACTGTACCTGGCACGATATAGGGAATCATACTCAGCGAGTCAATGGTTGAAGTAACTACGTTTCTCTTACGCACGGCTAGATACGAAATAAAAATCGCAAAAATGACAACAATCACCATTGCCAACAAGGGAATTCGAATAGTGTTAAAAATCGCTGAACCCATTCGATTAAAGGCTTCTCGGTAGCTGTTTAAGGAATACCCCTCCTGAAATACCATCCCTTGTGTGTTTTTAAAGGAAGTAAAAATAAGATATCCTTGTGGTAATATCGCTAAAAAGACAACCCCATAGCAAACGATATAAACCAATATTTTTCTTAATCCAGTGACTGGTTTTGCGACAACTGGATGAAGTGAACTCATTGTAATCGATTGGCGGTTCGCAATATATCGCTGGCCGATAAAAATCACCAATGCAATAATGATTGCGATAATTGCCAATGCTGATGCGAAGGCCGCATTTCCTCCTACTTCACTCATGAACTCAGAATAGATCAGAACCGGGAAAGTACGATAGCCTTCCCCGATCAACATCGGAGTCCCAAAATCAGAGAAAGCACGCATAAACACAAGTAATGCTCCTGCTAATAAAGTTGGAATAAGCAAGGGTAGAATCACTTTAAAGAAGCGATCAAATCCTGTACTGCCCATATTTTCAGCCGCTTCTAGAATGGAGTTATCGATGCTTTTAAAAGCTCCATTTACATATAAAAAGATTAATGGAAATAGCTGCAAGGTAAATACCAAAGTAATCCCTGTAAATCCATAAATATCCGGCATTGTAAAACCAAATATATTGGAAAAGAAGCGCGTTATTACACCATTTCTCCCCAATAAGAGAATCCAAGAATATGCTCCAATAAAGGGCGCCGACATAGATGCGATAATAATCAGGATTCGTAATAATTTCTTCCCTTTAAATTGGTACATCGCAAAGCAATATGCTAAAACAACTCCAATAACTAATGAAAAAATTGTGGCGGTTAACGATACTTTAAAACTATTTATCAATGTCGTTGAATAGTAACTCTTTGAAAAAAAAGTAATAAAGTTATCAAAACCAAATCCGTTATCAGTAATAAGTGCTTGTATCAACACGTTGCCAACAGGATATACCAGGAAAATTAAATAAGTTGCTAAAATTAATAAGGAAGAGCTATTCCATATATCTAAAGAAAACTTTTTTTCTTTCATCCCGACACCCCCAAAAGATTTCGTGCTCCATCTTTTGTAAAGACATTAATTTTTTGGGTATTAATCTTTAATTTAATGTGGTCACCCGGATTTAAATTCTCGTGAAAGGTTGATTCTTCACTAATTTGAACTCTATTACCCGATTCCAGTTTTAAAAAGTATTCTGTATTTAATCCTAAATAGATACTATCTTGTATTTCTGCAGTAAAATCTTCATCGTTTTCCACACGTATAAATTCTTCCGGACGGATACTGATTCGTACGTTTTGTTCTTGTTCGGAGTTGAGGGATGGAAATGCTAACTGATACCCACTCTTAAATTCAAGATATGCCGTGCCGTTTATATGGATCAGTTTTCCTTCCAGAATATTTGTCCGTCCAATGAAGGTTGCCACGAACTCATTACTTGGACGATGGTATAATTCTTTTGGTTGCCCAATTTGCTGAATAATTCCATCCCGCATCACGGCAATTTTGTCAGAAATAGCCATTGCCTCTTCCTGGTCATGAGTCACATAAACAGTTGTAATCCCTACTTCTCTTTGAATTTCCCGAATTGCCTGACGCATATCGACACGTAATTTTGCATCCAAGTTGCTTAAGGGTTCATCCATCAATAGAACATCTGGATTAATAGCCAAAGCTCTTGCGAGCGCAACCCGTTGTTGTTGCCCTCCACTCAGTTGATCTGGCTTACGATCTTGGTACTCATCAATCTGCATTAATTTTAAATATTTATCAGCATTTTTCTTTACATCTTCTTTAGAAAGCTTTCGTTGCTTTAGTCCAAATTCAACGTTGTCTCGAACCGTTAAGTGCGGGAAAATCGCATAGTTTTGAAAAACCATTCCAATATTCCGTTTACTTGGATCTTTATCATTGATTCTGTTCTCATTAAAGTAAAAATCTCCTCCTTCAATGGAATTGAACCCCGCTATCATACGTAGCAGGGTCGTTTTTCCACAACCTGAAGGACCTAATAAAGTAAACAAAGTGCCATCTGGAATTGTCACCGAAAGATCTGGAATTACTGCATTTCCATGATACTCTTTTCGAGCATGGTTGATTATAATCTCACTCATATGAATGACCGCCTATCTGTTTGATTCAATATCAACGAAGATATCATTGTATTTCGAAACGATTTCGTCCTTATTTTCAATTACATAGTCCATATCCTCTTCAATCGTTTCAATTTCATCAAGTGGTTTCATATTTTCACTTGTCTCAGCATCTTTTCGAACCGGACGATTGGTTGTGGTCGTACCTAACACATTTTGTATTTCTTCTGAAATAACAAAGTCTACGAACAACTTTGCATTTTCTATATTCTGAGCACCTTTGATGACAGCAACACTCGCCGGCAAGAAGACGGTACCTTCTTGTGGATAAATAATTTCAACATTTGCTCCATCATTTAATAATTTCACAGTTGGATCTTCATAAGTGAGGCCTACTGCCATCTCACCATCAGCCACTGCTTTATAAACATTACTTGAACTGGAACTGATTTTCCCATCGATTAGTGTGAATAAATCATGTACGTATTGCCATGCTTCATCACTTTCATAACCGCCCTCTGCGGCTAGCATATTTGTCAATTGAGCAAATGCACTTGAAGAGTTTGCTGGGTCAGCTGTCGAAATTTTTCCTTTTAATTCCTCATTTAATAAATCTTCATATCCTGTGATGTCTATATCCCCAATCAAATCTGGATTGACAATGATAACGCTGCCGTCAATTGTATAGGGTGTATAGAAACCTGATTTATTTTGATATTCTTCTACTAATTGATCGTTTTCTTCTGGAATATACTCTTCAAATAAATCAGTACTTTGAGCATACTGAGAATAGGCTCCCCCGAAAATAACATCTGCAATAGGGGCATTTTTTTCACTTTCTAATTTTGTAAACAACTCTCCTGTCCCCGCTTGGATCAATTCTACTTTAATATCATACATTTCTTCAAATGCGGGTATTGTGGCATTAATCAAGCCTTCCGAGTTTGGAGAATAAATAACTAATGTATCGGAACTTCCTCCTCCAGTGTTATTACCACTGTCACTTGATTCTGTATTCCCGCCAGTTCCACATGCCGCTAACATTAATAAAGAAATACCTGCAACTGAAATCCATTTACCAAACTTTTTCATCTCCACCACTCCTTGTTATTTTCTTTATCGTACCAAATTTGAAATCGCTTTCAAATACCAAAAAATAACACTTTTGGGGAAAATCCTACTCTTTTATCAAATCCATGAATTCACTCGCACTCATATTGATATATTTCTTAAAGACTTTATTGAAGTACTTGTAATCACTAAAACCGCATTCCCCAGCGATTTCATAAAGCTTCAATTTATTCTGTTTCAAATACACAATTGATTTTTGAATTCGGTAACGATTCACATAATCATTAAATGTCATATTCATATAGTCTTTAAAACGATTATGCAAAAGTGTTGAACTATAACCAATTTCCTTAGCCACATCTTGGAATACAAACCGCTTATTAAAGTTTTGATTAACAAATTGAATCATTTCTCGAATCACTTCATCATGAACCAATTGCTTCTCTTTTTCTATTAACTGTATGTTCTTAATATCTGCTGATTTTTCTCGTTCTTGAATAAAACTCTGATTCACTTTACGTTGATATTTCGCTCGGGATATTGCTTCTGCTAATTCTTCCATATCAATGGGTTTTACTATGAATTCACTAACTCCGTACTTAATCGCTTTTTGTGCGTTTGAAAATTCATCATATCCAGAAATAATAATTGTACTATAGAGGTAATCCATGGTTTCTTCCAACATCTCAAAAGCATCTTTCACGGGCATGTTGATGTCCGTAATAACAATATCAGGATTCAGTTCTTTTATTTTCTCTATACCTTGCTGGCCATTATTTGCTTCTCCAACAATCACACAACCTGCTTTTTCATAATTAAATCCATAAATTAAACCTTTTCTTATAATATGTTCATCTTCAACAATCAATATCCGATACATTTCATGCTCCTCCTATTTCAATTTCAACTACTGTATACTCTTCTCTAATTTTCAGTTCAAATTTCGCCTTAGGATACATTAACTGCAACCTTTTTTTACTATTCAACAAACCATGGTGATTTCCCATGGGAAGATTATTTTGTAAAGAATCATTGATTTCCTGAGACTTTCTTTCCTCCAATGCGCTACCATTGTCCATCACCTGAAATTGATAATAGTTATCTTCTATTTTTTTGCTTATGATCGTGATTTGTAGATCTGGACGATTTTGAAAGCCGTATTTCAAGCTATTTTCAATTAAAGGGAGTAAGAATAGTTTTGGTACAGGTAATTTTAATGTCTCTTCGTTGATATCTAAAATATAGCTAAAGTCTTGAAAACGAATTTTACTTATTTCTAAATACTCTATCAAGTACGTCAGGTCCGTCTCAAAGGTAACTTCTGTATTTTCTTCATTGATGCTATAGCGAAGTATTTTAGTTAATCGAAGAATCAATTGATTAGCAATTTCCCTATCAAAAATAATTGATGCGCGAATTACTTCCAATGTATTGTATAAAAAATGAGGATTGAATTGAGCTTCGAGCTTTTTTCGCTCTGCCAGCAGATTTTCTTGCAGCAATGATATATTATTTTGATGAGCATTCGATAATTCTTCCAACATTATATTGATCCGTTTCGAAACAAGTTCAAATTCGTCATTCGTTTGAATCGACAATCGGTGGTTTGGATTTCCCTTCAAAACTTCCATTTCTTTTGTAAGCAACTCTACTGATTTCGCATTTCGCAATGAAATTCGCTTTGAAAAAGAGAGGGCAAAAGCAATTAATAAAAAAGACAATAGGGCTACGATCGAACCGCTTATTTTTAAGAATGAGGGATACATAATACTTCTTTGATACACGGTTAATGATAAATTCGGTGTTAGTGAGCTTCTTTCTGAATAATATAAATCATCGTGATAATTGAATCGGTTTTTGAATACAGTACCCTCTACTTTTTCTAGATTTCCTGAAATAAATAAATTCGAGCTTGATGCAAAAACATTATCAAATTTATCAGATATAATATATTGGTTCTGAAGTTGGTTTAAGTTTGATATTACTTCTTTTCCGTTAATCACTTGAACCGAATATCCTTCTGGTGATAAAGGATTACCAATTGTTGTCATTAATAGAAGATAATGTTCTCGGTCTTTATCAACATACAACCGTTGAACTACTTCTGTTTCCTCATCTATTTTAGGAGTAATAATCGATAAGAAATTCAAAAAAATTCCATCCTTGTTCCATCGACTGTTACTACTAAATTTCAAATTCATCGATTCATCTAAAATCAATAACTCACTTTTTAAATCCTGTTGAGAATTAAAGGTGTAATAATTGGAATAAATATTTGATTCAGATACCGTTTCATTTAAGTAATCTAAATACAGCCTTTTGCTATTTTGAGTAAGTTGCTCTTCGTATTGTTTGATATTTTTACTAATAAAATCCTGTACTACTTGTTCGGTATTATCTAACTGCATATTTATTGAAATTCCATTAAATGCAGACAAAATAAAACTTAGTATTAGAATGATTACAGCAATAAAAATAGCTGAATAAATTAAAATTTCTTTTCGTAGGTTCTCTTGAAACAGCTGTCTTTTCATTTTCATACTCCTAACTAAAACCTAGAGTGTAAACGATTGCATTTCTATTATAGCAAAATAAGTAATAATAGATACTTTACATTCATTCGTTCATTACTTTGAGTGAGAATTTTCTCCACAGAAAAAAGCCAAAATCAATACTGAATGATTTTGGCTTTTCGATTTTCTTATTCTACCAGCTCCACTTGCACAATCGACATACCAGGCAATTGCGGTGGTAAAGACATGGTCGTTGGTGCATTTTCAATTAAGACTACTTCTAAATTGTCGCCTTCTTTTAAGTCTTCGATTTGGATGTCTTCTCCAGTTGTTTTATTTGTTAAAGGAATAGCTTCGTTCATTAATAAAACAACCTCATCGAATCCGGGGATATCTTCTGTTTCAACAGGATTCATGTCTTGAACGAGTATGCGACCTTCATCCACTTCTTTTATCGTTGCTGTATATAGCACGGTATCTTCCTCCTCTGCACTAGTATCCGTATTTGATTGTGTATCCTCTTGCGAATTTGAGACGGAGCATGCTGAGAGAAAGAAAACTCCCAACAAGAATAGCAATATCTTTTTCAATTGATTCATTCCCTTTGTTATCTATTTTATAAATCCATTATACTAAATCGAAGATTAAAATCCTATTCATAACTAAAAATCTCTTCCTGGTAAAAATCACTCGCTTTTTACCAGGAAGAGATACTTTAATTTGGTTTGATATAAGAGGTCGTGGCAAATAGATTTCCGTCAGCATAAATTACTTCAACGGTTACGTTAAATATTTTATGAATTTCCCTATTCGTTTTTTTTATTAAAACAATCGAGAACTCGTGTATGCCCAACTCTGTAAAATCGATGGATTCAAAAATAACTGTCCCATTGCCGTTCTTTTCTCCTTTGACAACTAGTCTATCAGCAGTATCTACTAATTCAAAATCAAATTCTTCAGCTACTAAATTTGATTCAATCAATTCTTCGCTTCGATCTAATTGGATAGAAACTGCTATTGGGTTTGGATTATAGATATTAATAACGGATAATCCATTCTCAAATTTTGTATAGCCAGCAGGTGTATAGTTATTTCCTTTGACATCAACTTCTTGTACTGAATAGATATAGTCTACACCCTCAGGACTTCTTGCGTCTACTTTTTTCCATCTTACCTCAGTTGTCCAGGAAGCTAATGGCTTAATACATAGATTAGGAACTTCTTCCAGTGTCCCATTTTCTCCAGCTTTACGGAATAGTTTAAACCAAATCTCAGGACGATTATTGGGCCAATCATTTTTCCATTCTTTCGTTGCTCTCACAATCATTTTTTTAGCCATTCTTCTTCAATCCTTAAGTTATCTCATTATATAAATACATCTTTTGCTTTTTCATCAATTTTATTCTATCGTTCGAGTCTCAATAAAACAACAACTCATTGCATGTTCAGTTCTCCATAAACTGCACCATTAAGTGCAAGAAAAGCGACAAAAAATCCCTTCTTTGACTCAGTTACTAAAACCAAATCAAAAGAAGGGATTTTTTATTTTCGACTAGTCTCTCTGTTAATTAGTCTTCTTGTTTTTTTCTACTTTTAACAAATAGTGTTCCTAGACCGCTTAATACCAGGATTGAACCTATGATGTAAGATATCATGGATGCTTCTCTACCTGCATATGGTAGTTCTTTATCTTTTGATTCTTCCTTATCAGGTTTTTCCTCAGCTTCTTTTTCAGGAGCTTTTGGTTCTTCTGGTTTTGCAGAGTCAGTCGGTTCTTCCGGGTCAACCGGAACAGTTGGTTCTGAAGGTTCTTCTGGTTCAGCAGGCTCTCCTGGCTCTTCAGGATCGACTGGGTCAACCGGAGCTACAACAAATCCGAAGTCGAGGGTTGGATCATGCTCGCCATTTTTTGTTAAATGACGTGATGTCGCTTCCCATGTTGAAGAGTCAATGGAGATATCCAAGCCTACTTCTTGCAAGGTCGGTACATAGCCTTCCAATACTTTCGCAGATGCCTCACGATCAATTCTCACTGTATAACTGTGGTCAATCGGTAGATTTTCAAAGATATAGAATCCGTTCTCGTCTGTTGTGGTTGGTCCAACAGGATTACTATATACATCCGTTACTGGGTTTCCTTCTTCGTCTTCAATCGTTAGCACGATTCCTTCAAGTGGAATATCTGTTTCATCTTGTAAGCCATCTTTGTTTACATCAATCCATACATAGTCACCGACACTTACTTTGGCAGGTGTATAGGTATTTGTAAGAATAATGTTCCCTTTGTCACTGTCGTTGATAGTTGCTGTATAACTGTCCACTACAGTAACTTCTGAAACTGTATAAACAATGTCTTCGCCATTTGCTTTAGCAGCTAGTTCTGTCCAAATGTGTGTCCACTCATTCGCTTCAGATAATACAACTGGTTCCTCTATTGCTTCACCATCTGCATGTAATTGAACTTTGATACTCTTTGGACGGAATCCAGCTTTGTCATTGTTATCATCCCATGCTTTTGTGACTGTGACACTTGTTTCACCTGGCGTATAGCTGTTTGTAATGTTGTGTCCATTAATTTCTGAGGTATAGTTTTCTACTGAGTTCTCCGTAATAGTATAGAGAATTACTTCACCATTTTCGAATTTAGGCAGATTTGCAAAGCTATAGGCCCATTCTTCTTCAGCAGTCACTGTAACTGAATCGACTGGTAAACCATTCGCTAACAAGTTCACTGTAATCGATTCTGGACGGATACCATCTTGGTTATTCGCATCATCCCAAGTTTTATTTCCTGAAACCGTAATAACTTCTGGAACATGTGTATTTATAATATTCATTCCATCATACTCCACGGTATATCCAGTAACTTCATCTTCAGAAATAGTGTAGACAACTTTTTCACCATTCGCATATACTGGCAAGTCCTCAAATATGTATGACCAATCATCACTATCATCTGCGGTCACTTCAACCGAACGGAACAATTCTCCATCTTTCAATAGATTAACCATAATGGATTCTGGACGAATACCATCTTGGTTGTTTGCATCGTTCCAAACTTTTGTAACTGGAATACTAGTCATTTCTGGTTCGTGAGTGTTTGTAACTGTTATTGTTCCATCTACAATCTCACTAACTGTTGCTTCATATCCTTCTGGAACGTTCGTTTCAATAACCGAGTACTCAATCGCTTCTCCAGAAGCATTCACTGGTAAAGCTGTCCAAGTATGTGTCCATTCATTTTCAGCTTTTAATGTTATTGGCTCGCCAATTTTTTCATTATCTGCTATCAGTTGAACTGTAACATCCTTCGAACGAATACCGTCTTGGTTATTTGCATCATCCCATGCTTTGTTGACCGTCAAGTCGGTCACTGCTGGAGTGTAAGTATTGGTTACGATAATATTTCCATGATTTTCATCATTAATTGCTACTTCATAAGCTGTTGGAACATTTGATTCAACTACTGAATAGTTAATTGAAATGCCTGCTTCATTGAGTGCCAACTCAGACCATGTATGGGTCCAATTGTTTTCAGCATTCAATTCAATAGATTTTCCTACTGCTTCGCCATTTGCTGTAAGTTGAACTTCAATGCTTTCTGGTCTGTTACCGTCTTGGTTATTGCTGTCTTGCCAATTTTTTGTTACCGTTACGGATGTTTCTTCCGGCGTGTAACTATTTGTAATGACAAATCCTTCTGCAACAGTTCCTTCAATCATCGTAGAATAACCTTCCACTGTATCTTCAGTTACTGTGTAATTAATTATTGAGCCATCGTTATAGACTGGCAAGTTTTCAAATGTATGTGTCCACTCATTATCCGCAGATAATTCAATGTTGCCAATTGGATCTCCATCAGCTAATAAGTTAGCTGTAATCGTTTCTGGACGTACGCCATCCTGATTATCAGCATCCTCCCATACTTTTGAAACTGGGATATTTACAACTGCTGGTGTATGAGTATTGGTAATCGTTACGACACCGTCAACAATCTCACTCGTTGTTGCTTCGTATCCAGCTGGAATCTTCGATTCAACGACTGAATATTCAATTGGCTCACCTGTTTCATTCATTGGCAAGTTTGACCACGTATTTGTCCATTCGTTTGAATCATCTAGTTTGATTGTTTTACCAACAGTCTCTCCATCTGCCATCAATTGAACTTCAACTGATTCCGGACGCAGACCATCTTGATTGTTTGCATCATCCCATACTTTGTTCACCGTTACTTCTGTTACAACTGGTGTATAAGTGTTAGTAATGACAATATCTTTTGGATTTTCACTGTTGATATTGACTTCGTATCCTTCAGGAACATCTGACTCAATAATTTCATACTCTATTGCTTCGCCTGCTGCATTAACTGCCAAGTCAGTCCATGTGTGTGTCCAACTATTATCTTCATTCAATTCAACTGGTTCGGCAACAACATCTCCATCTGCTTTTAATTCTACAGTAATGTTTTCCGGACGAATACCATCTTGATTATCTGCATCGTCCCATACTTTAGAAACTTTTATGCTTGTTACTTCTGGTTCATGAACGTTTGTAACGGTAATTGTTCCATCTACAATTTCACTAGCTATAGACGTATAACCTTCAGGAACATTCACTTCAACGAGGCTATATTCAATCGCTTCGCCTGCTGCATTAACTGCTAAATCAGTCCATGTGTAAGACCAATTATTTTCAGCGTTTAATGTAACTGGATCGCCATATTCTTGATTACCAGCTATCAATTGAACCTCAACTGATTCAGAACGGATACCATCTTGATTATCTGCATCATCCCAGACCTTATTGACTGTCAATTCTGTAACAGCTGGTTCATAAGTATTCGTTAGGATGATATTTCCATGGTCTGCAGCATCTACAACTACTTCATAACCATCTACCTCTGTTATTTCTTCCACTGAATAGTCAATAGCCGTTCCCTTTGAATTTAATGCTAAACCTGTCCATGTGGCAGTCCAGTTATTCTCTTCATTCAATACCGCTGTATGGTCTGTAGCTACTCCATCAGCTGTTAATTGAACTTCAATACTTTCTGGTCTGTTACCGTCTTGGTTATTGCCGTCTTGCCAGTTTTTTGTTACCGTTACGGATGTTTCTTCTGGCGTGTAACTATTTGTAATGACAAATCCTTCTACAACGGTTCCTGTAATAGTTGGTGAATAGTTTTCAACTTTATTTTCAGTCACGGTGTAAACAATTTCTTTACCCTCATTATAAACCGGTAGATTTTCAAATGTGTGTGCCCACTCATTATCCGTAGATAGTTCAATGTTGCCAACTGAATTTCCATTGGCTAATAAGTTAGCTATAATCGTTTCTGGGCGTATGCCGTCTTGATTGTTCGCATCGCTCCATACTTTTGAAACTGGAATATTTACAACTGCTGGTGTATGAGTATTGGTAATCGTCACGACACCATCAACAATCTCACTCGTTGTTGCTTCGTATCCATTTGGAACAGTCGATTCAACGACTGAATATTCAATTGGCTCACCTGCTTTATTCACTGGTAAGTCTAACCACGTATGTGTCCATCCAGTTTCTGCAGTAAGTTCTACCGGTTCTCCAATTGATTCTTTGCCTGCCATCAGTTGAACTTCAATTGATTCTGGGCGCAGACCATCTTGATCATCACCATCATCCCATGCTTTGTTGATCGTCAAGCCAGTCACTGCTGGAGTATAAGTATTAGTCACGATTAAGTTCCCATTATCGTCACGATCTACAGTTGATACATATTCTTCTGGGACATTCAACTCAACTACAGAATAATCAATGAGAGTACCGTTACGATAAGCCGGTAAGTTTTCAAATGTATCCGACCAATTGTTATCTTTACTCAAAACTACCGTATTTCCAGTAGGAGAACCATTCTCTATCAGTTCTACTTCAACACTCGTTTTACGAAGACCATCTTGATCATTTCCATCGTCCCATACTTTGGTTACACTGACTTCGATTGGAGTTGCCGTATTTGTTACAGTTAATCCATCCTCAACTTTCGTATAGCCAGTTGGTGTAAATTCATTCCCTTCAGCATCAACTTCTTGCACGGAATAAGTGTAATCGATACCTTCCGGATTTTTTGCATCTACACCGTCCCATACTACTTGAGCAGTACCTGGAGCCAACTCTTTAAGTTCTGCTCCTTGAACTTCTTCAGCAGCATTATCCCCTGCTTGACGGAATAACTTAAACCAGATCGTAGGATGAGGATTTTCTCCTGCCCATATTTTATTCGCTGTTACACTGGTCTTTTGACGCTTATTTTCAACTGATAACACATCGTTGTCAATACGTATTGGATTTTGGAAGTTGCTGTCTGTGATATCCAGCACTGTAGCCCCATCTTCTGCATATCCGAGAATAAAATAGACCGGATCTCCTAAAATATAGTTTGGCAATGTCGTTTTTTCAGTTAAGATATAACGTCCAGATCTTTGTTTCGCTAATTCATAGTAACCATCTGTTAGTGTTTCAAAACTATCTACCAATGTTTGTGTATTATTAGGACCGGCTACCTTGTGCAACTCGAATGTAACGCCATTCAATGATGTACCGTTATCCGCATCTACTTTACTGAATTTCAGAGTTAAGGTGCGGCTTGATCCTCCACCACCAAAGTACCATTTTTCTGAATAAGTACTTTCTGAAACAGTTTCTTCTATGACTTTAAAGTCATGGCCTAAAACTTGAATTCTGTTACTTACCCATCTTGTTCCAATAATATCTTCTCGTAAGGAAGTATTGTACTTGAGTTTATAAGTGTAGTGGATGCCATTTTCAATTTCATTAGGTGTTACTTTGGTTGGCCCGTTAAAGGTGATTGTAAATGCTGGTTTTCCGTCTATCTCAGTTTCTGCGTAGGTGTAGCCATTTTCTGGAACCAATACATCTACCCCATTAATGACAGCATAAACTTCTAGAGCGACCACATATTCTAAATGTTCATCCAGAATATCACGAATCGTTCCATTTTTAATTGGTAACTTATTCGCATTCACGATTGCTTCCCATTTAATTAAATCATCTTCAGGATCTTGTTTTCCCGTTTTTGATGGGTTTTGTTGTTTATGTTCACTAAAGTAACGAGCAGAACTTGAAGCTGAAACTTTCTCTTCATTACTTCCACCTACTCCACCCTTGAAGTTAATTAAATCAACAGTATTGTGGTATCTTGACGGGTCGTTCACGTCATTTGACTGGAAATTGTAAATTACTGTTTCATACGTTAAGCTATGTTCTGCAGCCCCGTTTGGTAATTTCACAGTAAATGTATAATTATTTTCTTCTGGCGTCCCGGTCCATGTAGGCGTTATTGGTTCGCCATTTAATTTCATTGATCCTTCAACATAACGTTGGTCACTTTGAATAGTATCTTCAAAGACCGCATTTATTAAATGAACATAATTCGGTCCATCTGTATTTCCTGTGATTTCCCATGAAATAACAGCTGGCGTTATCTTGCCTTCTTCATCAATGGATACGCCTGTAACTCCTGTTGAAGCTTTTTGAACATTTAACATTGGTTTTGGAATTGTTTTAGAGCCTTCTTCGGTTCCACCTAAGAATTTAATTGTATACTCATTTTTAGCATCTTCCTGGTCTTCAACTGCATTATAGGAAGTACTGTAAGTCAATGAATATTCTACTGGTTCAGTTTGTTTTTCAAATTTTACAACAAACTGACCTTCTGTATAGCTAATCGTATAATCTGTACCTTCAACCAGATGAGTATCGTTATCTATATCTGTGATGACAATTGGATTAACAATTTTACCAGGAGAATAGGTATCCGTTAAAACTAAATTTTGGATAATACGTTTATTCGTATTAAAGCGAATATCCCACTCATTCTTCTTAAGTGTTACTCCGTCTTCTTCGTAGGCAACGGTGGATCCATTTTTGTATGAACCAGGTGTGTTTTTGCCCATATCCACATTTGCTTTGTCTTTTTCTTTGTGTCCTTGCCATTCTAGTTGAACAGTGTTTGTAGAACTGACATCATTTCCAGCTGGTATAGTTGTGTGGTATTCTACAACATATACTTGTGGTAAGGAGTTGTTAATGAACTGAACCTCAAAACCATCAGCTGTACGAGTGAAATGATAATCTATTCCTTCTACTAGCGTAGTATTAGCCGTTGTAATTTTAAAGGGACCTGCCACAATTTCTAATTCAGTTGGCTCAAATGTATCTACCAATTTTGGTGTTTCTAATACAAGTTTATTCGTATTAAATTCAATCTTCCAAGAAATTTCTTGGCGATTTACTCCATTGTCGTCTTTACCGACAACATAATTACCAGTCTTGTTAATCCCCGCAACAGGATGACCAACTTCCACTTCTGGTCCTATACCATTCCCATCCCAATCCCAATCGACTGTGTTGGAAGCATTCTCTTGTTTCAATCCTTCAGCTGTATAGTTGGTGCGATAAGTCAGTGTATAGACTTCTTTTTCTGAAGAACCTTCTAGTTTAAATGTAAATCCTTCTGTAGAAGGCGTCACATAATAATCCTTCCCTTGCGTTAAGGTGGCACCACCAGAATGCGTTAATACAAAAGAATCTTGAACTAATTCTAAGTGTTTATCGTTGAATGTATCGGTAAATTCAAACCCATCAAACACGACTTTGTTGGTATTAAATTGTACTGTCCATTCAATATAGGGAACACCGTCTTCACCATACTGAACTTTTCCTGATTTATTTCCGCCAGGTCTTGTGTCAACTTCTACTATATCTTCTCCAGGAGGTGTATTTGGATTGTTATCATCAATCGTATTTTTAACTTCTCCCACATAATTACCCGGAACGTCAGAAGCAAAGCGAATCACATAGGATTTTCCATTTGAGTTTGGAATATTGATAACCGTGGTGCCGTCTACAGTATCACTTGTAAACTCTTCTATGTTATTCCAACCAGTCGGATTACCATTACCATCAACACCCACTTCGAAAACCTCTACCGTAGAAAGATCCACAGTCCCTGTGTCAATTATATCTGTTAATGTTACTTCGCCTAAACTATGTGAAGCAAAATTATAACGAACTTCCCAATTGATTCTTGTCCTATCATTAGAGTTCACTGCCCCTGATTTAACAATTGGATCAAAATCATTCCCCCACTCTAAATCAATTGAATGGTCAAGTTCTGTTTCATTCCCATCTAAGATAATACGAGCCGTATTATTAATCGTCGTATTACTTTCAACAGTTTCATAATCAATATTCGTTCTATAGCGTATTTCATAAGTATCTTCAATACTACCAAATCCAATAGTGAAACTTGATGCATCAGACGACGAGGTATATTCTGAAGGATCTATTAAAACTGGTTCTCCAGTTACTTCTCCTGTTAAGTAGTTTCTCGGAATACGATAAATTTCAATACTGTCTTCAGCTAAAGTATGTCCTGTACTTAATGTGTCGACCACACTTGTATTTTCATATGACTTAAGGTTGTCATTAAAACGAATGGTCCATTCTGCATATTCAGGTCTGAAGTTTGTTTCTTCATTTTCTGCATTAAACGTATTTCCTGTCTTAACGTCCGCACCTTCCACACCATCTCGCGAACCTACTAACACAGCATGAAATTCTTCTCCATCAACATAAGGCACTTTCACTTCTACCTCACGCTTTTCTTCAAAAATTTCGACATCAATATTCGCTTGTAAATCTAAATGCATAAGTCGGTCATCGATATTCCAATCATCTGTAAATGTAAAAAGAATACGTCCATCAGCTGTCACTTCATAGTTTACTAACGGTCCATTAGTTGGTTGGACACTTCCAGTTCGAGCTGGTACATTCACAACATCAGGTAAACTGATTTCAAAGGTATCTCCTTCGTGAATATCCATATCATGAGGGAATTCAAAATCATAACCGAGATTCATATATTCTATCGTTGTTGGATCTATTTCGACCGTCTCGCCATTACCAACAGAAATTGGTCCTTCAGGGCCG
The DNA here is from genome assembly GCF_003955755.1 of Jeotgalibaca ciconiae. Taxonomy (NCBI): domain Bacteria; kingdom Bacillati; phylum Bacillota; class Bacilli; order Lactobacillales; family Carnobacteriaceae; genus Jeotgalibaca; species Jeotgalibaca ciconiae. The sequence continues at coordinate 1,952,402 of NZ_CP034465.1, read as the reverse complement.
ATTAATTCAAATTTAAAGCCGCTAATAAAACTACCTTCTAATTCTGTCAATGGGGCAATATCAAAGAATTCAGCAACTTCTTCAACTTCTTCCGCTTGTTCTTCTTCAATTACCTGATCATCTTCATTTGTTTCTTCTCCATCATTTTCCTGCGCAGGGTCTTCGTCATCCGATTCACCAGAAGCTTCTTCAGAAGAGTCTTCCGCTTCTGTCCCTTCAGCTGCCGCAGTTTCTCCGGCTACTTGTGTTTCGGGAACAGGGGCTTCATATCTTCCAGTAATTCGTAGTGTATTTTTCGCTTGTGGTTGACTTTCAATCGCTTCGTTAAACTGAACAGATAACTTACCTCCAGTAGTTACTTGATAAGTTCCCACCGTAGTGTCCTCTTCTCCAATTAAATTACCCGCTTGTTCTTCGTAGGTAACCGTCTCATTCAATTGGATTTCTTCGGTAGTTTCTGAAGTGATTTCTTTTCCTTCTGCAGACCAATCCACAGTTGCGACAACGGGTCCGGTATAAGTATCAAAATCAACCGGTTGCTCATGTTCATCTAGATAGTTGATTTCAGAAAAAATACTTTCATCGTTGTTAATTGAAACTGCACTAACAACTGCTCCAAACGTATTTAAAAACGTTTGACCAAGTAACATAATAATTGCTATTAAACTAACTCGACGTCTCATTATTTTACTCCTCTCCTTTTTGACCTTTCATTTACACCATCATTCTCCAATAACACTCCTTAGCTCGTAATACCTCCTTTGGTTTTTCCAAACTTTATCCTTAAGCAATGGGTATGCTTTGTTGGCATATAAAAATCCATTTTATGCACAAAGCCCACCATCTTTTATTTGAACTTAAGTTCATGTTATCATTCGAATTCGAAAAGTTCAGCAATTCTTTGATATATAGGAGACTCAGATTTTGCCCTTATCTATGCAAATTCTGAATTTTGAATACGAACATTGCTCTTCCCAATCATTTAAACTTTTGTTTTAGGCGTTAAAAGGATAAACCGTTCGTGTAGTTAAAGGGGTTTCTCAAATTTAGCTATCTAAGAGGAAAAAAATGAATGAGTATATTTCTGTTTCCTATAATAAAATTCAGATACATAACAGAGTGGGTTTTCTTAGCTTTGAGGAGGAGATTTTTTTGAGGGAAATTCTTTCAAAACAACAATTGCGTCACTTAATGCTAATTGAGACACTATATTATATGGATGACTGGGTAAAGTTGAGCGAGTTGTCTCGAAAGCTTCATTGCTCCGACCGAATTTTAAAAGATGATATCGCGTTTTTTCGCGACAAACATACTTCCTTTAACATCGAAACTTCCAGTTATGGAATACGAATTGCCTTTCATGAGAATGTCAGTATCGATTTGATTCATCAGAATCTATTAAAAGAGATGGTTGAGTTTAAAATTCTAGAATACATTTTCTTTCATGAAAACCAAACAATTGACTCTATATCTAATATTTTTTTTGTTAGTAAATCTACTCTTTATCGTATGATTAAACGAATCAATCGATCACTGAAAAAACATTATCATATTGAGTTGGAATCGGGACCTCTTTGTATTGCAGGAGCCGAACGGGATATTCGTTATTTTTATTCCCAATACTTTACTGAGTGCTACGCTAACTTTGAATGGCCATTTGAAACGATCGATGAACCATCGTTTGTGGAATTTTTGTTGGCTTTTACGAAAATCTTACAGATACCAATGGACTATGGCACACTCTGCCATATAAAAATCGTAACAGCAGTTAATTTTATCAGACTGACGAATCATCATTGGGTGTCCAATCGTCAATCGAATAATCTGAATATTTTAAAATTTCTTTCTAAATCTTCAGACTTTAAAAAAATTGCTGTTAATTTTAAAGAACTTTATGGCTTTGATCTAGATTTGCCAGTACTTGAGCAATTATTTGTAGCTTTTGTACAAAAAGATTTCCACTTTGACTATTCTTCCTTAATTAATCAATCTAAGCTGGATGAACACACAAAAAAATCGACTAATTTTTTAGACTGCTTTTTAGATCAACTTGCCAGCTCTTATGGAATTACGTTAACAAATAAAGAATCGCTTATTCTTGATCTGCACAATACTTCTCACTTAGAAAAACAAACAATACAGTCAAATTACATTCTCTTTGATAAAAAGAAACATTTTGTTCAACAGCTACAAAATGAGTATCCTGAATTTTTCAAAAATGTTTATAACGGCATTAAAATGTATCGGAAACATATCAATCAGGAATCGAACGAAATTGTTTTAAATCATTTAGTTTATACCCTTTTTACTCATTGGGAACGGTTATTCTTTGAACTGGAAAAAAGGCAACAGCCCATATATATACTCGTTATTAGCGATTATGATCGACATCATGCAGAGATGATTGTAGAAATGATTGATCTTTACACTTCCAATCAAGTTATCGTAGAACGACACACCGATCTACACCTATCCTGCGACTCCTTGGCTCATTCAAAATATAACATCATCGTTTCGAGTTCATATATTGGGAAGATAGAAAATAAACATATTATTTATATAGAGAGTCTCATGACTACGAAAGTAATCTCAGAAATACAAAGAGTAGTAAAGTTATTGAAAGAGAAAAATTTGCAGGTAAGGAATACTCGCATTGGTTCCCTTGAAAACAAGAGACAGATCACTGAAACTCCCGCAGCCTCGCCTTTTTAACAGATGGGCTGAGAAAAGTTCGTTTTGAAAGAGAAATATACAGAAAAAGGACCTAACACACTATTCGATTAGTGAGTCAGGTCCTGTTTTTATTTTTTCAGAGATTCTACTGCTTTTTTAAATCGTTCTAATCCTGCTTTTAATTTTTCTCTTGAACAGCCTGCATTTAAGCGGAGGAATTGTTTGCCGTTTCCGCCATAAATCTCGCCGTTCATAATAGCCACTCGTCCTACTTTCACAAGTGCTTCTTGCAAATCTTCCATAGAATACGGCAATCCACTGATATCAATCCAAGCTAGATAGGTCGATTCAGGAACCGTAAATTGAACCTCCGGATACTCTTTTTGGAAAAACTCTTTTATATGGTAGAAATTTTCGTCAATATAGAGATTCAATTGCTTGAGCCATTCGCTACCTTCCTCATATGCAGCCATAAGAGAGACAATTCCAAAGATACTCGCTGAGGATAAGCCATCTCGATTTTTCAATAACACCGTAAAGTCATCACGAATATTTTCGTTTGGCAACAATAAGTAAGAACCACCCAAGCCAGGAGTATTGAAGGTTTTGCTGGCGGAAGAACAGAGTGCTATACGGTCGTAGTCTTGTTCAAAAAGAAGTACTGGATAGTGCTGTTTTCCTGGTCGGCGCACATCCATATGAATTTCATCGGAAATCAAGAATACATCATGTTGTTTGCATAATTGGACGATTTTTTCGATTTCCTCATAAGTCCACACTCTCCCTGTTGGATTATGCGGACTGCACAATAGGAAAACACGCGTTTCTGGCAGTGCTATTTTTTCCTCTAAATCTTCAAAGTCTAATTCATACCCTCCATCCTGGTAGCGCAAAGGATTTTCAATTAAAGACCGCCCCGAAGCAGAGATTGTTTTGAAAAAGGCATCATAAGCTGGTGTTTGAATTAACACTCCATCTCCTTCTTCAGAATGCAATTCAATCAATCGAGCTACGCTGTAAATAACGCTGGGACTATATAAAATCCAATCTACCTTTAGCTCTACTTGAAAATGGCGGTGGTACCAATTTTGAATGGCTGCTTTGTAATCCGTATGATTCCATCTTGTATATCCAAATACCTGGTGTTCCATTCTTTTTTGTAAAGCTTTCGTTACTTCTTCTGGAACTTCAAAATCAGTGTCGGATATGCTGAATGGAAGAAGTTCTTTATCCCCAAAGCGATCTTCGATAAAATCCCATTGCGTACAATACGTTCCTCTTCTATCAATTTTTTTGTCGAAATCATACGTTCTCATTTTTTCACTCCTACTAAACCATGTCTTCAAGTTGATTTTTCAAACTTGCTACTTTCGTTCCGATAATAACCTGCACATTTTCATCATCTAGCTTAACGACTCCAAGTGCTCCATTCTTTTTCAGGATTGTTTCATCAACTTGATCCACATCTTTTACCACCATCCGCAAACGGGTCACACAATTATCAAGTGATACAATATTTTCTTTTCCACCAAGCGCAGATAAGATCACTTCTGTATTAAAGCCGCCTTTTTTGGTATAGCTCACTTCTTCTTTTGTATATTCTGTATCCGCAATCTCTCTGCCGGGCGTTTTCAAGTTAAACTTTTCAATCGCAAAGCGGAAAACAGAGTAGTAAATCGCAAACCAAATCAGCCCGACAATCACGACTAGATACCATCTTGTCTCCGTTCCCTGCATCAAACCGAAGATAATAAAGTCTAAAATCCCTCCGTCTGTATTTCCGATTGTCACACCTAGTAAAGCCATTACCATGAAACCTAATCCTGTCATCACAACATGGAATAGATAAAGTAGTGGTGAAACAAACAAGAATAGGAATTCAATCGGCTCCGTAATCCCAGTTACAAAGGTCGCGATGACTCCCGAAATTAAAAGACCTTTTACCGCTGCACGATTTTCAGGTCGCGCTGTGTGATAGATTGCCAAAGCAACTGCTGGAAGTCCAAACATGAAAGTTGGCATTTTTCCTTGTGAAAGGAAAGCAGTTGCCTGTCCGCTGATTTCTGCTCCGCTTTGAAGTTGAGCATAGAAAATATTTAACGCACCTGATACGGTTTCATTTCCAACTAAAGCTGTTCCTCCTGCTTCAGTAAAACGAATCATCGAAACAAGAATATGATGTAAGCCTGTTGGCAGCAGTAGTCGCTCGCCTGCACCAAACAAGAATGGTCCAAAGAATCCTGCATTTTGTATCAGGCTTCCAATTCCATTAATCACCGTACTAAATAACGGCCATATAACAGGGATAATCAGACCAACCACACTCAATACAACAGATGTAACAATGGGTACAAAACGCGCACCACTAAAGAATGCAAAAGCATCACTCAATTGAACAGCGTAGAAACGCTTGTGAAGATCATACACTACAATTCCGGCAATAATCCCTCCAAGCACACCCATCTCGATGGTTTGGATCCCCATTACCATTCCTTGGCCTGCTTCACGAAGATTATCCGCATCCGCTAATGAATTTGTTTCGGTCAAATAAAAATTAATAGACAAGTTCATGATGACATAACCGACAAAACCAGAGAATGCAGCTACTCCTTTTTCACTTCGTGCAAGTCCTAATGGAATTGCCATTGCAAATAACACAGGTAAATAGGTAAATGCAAAACCGCCAATTGTTGACATGAATCGGAAAATGATTTGTAAAATCTCATTTCCTAAAAATGGAAATGCATCAATGGTTGCTGAACTGGTAAAGGAACTCCCTAATCCTAAAAACAGTCCCATGAATGCTAATAGCGCCACTGGCAGCATAAATGTTTTTCCTAAGCCTTGAAGAAATTCCATTGAAAATTTCTTTCTTTTTTTCTCCATCTTTTTTTGCCTCTCCTTCTTTTATAATTACCTTTAGATTACGAGAAGAATCAGCTCTTTACAACCGTTTACATAACGAATGTATTTTCTTTCATTTTTTGTATTCCCTTTCATTGAGGTAATCTAGAATTAATAAATCCAGAAGTAAGTTAAATGGAAAACGAGATGACATATCAATATCGTTTACATAGTAAGAATCTAGTGACGTGCGAATCGTAATCGTTGCTAATTCTTCCAGATGGCTGCTTTCCGTACCAACCATTGCAAGAATCGGAACTTGGTTATTGTATAGAATATTTGCATACTCAAGAACGTGCAAAGTCTCTCCACTTAGGGAAATGATTACGGCTAAGTCATCGGGCTTCAAAGTTTCTGCAACCACACGAAGTTCATCCCAATCAATTCTGGATGTGGCTAGCCGTCCTGCAAATGTGAATTTTCTAGCCGCCTCTTGCGCGATTGGCAGCGAGCTCCCTACGCCAAAAAACTCTAAATGTCTACTTGATTTTATTAACTTCGTGATTTTTTTCAGCGGAATATTTCGTAAGTAATTCAGATTATTCTCCATCTCCAGCTCAAAGCGCTTAATATGCTCATCTGCTGTCTGATTTTCCGTAATGGGCGATGCAACCGGCTTTTTCTTTTGGTAGTCATTCAGTGCGAATTTAAAATCTTGGAATCCAGAATAGCCCAGTTTTTTGAATGTACGGCTGATTGTGGCAGTTGAAACGAACATATCTTTCGACAGCTCTTCCAAGGTATGCGTTTCAACTTTTTCCGGCTGCTTCATGAAATAATCGAGCACCTGCTGCTCTAAATCGCTTAATGTGTTTCTTTGGTTTACGAGTCTTTTGAAAAAAATATCCATATTCTAGCTGTCACTCCTTTGGCTCCATCTCTTGCTTTAACTATACCTTATAGGAAGACTTCTGTGCAAAATGTGTTTGGATTTGGTTGGGATTGGGGAGCTTGTCGTCTAGTTGGGATGCAAATAGAGCTTCACTAGAGGGAATCGTACGAAATAGAAGAATCCGAGAGACTTATCAGGGAAAACAGGGATTTTAACTGCAGGCTTTCCTTGATATCGATCACTTATCAGGGAAAGGTAGCATTTAAAATCGAGCCTTTCCTTGATAAACTACTTTTATCAAGGAAAGACCGCCTATTAATGGATTCTTTTACCTGATAAAATCTATAATCATCCCAAAAGAAAAGCGAAAATGTATGGATTTCTTGTTCACCATTCCATATCTTCTGGATATTCCAATTTTAAACGAATCTCGTCGACTGAACAATTATATTTCTTGGCTGACTCTCTAATTTCGCTTGCGAGTTGCTGGTATTCATCGCTTTGCTCGGCTATTCGCTTTGCATAGACGGAGATATTTTTTAATCTTTTCTCTGCGTCCATATCGCTAAATTTTATATTTAGCAAGTCGATATATTGGGTGAAATAGTGAACGCCGCTCATACTTCTGCGATTCATTGTATTTATCAAGCGGGTGAAAGTGTGCTCCGTTACGGTCTCTTGGATACAGTCCGCTATAGCTGCTTGAAACTCGCGTATCTGTATATAAGTCCGGTCCCAAATTAGTTTGGGATTTGTGAGTAAATTATACATACTTTGATTCTTTGTAATTTTTTTAGCGTAGTGCAGGGAAAAATCATTGAGCGCCCATAAGACGAATAGCATTTCTGGCCATAAGACATAAATTTTTAAATAGATATTTTTATCAGAGGCGATAAAGCCTTGATATTTCTTTATCTCGTCAGTAAGGCCATTCTCAACGAATTGGTATTCCCTGTTTCCCATTAAGGCATGGCGGATATCATAACAAATTCCCAACACACGAATCCTGGCCGAAGAGAAATATTCCTCGTCCTCGACCATCATATGCAGAGCCTCGTATAAATATTCAAAGTCTTTTTGGTCGCCACAAAGAATGACTCCTAAATTATTTGGTGTATTTTCTGCAAACAGCATGGTTTTTCTCCTTTGTATTCTTTTTATTATCACTTTATCTAAACAACAAATCCTGCAAGGGTATGTCTACTCCACAATCTCAAATCCAAACCCTTCAATATGCTGCTTAAGAATTTCTAGGTATTCTTTTGCCAGAGGACTCAGTTCTAGCTTGTGGTGCTTCAGCCAGCCCAGCGTCATGGTGTCTTCTACTTTTAAAGGAATCGCTACTATTTTATCATCGTTCAATTCACTACTGATAATTCCCGAGCTGATTGTGTAGCCGTTGAGTCCTACCATCAAATTAAAAATAGTTGCGCGATCACTTACTTTAATATTCTTTTTTCGGTCTAATGTACTGAGGATTTCTTCTGAAAAGTAAAAAGAGTTCCGCTCGCCCTGTTCATAGGAAAGATAGGGATATTCTTCCAAATCTTCCAGCGTCACATATTTCTTCCCGATTAAAGGATTGTGAGCTCCTACAAAAACATGCGGTTGAGCAACAAATAATGGCGTAAATACTAAATCATTTTCTTTAAATAATTTCTCCAGAACCTGCTTGTTAAAGTTATTCAAGTATAAAACACCTAGTTCGCTTTTAAAAGCAGTTAAGTCTTCCAAAATATTCTGCGTTTCTGTTTCCCGCAAAGTAAATTGATATTCCTCCGTATTTACTCCGCGAATCAGTTCCACAAAAGCATGCACCACAAAGGCATAATGTTGAGCTGAAATCGACAAAGCTTGTTTTCTAGGGCTTTGTTTTTGATATCGCTCTTCTAATAAATGGACATTGTCGAGAATTTGGCGGGCATAAATCATGAACTCTCTTCCATCGTCGGTCAAAGAAACCCCTAGTTTACTGCGAACTAGAATTTGAATACCAATTTCTTTTTCCAGTTCTTTGAGGGCATTGGATAAGCTTGGCTGTGTCAAATAAAGATTTTTTGCTGCTTCATTTATCGAGCCTGTTTTGACAATGGCTTCCAAATACTCCAATTGTTCAATCCGCATGTGACTCCTCCTCTTATTGTATTTACCATTTATCTTACCCTATGTTATAGTCTTTAGCTATCACGAACGATTGTTTATCTCAGTTATCCAAGTCATTTTGAACGTGCTATCTTATTTGATAACAACAAAGGAGGATTCACTATGACTCAAACATCCATTATTGGTTTCCCCAGGTTGGGCGAAAACCGTGAATTAAAATTTGCGACGGAGAAGTATTTCCGAAACGAAATCAATGAAGAAGAATTATTCCGCATTGGAAAAGAGATCCGGCGCAAGCATTTTACACTAGTAAAAAAAGCAGGAATTGATTCTATTCCAAGTAATGATTTTTCCTTTTACGATCAGACCTTGGATGCTGCTTTTCTATTCAATATTCTTCCAAAAGAAGTCGAAAAAAGTGACTTATCTTCCCTAGATAAGTATTTTGCTTTAGCACGTGGTTACCAAGGAGAAAAAGGCGATATTAAAGCTCTCCCGATGAAAAAATGGTTCAATACGAATTATCATTATCTCGTACCAAAATTTGAAAAAGACACCTCTATTCAAATTAGTACGAGCAAAATTTTTGATGAGTTCTTAGAAGCCAAGGATTTGGGAATTGATAGCCGCCCTGTTTTAGTTGGGCCTTTTACTTTGCTTCAACTAAGCGAGTTTGAAGATGGCTTAGCTGCTCGTGACTTTGTCGCTGACTTGGTGAAAGGATACCAAGAAGTGTTTCACAAATTGAATGAAATCGGTGCAGAATGGATTCAATTAGATGAACCTGCTTTGGTAAAAGATGTTGATGAAGCGGAAAAGAAATTATTTGTAGATCTTTATGATTCCTTGCTTGCAGATAAAGCTGGCTTGAAAATCCTCATTCAAACTTACTTTGGTGATGTACGTGACGTGTATCAAGAATTGACTACCTTAGCAGTAGAAGGAATCGGCTTGGACTTTGTGGAAGGTACTAAAAATATCGAGTTGGTTCAAACTGCCTTTCCAGAAGACAAAGTTCTGTATGCAGGAGTCGTTAACGGAAAAAACATTTGGCGAAATGACTATTCGAAAAGCTTGGCCCTATTAGAGAGTTTGGGGCTGGAAAATTATGTCCTGTCTACTTCCTGCTCCTTGCTCCACGTACCATTCACAGTAGAAAAGGAAAGTTTTCCTGAAAAAATCAAGCGGCATTTCTCTTTTGCTAAAGAAAAGTTACAGGAGCTCGTTGAATTAAAAGAAATTCTTGATGGAGAAAGCAGTGCTGCTCTGGCTGAAAATAAAGACTTGTTTGCATCAGAAAGAATTGCGGTAAATACTGCTCTAGGGGAAAAAATCAATCAATTGTCCGAAGATGCCTTTACAAGAAAACCTGATTTTTCAAAAAGAGAGGCTTTGCAAAAGGACATTTTTAATTTGCCGTTACTGCCGACTACAACGATTGGTTCTTTCCCACAAACGAAAGATGTCAAAAAGACGCGTGCTCTTTTCAAACGAAAAGAAATCAGTCAAGATTCCTATAAAGAATTTATCGCAAACCGAACGAATGATTGGTTAGCTTGGCAGGAAGAAATTGGGTTAGATGTTTTGGTTCACGGTGAATTTGAGCGAAACGACATGGTCGAATATTTCGGACAAAACTTGGAAGGTTATCTATTTAGTAAAAATGGCTGGGTACAATCTTACGGCACTCGTGGTGTGAAACCGCCTATCATATGGGGAGATGTTTCAAGAGCGGCACCGATTACGGTGGAATGGTCTGCTTATGCGCAGTCACAAACAGATAAAATCGTAAAAGGAATGTTAACAGGTCCGGTGACCATTTTAAATTGGTCATTCCCTCGAGAGGATCTTTCATTGCGTGAATCTACTTTACAAATTGCTCTGGCGATTCAGGAAGAAGTATTGGACTTAGAAGCAAACGGCATTCGCGTGATTCAGATCGATGAAGCTGCTTTGAGGGAAAAGTTGCCATTAAGAAGAAGTGATTGGAATTCAGAATATTTGGATTGGGCAATCCCTGCCTTTCGATTGGTTCACAGCAAAGTGAAACCCCAAACGCAAATCCACACCCATATGTGCTATAGCGAGTTTACCGATATTATCCCTGCGATTGAGAATATGGATGCGGATGTCATTTCCTTTGAAGCGTCTCGTTCTAATTTGGAAATTTTGGATGAATTACAAAAACAAAACTTTAAAATTCAAGTTGGCCCCGGTGTTTATGATATCCACTCACCACGAATTCCTTCAGTGGAAGAAATTACCGAAACCATTCGAGCAATTTTAGCAAAGGTTCCAAAAGAGAAAGTTTGGATTAATCCGGATTGTGGTTTGAAGACTCGTGGGGAACGTGAAACAAAAGCGAGCCTGGAAAACATGACGCAAGCAGTGAAGGCGATTCGAAAGGAGCTGTAGGCAATGACCGATTCTCAAAGAGGAGGTGGCACTTCCCTATCTTTTGAAGTTTTTCCAGCGAATACCCAAGTTGGTACAAAAAAATTGATTCAGACCTTGAATGAACTACAGGATTTACAGCCGCATTTTATTAGCGTAACTTGCAGTAATAACAAAGCTAATATTGAAGAAACAACCGTCAAAATTGCTGATTATGTAACAAACACATTGAGAATTCCTACCATTGCACACTTACCGGCAGCTTATTTATCCAAGCAACAAGTATCTACCATCCTTGGACAGCTTGAAAAACTAGGAATCCGGCATGTGTTAGCTCTTAGAGGCGATATTGTTGAAGGAATTCCACCTAAAAGAGATTTTTCTTATGCGAGTGATTTGGTTACTTTTATTCAGGAACAAGCACCCTACTTTGACATTTCAGGTGCTTGCTACCCTGAAATTCATCCAGATTCAGACAACCGGATTTCTGATATCAAGCATCTGAGGAAAAAAGTAGAAGCTGGCTGCAGTCAGTTGATTACACAGCTTTTCTTTGATAATGAACAATTTTATCAGTTCAAGGAAGGATGCTCACTGGCAGAGATTGATGCCCCCATTTTGGCTGGAATCATGCCGATTATAAATCGTAAACAGGCTTTACGTCTAATTAAAGTCAGCTCTTCTCAACTACCGAAGAAATTTTTAGCTATTTTAGAAAAATATGAACACAATCCTGTTGCATTGCGTGATGCGGGACTTGCCTACGCCATTGATCAGATTGTCGACTTAGTCACACAAGGCGTGGCTGGCATTCATTTATATACCATGAATCAATCCGATACCGCTCGGCAAATTCATCAAGCAACAAAATCATTGTTTCAAACTACGGAACGCTTAGGCGTATAAAGAGCAAATTATATAAAGCAACAGCCTCCAGCATGATTTGCTAGAAGGCTGTTGCTTTAATTAGGATTTTTTATATACGATAAGTTATTGGGCAATTACATCAATATCCGAAACAGCAGGCTGCTCCGAAACAATTTTAATCAATAATCGATGAGGGATATTGATACTGGTTTCTCCAGGTTCTTGAATCCAACTCATTTTTACCGCTACTTGCTCTGGACTGTTGTCTTCTTTGTTACGTATTCTTTCCTTATCAATCTCGACAATGTTATATTGGCCGGGAGAAGGATAGTAAGTAATCAACTTGTGTTCTTCATTTCCCGTTAGTAAAAATCGGTCGACTTCCTCTCCATCAATTGAGATGACCGCATACACCTCATCTCCCTCTTGATACGGATTCATCACCATAAAAATGATTGAAGGAAGAAATGAGCCAACTATTAATGCCAACACTATTATTAGATCAAACGGACGTAGCATTTTAATATATTTTTTTACAATTTTCATTTTTCTACTCTTTTCCATGATTTTTCAAGTTTCATGCTTTTTCATATATTACATGAAAAAAATGGATTGGTAAAACGAAGAATAAAAATCAGTAAATGAAAAGTTCCGCAAGCCCTTATTGGCTATCTGCATTACTTTTGAAAGTTATTTTCGATTGGCAACTTACATTTTTCAGTTCTCTGTCAATTGAGATTGGTGAGCTTAAAAACATTGGCTCTATAATTCTTGATATGGAAGCCTCCGAAAATGCTTTTGAGAATGAATAGACTTGTTTGCTTTGTTAAGGGCCGGAAGAGGACTGTCCGAATAGTTCAGTTTGTCCCATAGGGCGTATTTTTTGTTTGAAAGGTACCTTTTTGATTTTTATCAGGTAAAAGTACCAATTAAAGTGGACACTTTCCCTGATAAAAATAACTTATCAGGGAAAGTCTTCTTTTTTACACGTCGCTTTCCTTTAACTTACCAACACTATAAATTATAGAGTCCTTTTTTCTTGCAAGAACTCTACAACTGACATTTTAGAATATAAAAAACCGAAATCGAGGTGTAATGAAGAAAACGCCTTAATCTCGGTTTTTATTTTTTAACGCACTATATTTTATCTAAATATGAAGTTCCATGCTGAGGCATCTTCACTCCAAAATACTCAGCAGCTGTCGCAGCAGTATCGGACATATTGTCACGTTCACCAATCTGCTTTCCTTCTATACCTTTTTTATAAATTAATAATGGTACGCGTTCGCGAGTATGTTGGCTATGACCAACAGTAGGATCATTCCCATGATCAGCTGTTACAATTAAAATATCTTCTTCATTCAAAACTGAAATTAATTCAGCGATTCTTTTGTCGCTTACTTCCAACCGATCTGCATAGCGGACCTCATCTTCTGCATGTCCTGCTAAATCTGTTTCCTGAATATTCAAACAGAAAAAACCATGTTTTATTTTTGCAACTTCAGAAATTAGATGGTTAAATAATTCGTCGCTATCAACACCCGGGAACAAATGATTGCTTTTCGTTTGAACGATGTCCGCAACTTTACCGATTAGTACCACTGGAATTCGAGCGTGGTCCAAAATTGTTGGAACTTGTACTTCTGGGTCTATTCCATATCCTAAGTGAATAACTTGATAGCCACTACGATAAACACCTGATTCAGGAGCATCTACTCCAGCGAATTTACTTTGTTTAACCTTTCGAGCATTCAACAAATCATCTACAGTTATATTATTTCCGCCAAATGCGATGACTCTAGATACTTTAACGACTTCACGTACTTTTCGTCCAAGCTTAGTTAATTCTTTAAATGACATCCTATCTAAGCAAGCCGATACATTAAATACTTGACCTAAATCTGTCTCCAAGTTATCTCCAACAGTAGCACATTCATTTACTACTAATATTTTTGGTTCATTATCAGCACCGACTTTTCGCACATGATAATTCTGTTCTACTAAATACTTTTCTACTTCATTAATTACATCATTGAAAGGCTGATTTAATGGAATTGGGGGAGTGGTTCCCATTATTTCTTGGTGGCCTAAAAACGAATCTGCTCCTTGATGACCTAAATTAGCCGTTCCCCAGTTTGCCTTTTCTGAATATTTCAGCCTAGATGTTTCTTTACCAATTGCATTCATTAATCCCAATTCTATTAAAGTGTCTATTTTGATATCCGGTTGTTTTTCGATAATGTGCATGGCAGTGTTACTTCCGATGTCAGCTGGACGAACTTCTGCAACATCTTTCATCGCACCAACGCCAAAACTATCTAAAACAATAACAATAAATCTTCCCACATTTTTCATCCCCTAAGATATTTGCCTTGGCTATCATAGATGCCAACTACTTCTAGGTTTCCTTTTTGAATTCCTTTTACTACTGCAATTTCACTACGAGTAACAAAGATCTGAGTGCGAAACGCCATAATTGCTGTTGCTCCTACAGGCTGCTCACCATCCACTTCCATATAATAATCAATATTTTCATCAGGTAATGGACGTATAATGGATTGCCACTGTCGGATACTATCAGCCAAAAGTACATTTTTCAGGTGTCCTCTCCGATACAATCCCCCGCCATACACATAAGCATTTTTCTGAAAATTATGTGAAACTTCACTGACATATACATAAGCAGGTATTTCCAACATTTTTTTCTCTGCATGCATGGGAGTAGTCCCCGTCAAGGCATGTCCAGGTTCCCCTTGTGTACCACCTATTTGTTTAATGAAAGGAAGTGTATAGCAGGACGTCGTTGAAGGCATATTTAACTCAGTAACTGGAAAACCAGCATTTATCAATATCTCTTTCGCTTTGATAATTGTACGTGCATTATTGGTTTCTTCTAATTTATCTTTTTCAGAATTGTATAAAAAACATGGGAAGGAGGTTACTGCGGCTACTTCCACATGATTCAACTCTTTTAGTTGTGGAAGTAAACTTTTTAATTCCATTAACTCAAAGCCAGCATATTGTCCTGGGTACAGTGCATCTCCTCTATCTACAATTCGTAACATTACTTTTTGTTTTATTCCTAACTCATGTGCTATTCGATTTATTTCCTGCATTTTTTCCAATGAATAAACGGTAATAAATTTCGTACCGTATTTCATAATTTTCTTTAATAAATGTTTAGGGACTTGTACAAGATGACCAACATTTCCCAGCGGAATGTTATTTTCCATCATTACAAGAGCTTCCCGGTAATCAACAACTACCGCTGCACTATACCCTACTTCCATTAAAAGTTTTGCGATTAACGGATTACGTCCAATTTGTTTAAGCATGAAAAAGAGTTCAACACCTTGTTGTTTTGCTTCATTTAGTATTGCCGATGCGTTCTGTTCGATTGCATCCATGTCCAACACATATGTATCCGGTAATATAATCCCTTTTTGATGAAGAGTAATTGCTGTCTTTATTAAATCAGGATTTTGTTCCTGGATTGCTTGCATAAACATTTTCAATCACTCCTAATTATTATTTTGGAGCATGGTTACTAAATGAAGATAAAAATAATCTTTTTCATTTTCTGGGAAAGTTATTGGTGACAAGTCCGTTATTTGCTCCCATAGCTCAACTGCTTGCTGAAATTCAGCTGCTTTTTCAATTTCGTTTTTAATTGTATCGTCGACAAAATCAATCGGTTCTTCCTCTTTTATTTGACGAGAAGTTGCCATTGCTAAATGTGTAATAAACGTATCTGATTCACTTTCTTCCTTGATTATTTCTTTATCTTTTAAGAGAGTTAACGTTTCTTGCATAAAAAGATATGTTTGCTCATCAATGACATTATTTTCCTTTAAAATAACTAATTTTTGCTGTATCATAATTGCCTCCTGATTAATAGCGTGGTGTAATTTCACCGTTTTTTACTTTTTCCTGAATATCTTGTACATTTTTTACCGAAACCATTCTTCTCAAGGTTGAAGGAATTAAACGATTATTTTTTTTGCAAATAATAACTGCTTCACTCATAGCTCGATGGTGTTCTTGAATTTCAATTTCAAGATACTGAACATCTTCATGTCCCTTATCTATGATTTCATCATAATTCCAAACGCCAACATCGATTTGTGATTCGCGAAGGGCGTAAATTAGTTGGTTACTCGGTAATTCGATTTTTTCAATATCGAAATCAGCGATTATCTCTTCTGTTAAAAGAACATGATCTAAGGAGTCCAAATCAATTCCAATTCGTAGTCCATCACGCATTTTCATCTCTAATCCGGTTCGAAAAATCAAAACATGTCGTGATAGATAAGAATTATCTCCAAATGACATGATGGTTTTAATCTCATGTCCTTTTTTAATCTGATATTCCGCTGCAAATCGCGATACCACTGCAAAGTCAAACATTTCTTGTTCAACTGCTCGTATTCTTTCTTCAGAACCACGAATATAAGCCATGTTTAACTTGATGTTTTTTTCTCGAAAGGCCAGATACAAGCCTGTTGCAAATCCTTCATACAAACGAGAATACGGTAGTGGCATTGTTGCAGATAATTGACTCGAAGAAATATAATTTTGCAGAATTTGGTAATTAATTTCTTTTAAATAAGTTCCTAAATGCCCTTTGCTCTCCGTCTTGATTGCTTTCTCTTCTTTTAAGAAATTTAATGCATTCTGCACAGTTCCTCTTGATAGAGAAAGTTCATTTTGAAAATCGCGGATATTGGGCATCCGATCTCCAACTTTTAACTGATAAAGTTCATTTGCGATATTCTCGATCGCTAATCCCTTTTTCTGATAAAATGTTTTATCCATCCGTAACCATCCTCTACTATCAACTACTTCTTCATTGCTTCTTTGAGAATACGTATAATCGTATCCGCTCCGGCACGCATGGGATTTATTCGAATCGTATTTCTTTCTACATCCGGTATTGCAGCTCGAAACGTCCCAGAAACACGATAGAACATTGGTACCATTTCATATTTTGACTCAGCTCCTACTGGGTTAGGGGCTGCTCCAAGTTTTTCTGCCTTATGAAGTACTTCAGCAGCAATCGGTGCATCAAAAGTTACTAAAATTACTTTCGACTGGGCATTTGCAACTCTTGCTTCTTTGACTCCTGTTACTTCTCCCTTATTCAGCCTTTCAGCTACTTCATCCGTTTGTTGAGCCGAAATTGCCAGAGCTACTGGAGCATAAACCATTCCTTTTAAAACATCTAAAGCTTCAAAACCTTGAACTTGTAAACCGCCCGAGTAGTTCTCTTTTCTAAGATTTTCAATATATGAGGTTTTCCCGACAATACAACCAATTCCCTCAGGACCTAATATTTTAAAAGTAGAGAAGCAAGATAGGTCTGCACCTTGTTCGACACCAATCTTTTTAATTTTGAGAACCGCATAATTATCATCCGTAATAATAGGGACATTCGGCGCGTATTCTTTGATTATTTGAATCACTGCTTCACTATCATAAGAGTCATTAGGTTTTTGTCGAGTTAATTGTACCAGAGCACCTTGGAAATTTCCCTGTTTCGCTGCTCTTGTTAATTCATCCTGATCATTAAAATTAACACGTATAACATTAATCCCTAGCATATCAAGAGAAACTTTGGTTGTTGGATAAATGGGTGCATCATGAACAAACAGGTTTCCTGCTCTAGGCAGTGTTGCATGAAGCGCCAATCGGATTGCCGTGGTGCCCGCGCCTCTTACTAACATAGCTGCTTCTGTGTCAAAAAAATTAGCCAGTATTTGCTCAACTTTATGAGTTGTAATAGGCTGATTAAAACCAGGAACTACTCCGAGATCACCACGACCTAATACTTCATGTCCTTCGAATACTGTAGAAATATGATCAATCAACTTAAATTGTTTTTGCATCGCTTGTTCAAGTGTGATGCTCTCTAAAGGATAAGTCTTCACTGAACGATCTCCTCCTTCTTCGCTTGAAAAAATTCTTTCGGATTATTAATCAACATTTTCCCTATAAACTGCTCCGTTATTCCACCTTCTCTTAATAGCGGAATAAATGAATCAAGCAAGAAACTATATCCCAATCCGCCTCTATACTCTAAATGAGACCTACGAGTAATATCCATCGATAAAAATACTCTATCTGTGTATCCTTCTTTTTCAATTGCGGCTAACATCTCTAAACGTGTACGGTCTGACATATAATTTTCTTTACCGACAGTATCGAATTCTACATATACACCCTCTCTTAATAAGTCTAAAACGTATTCCGTGTCTCCGGTTAAATCAACATGTCCAATAACAATACGTGACAGATTTGCACCTTGTTCTTTAAAGAACGCTACCTGTTCTTTCCCAAATGTTCCTAATGTCGTATGTGTTGTAATCGGGACTCCCGTTTGTTTTTGAGCAAGAACTGCTGCTTCAAAAACTTTTCGTTCCCTGTCAGTCATCTCATTTTTACTTGTTCCAATTTCTCCAATTAATTCTGCTTTAATGGAACTTCCATCTATTCCTTCTTCGATGTCTTTTATCATCATCTTTGCTAATTCTTCTACCGTTTTTTCGCTTATGTATTCCGGCAAAAATTTGTCCTGGTACCAACCAGTTGATTGGATAATATTTATGCCAGAAGCTTCTGCAACACGTTTTACATATTCTGGATTACGTTTCATTCCCCGCACGGTTACATCAATAATATTACGTACTCCTTTTTTATAGAGTTTTTGATACTCTTGAATCGTTTCTTCAAAACAATTTAAATTCGTATCTTCCGTTTGTTTTAGAGAAGATAGATCAATTGTTGTATGTTCATGTGCATAGGTTATTCCGTCTACTAAAGGCACTGCCTTTCCCTCATTTCTTTGATAAAAGATAAGGTGCCAAACCTCAATTGGTCTAGCACCACATTCATTTTTTACTAAGCAGCTGGTACAAACAGTCCTAATAAGTAAAGAATATTAACGATAATACCCAATGCTATCGCAGCGACTGGACCAACAGCCATATCAACTAGTGGTTTATTAGCTGTTTTATTTAATAAGTAAACCCCAAACACCCAGAAATAACCAATACCAGGCGCCATTTGCTCGCTTGCCACAGCACCACCGATTAACAAGGCAATCTCTAATACACGGTTCATTGCTGTTCTGATGTGTTCTCCCATCTCACGAACTCCAGGGAATCGATCCAATCCTTTTGCAGCTCCACTTAATAGATTTACTTCAATAAACATAATTACCGCTCCAGCTACAAAAGCTAGAATTGGATTTCCATGTAATAAAATACCCGCAGTATATACGAACGTTGTGCCAGCAGGACTATATACGCCTGTAACGATTGCAGTAGAAAATACAAGTGGTATAAAGCCGATTCCTCGAGCAAACGCGGCAAGAGCAGCTTCACCAAACTTACCTTCACCCAGTAAATTTAATGAAATTGGATCACCCGCTATAATGCTTAAGCTAGTAGCTGCAGATACTAACCCACCTGCAACAGATAATAAAATCCAATTCTTTTTAATTCTTTGAACCCGCTCAACGAAAATACTTACCAGTGTCTGATTTTCATCTGTTTCACCTTTCACCTGTACAGCGTAAACAATCATGAAAATCATTCCTACTAAAAGTGCAATTCCTTCAGCTGATAAAGTGAAAGAAGTTGTTTCGTTAATTTGAAATGTTCCAAAACGTTTCACTAAAAATAGTGCTAAAGTACTCCCTGCTAACGTAATGGCACCTTTTTTAAATCCATGCTGATAGGCAACTGCGACACCCGGAAACACAGCGAATCCTATTACAATCGGATTTCCTACCGCTCCAAGGGCATCCAGTACATTTACCGGCATCATTCCGAATAAATCAACTACAGCTTGTAAACCTAATGTTAACCCTATCCCATATACAGCGCCAATCACGCCTGCTATAATAATTCCTTTTTTACCATCTGGTGTCCACGTACCAATAATATCAGTCATCAACAATAAACTATGTACGAGAATAATGCTTGCTCCAATAGAAACGGGAATACCAAAACCAATAACTAAGCCAAAACTAACTGCAAAACTTGTCGCTGCTAATTCTTTTTTACCAATTTTTTTGTCCAAATATTCCGGAATAACGGGACGTAATCCATCGTTAAATACAGCAATACCAGTATTTGACAACATTGCCGCCAATGCTCCTAAAGCCCCAACAATAAGTAATTGTACAATATCCAATTTTCTTCACTCCTATAAGTTAGTGTGATAATTTCAGTAATTCATCCATAATGATTGGTATAATTTTTTCTTTGTGCTGCGCTGTAAAACCAAATGCTTTCTTGCCATCTGTTACTTGCTGTCTCATTTCTACTTCATCCATAATTTTCCCAGGCATTGAAACAGTTGCACAGTTTTCTCTCCCAATTAACGCAATCGCCATAGCTAATGCTCCGCCGCCACCTGTATTGCACGCTCCAAAATAATAATCTGCGGCTCCGCTTTTCATAGCCATAGCTGCATCCAAATCACTTTTTACTTCTACTTCAAACCTCCCATCTGCATATTTTTCAACTAATTGTGCAACTTCTTTTTTGTCAATCTGTCCTCCAACTACTATTTTCGCCATTTCCTTCATCCTTTCTTATTTTAAATTTTCAATGTACATTTTTTTGTACTTTGAAAAATAAGATAACGTTTTCTTGTTTTCAGTATAGAAGATATTTTTATTCATTGCAAGCGTTTTGTTTTTATGTAATATTTAGCTTGTTATAAAAAAACGTGAGGTGCTAGTCATGCAAACAAATGAAATTGTAGCCGCTGCAAATAAATCCTTTATCGCAATGAAGAATCCCTATGGAAGTATTGAAAAAGTCTTTCCTCGAATACTTGAAAAGTTTACTGCGGATAAACGCTATCGTTATTTAGGTGTTAAAAATAAAATACAAGTTTCTCGAGAATTAGTTAAAACCCTCGAACTTAACGGTGACTATCTACTACATACCATTGATAAAGCTAGCATGGGTGGTCGAGCTATTGATGTGACAATGGTTAATCCCATTAGTGGACGCCCAATGACAGGTTCCTCAAGCGGCACCGCTATTAATGTTTTATTAGGAATCAATGATTTGGGAGTTGGAACTGATGGCGGTGGATCTGTTTTAGCACCAGCTATGGCACTTAATCTATTTGGTTTTATTAGCAATTTAATTGATGAAGATTATCTCCAATCATTTTCTTCTACCTCGACCGATGGTATCTCTTTTTCACCTTCTATTGGATTTATTGCCCGTACTATGAAAGAAATGCTTCATGCAATAAATAGTGTATTGAATTTAGAAAATAGTGAAAGAATACAAAATCCAATAGTAGCCAAGTCAGAAAAGATGTTAGATATATATGGTTCCCGTGATCCTTTAATCAATTATCTTTCCAATGTCTTACCTACTTGTGATTTTTTAGTTTCTGAAGAAGGACCTATAGATGCTGTTGGCTTTGGTGACACTGTGTTCGGACATTTAGGTCAACAAGCTAGAGAAATCCAAAGAGCTTCGAATAAAGGGTTAATTCGAGTAGTAAATATGGTAAATGCCACAGCAATTGTCGTTCCTAAACAAGAATTCGCCTGTGCACATGTACTAATTTGTGAATCGAAGAGAGCAAAAATAAATGCCATGTTGCAATATGCTCAAAAAATTTCCCTTCCACAAGATGAATTACTCAAGAAGTATTTTCAAAAAATTGAAAATTATTTTCCTGATGAGTTTATTTAGAAGGGTCTAAATATACCTGATAGAAATACGGAAGTAGGAACAGCTATCTATTAGTAAAAAGAAACAGGAGAACTGTAGGAAAGTTCCCATGCTTCTTTTCTATATCTAGTTAAAAATCTTCTCCACCAATGCTTCCAAACCTCTTTCAAATGCTTCAAAAGGTGGATGAGTAATACCGGCACCAATCATGCCAATGCCTGCTTCTTTATGTGCAATAGCTGTATTGATGATTGGAAGGATTCCTTTTTCTATTACTTTTCTTACGTCGATTCCCGTCGGCACTCCCATAAAATCATGGATTGGAATGGTTACGTTCGGATTTGTTGTAGTGGTGATTTCCAACATTTCGGTTGAGTAATTTAAGGCTTCTTCTACGGTTCCACCAACTAAAGGTACGATTGCTGGAGCTGTTGCCATCGCAAAACCACCAATCCCATAGGTTTCGGTGATCGCACTATCGCCGATATCCAAACCGGAATCTTCTGGTTTATAACCGGCAAACATTGGTCCAATCACTTGTTGGGCCGGACCAGTGAACCAAGTGTTTCCTGGAACACCACTAATACGAATGCCGAATTCATAACCATTTCGACACATAGTAGTTACGACTGTACTGTTTTCAATTCCATGAGCAGCGTCCAGAGCACATTTACATAACGCCATCCATGTTGGACCTGAAAAATAATCACTACTTGCAACGAAATCAAAAACTTCCTTTTTCACTTCTTTTGAATAATCGGTCAATACAATATACGGGGTCAGTGCCTGTATTAATAGTGTCGTCCCAGCAATATTACGGTTGTGACATTCATCCCCCATATGCAAAGCTTGAGAAAGCAGCAAGCGCAGATCGATTCCTTCCGGATTCAATTTCATTGCGTCTCTCAAAACAGGACCTAATACGTCGCGCATCCAATTTAAACGGTCAATTACGCTCTGGTCGTTTGCTCCCATTCGTAAAATTTTGGATAGCTGTTCGCTCAAGTTCGTGTAGGCAATATTTCCATATTCCTTATTCTCAACAATATGCATAAACATGGAAGCAGAAGTTACACCAGCCATGGACCCGACACAATCATGTTCATGACAGGGCGAGAAGGTTATTTTTCCAGAAGCCGCAATCTCCTCTGCCTCATCTAAATCTTTCGCTAAACCTTCGAACACGATTGCCCCTGTGACGGCTCCTTTCATCGGGCCGCTCATATTTTCCCACTCAACAGGAGGTCCAGCATGGAGAATCGTTGTCTTCGTCATTCCCGGTACTACATTTATCGCTTGGTCAAATCCGATCAACACCGGACGGGACTGAATAATCCTTTTAACGGCTTCTTGATTTGCTGTTTCGATTTTTTTACGTATTTCCGGACGATCAAGTTTTTCTAATAGAGCTATCAAATGGCTGTCGCCTCTTGCCGGCGGAGCCCAGTCTACTTGAATCGCTTTTGCTCCCTGCTTTTGAATATCTTCACTAATAAATTCAATCCCCACCGTTACTGCCTGAAGTTCCTCTTGAAATAATTCATTGATTTTACTCATTTTGTCACCTCTTTCTGAACAAACCCACGCGCCAATAGCCCCGTATTTTGACTGCTACTGGAAATCGTTACGCCGACGTCTTCTAGCTTTTTAATTTGTTCAGTTAGATTCTGCTCGTCTAATTCTGTTCCTAATACATACCCAAGAATTTCCAGATGACGACCTTCTTCCTCCGCAAATGATTTGGCCTCTTCAATCGCAGGCAACATGACACCCACTGGATCTGGATGCGCACCATATCCCAAAACAAAGTCTAATATAATAACGCCGACCTCTGGATCTTTTGCTTCTTGAAGAAACCGATCAATTCTTGTAGATGGATCAATCATCGGATGAGGCTTCCCACTTGTAAACTCATCGGAGCCAAAATCAATAAAGGTATGCTCTTGACTGACATTGTTATTTTTCAGTTGGCGGTTTTGATCCGGATGAATATTGCTGTAGACATTGTCGAAATATTCCATAGCTGCAAACATCGCTTCATCACATAGCGTTCCGCCGCAAAACAATCCGCGGATATACTGTTGCTCTGGTTTTAATTTACCTTTGATTTCTTCAATTAAAGGTAAGTTAAGCGCACGTTTGTTCAGCGTTTCTTCGTCTATTCCTGCTAAGACAACGGCTTGGATGGCAGCTTCTTTGGAACGTTTGGCAAAATAAATACCTGGAACGGTCTCAGTATTTTCTACCTCTCCCAAGAAAAACACCACAACAGGCTTACTGATTTCTCCAGCAAATTTCAAAATTTTCTCGGCGACTTTTTTAGCAGGTGGTTTCGATATGAGCACAATGACATCTGTTTCTTCATCAGCTTCCAATGCTTGGATACCATCCATCATCATAATTCCGCCGACTTCTTCACTTAGATCTCTACCTCCAGTTCCGATTAATTGAGAAATACCACCGCCAAATTCTTGGATACGAACGCTTAGCTCTTGGCTGCCAGTACCTGAGGCACCGACGATACCAATGTTTCCACGATTCACTTTATTGGCAAAGCAAAGCCCAACATTATTAGGGGCAATGCGTGTGTAGACAAACTCTGCAGGAAAACCAACCGTAAAAATCAATAGACCAGCCATCGTGAAATAGTTCGTAAGATTATTAGCCAACAACCCAAAGTAGGCACCCCAATCTCCTTTTTGCCAACCTAACCATTCTTTCATATAAATCCCTCCAATCATTTTTTTTAAGAGAGATAAATTTCTGACTCTTCTTCTCTGTCCTTATCTCATCAAAAGAAAACCCTTACATCATCGGACAGATTATCTGAATATTTTCTATTCCTATTGGTTAATTTAACTAATAGAACTGGCACTATGCATTTTTATAGGTTATTCTATATAGGAAAACGTTTACTACAAGAAGAAAGGAGTACTTATGCTGACTGTAAAACAATTTGTTCAATTAGCTCCCTTTAATGAGATGGAAATCGTTGCTGGACATGCAGGACTGGATAATATTATTTCCAGCGTCAATATTATGGATAACCTGATGCTTTGGATTGGTTTTCAGTAGGAGAGCTACTTTTAACTTCTGGCTATTTCTTCAAGGACAGCATGGAACTTCAAGATCAAATGATGCGAAAATTAGACGTTCTTAACTGCCCTGCTCTTTGTATAAAGCTCACCGCTACTTTGGCACTATTCCTGAGAATATGATTGCACTTTCCAATGAACTTGGCCTCCCTCTTATCAAGTTACCGTATGGTCTTTCCTTTTCTAAAATCATGAGTCGATTAATGGAGGAATTATCGGATAAATTTGATTCATTGAATAAGGAGTCTTTAGATATTCATACACAATTCTTTAATATTTCTTTGCACGGCGGCGGCTTACAACAAATTTCGCTCACTTTAGCCAAACTTTGCAAATCTTCTGTTTTGCTGTTGGACCGTAATTGGGCTCTTTTACATTGGACCAACAATCCCGATAGACCGCACCAGTTAGCAGATTGGATTTCTCTAGAAAAAAATGAGATTCCTTTTTCAGAAGAATTTATCCAAAGTTTTCCGCCTGAATTTGAAAAACTACAAAAACCGATTGTACGCTTGTTCAGTATTGATGAAAATAAGCAAGAGTTTCAATGTACAGTGCTTTCGGTTTATTTTCAATCCAAACATTATGGATTCATTGTTCTTTGGGAACCGTCAGATAAACTTAACGAACATTCTTATATTGCTTTAGAAAATGGCGCCATGGCATTTTCTTTAGAACGCATTCGAAATGATGAAGTAGAACGAGCCCGAAATCGGATTCGCCGTGATCTCTTTGATGAACTGTTACTCGGTAAGATCACTTCCAAAGAAACATTGAGTAATTTGGCCGATCTACATGGCATTAATCTTGATCTTAACTACACTGCTATTGTTTTCCCGATTGTCTTTCTTGAACATAGAAAAGAAAAAGATCTTGTTCTCAGAAATCAACTAGAGAACGTCACCATGAAACAATTACTGAATTATTTTGACCATCTTGCAACAGAGACAAAAGAATCTGAAATTATTTTTAGTCGTAAGAAACACATTATTGTATTGGTGGGAAGTAAAACAAATATGAAAGTAACTTATTTAAAGAAGTACGCAGAATTCATTTTAAAGAAAGTTGAATCCGCTATTCCAACTATTTCTGCAACGGCTTCTATTGGAAAAACAGTCACTCATATCAGTCAAATTAATGAAAGTTTTCATCAAGCACAAGAAACCATGCGCCTTTCAGAAAACAGTCTCTCTACAAAAGAAAATAAAATCGCTCACTTCGATGATTTCATTGTGCAATACTTTTTGGTAAATAATATAAAAAAAGAAGAAATGAATCATTATTTTCAGCAAACTCTCGGAATTCTGTTTCAATATGACCGAAAAAACCAATCTGAATTAATAGAGACACTGGAAAGTTTGATTACTTATCGGTTCAATATTGCCGAAAGTGCGCGTGCATTATTTATTCACCGAAGTACTTTGCTCTATCGAATGGAAAAAATAGAAAGCATTCTCGAGATTGACTTGAAAGACGCAGAAGAAGTACTGAAACTACAGCTTGCATTAAAAATCTATCAACTGCTTGATTTAAAGAATATGTCCCGCTAATTTTTTTAAACAGCTCAAAAAAATAGTCGATTGAATCGTTAAATCCATCAATCGACTATTTATTTAATTTGGAATTGGTCAAAAATTGGCAGGATATCTTGGACGCAGATAAGTAATTCAGCGGGATTCCTCTTTTAAGATATTTATAAAAGAGTTTAATTTAGAAAGACTGACACCTTCATAGTCACCCTGCTCGCTGTAGCGATAAGAAACCTCGTTCCCACTTGTGGTAGGATCCTCATACCACCCTTTAAAAGAAGAATGCACTTGAGAAATTTTTGTTTCTGCTATTATTTTTAGAACGTTCTTCTCATTCACTCCTGCACCCACACAAATTTCTATTTTATCGCCGTACTTCTGTTGTAATTCTGCCAAGAGCTTCATCCCTTGTTCAGCACTCGACTGGAGGCCGCTAGTCAAGATACGATTGACTCCACAGGAAATCAGCGTCTCGATAGCATAGAATGGATCCGCTGTCCGGTCAAAAGCACGATGAAATATTGCTTCAACTTTATTTTTATGACACAACTCAACAAACTTCCTAGTAACTTCTACATCAATCTGCCTATTTACATCCAAAAATCCAAAAACAAGACCATCTGCTTGATGTTTAATCAGGATTTTTGCGTCTTCATACATCGTTGCTTTTTCATAATCATTATAATAAAATCCGCCTCCACGTGGCCGGACCATCGTAACGATGGGAATATTGGTTTGCTTTTTCGATTCAATGAGTGTGCCAATACTTGGTGTGAGACCGCCAAGATGTATGGCGTTATTGAGCTCAATGCGATCTGCTCCTGCTTGATTCGCATAAACACAATCCTCCAAACTTCCTGCACAAACTTCTACTTTTATGTCCTTTCTGATGTATGCACACAAAAAATATGCAAATTCTTATAGAGAAATAGAATAGATTCTTTCTTTTTTCTAGAATAACACAATTGTTTCACCAAATCACCAGCTGCTCCGATTCGGTTTTCAACGATAAAAATACAATTGATGAATGTCGTCCTTTATAGATAAAAATACAAAGATTCTAATAAATAGGCCTCCTCATACTTAACAGCTAGCTTGAATAACTGTCTTTTGATTGTTTGAAGGGAGCCTTTTTGATTACGGTATTTCTCACAATTTCTTATAAACGTTCTTTTCTCTCGAACAGTAGCTTGATCTTTAAAATATCCCCATACATGCTGGGCTGTATTTTCAGCTTCTCCAGGATTGGTTTCTTTTTTTTGTGCCTTTTCGATCAATTCATAAAATTCAATTACAGGATAATCTGCTTTATCTTTTAAGAGCGTTCGAATCATTTGATAGATTGCTGGTGATTTTTCGAGAATAAGATATTTATAGCGAGCCCATTCTCTTTCTAAAAGTACTATATTCTTCCTATCCGTGATGGCATTCTGACATTTAATAGCTGACAGGTTCTTATCTTTTACCTCCAACATAATATCAATCGTCGTGTCTGGGATTTTTTTATAGAACTCCAAGAATGTTTTGAGATAAATCGTGTCGGTATGAGCACCTAATCGCTTGTCTGGAGCTTGTTGCGAATAATGTATTTTTTGTTTGCCGTCTTCTTTTTTCCATGTCTTATTTGCTTCCGTAATCCAATAATTATCATCTTTATTCGTAGGGGAAGGATTAATAGCATTGTGTAAATTATCATAGACAACCGGTATTCCTATTCGTTTTGATAAAGCAAGGACATCTTCAATATGATAGAGGCGGTCATCATTTTCAATAATCAAACGAGCTTTCACACTCTCCGGGAGTCGCTGGAAATTTTGTACAAATCGTTCCATTGCCCCTTCTTTATCTCCGTAAACTCCTCCAACATGAAGAATCAGTTTATGAGAGGAATTTGTTCCCAGGCACGTTAGTATTTTTTCTTGATAAATGAGATCGTCAATCGCTCGATTAACAACCTCTTCACTGGGTGAATTTAATACGGTATATTGACCTGGATGAAATGAAACCCGCATCCCGCTTTCTGCAACTTTTTTCCCGATTCGTTCAAAAGCTTCTTGATGGATTTTATCCCAAGGCAATCTATTAATGGGGCTCGATCCAAAAGGAACTAAACCAGAGCTAATACGGTATAAACGGATATCGTTTAAAATATTATAGTCAATCATTTTTTCTAAGGCACTTAAATTATGAGCCGTTACCTCTGTTAGTTTTTCTTCTGTTGCATTTCGCTGTATGACCGTTTTTATATTAGTATTTGTCAACCCTATGTGTAAACATGCGTAGCCTATACTCACAATCATTCCCCTCTTCTCCGTATGAAAAAAATTCTTGCAACTCTTCATAATTTAGGCCACAAGAATACATTTCCTTAATCTCTTAATCTTAAGACGCCATCTTCCATGACATATACTTTGTCACAGTAGTCAATCAGACGTTCGTCATGGGTCACCATAATGGTAGCTTTGCTTTTATTTTTTGTTTCTCTCGCAAGAATTTCCACTACTTCAAATGCTTTTTCAGTATCTAGACTGGCAGTTGGTTCGTCAGCTAAAATCACAGAAGGGTTATGATACAAAGCTCTCGCGATTGCGACGCGCTGCCTCTCTCCTCCTGATAAATCACTTGGATATTTATCTCGAAGGTCAGTTATTCCGAGTTCCTCAAATAATGTATTAGCAGTTTTTTTGTCATATTTAGATTGGTCTACTTTATTCACTAAACGCATTTGATTTTCAACGGTTAGAAACGGCACTAAATTTGATGCTTGCAGGATAAATCCAATCTCTTCAAAGCGCATTTTACTGCGTTCTTTTTGACTAACTTCACTGAACTTTTGGTCACGAATCATGACCCTTCCTTCTGATGGCGTTTGAAGCCCGCCGATAATTGTCAAAAATGTACTCTTACCGGATCCACTTGGTCCAATAACAGCAACAAATTCACCGGATTTTACAGAGAAGTTGGTTTTTTTCAGAGCTTGAATTTCTTTCGTTCCATCATTAAATTTTTTAGATACGTCTTGTAATTCAATTAATTTCATGATGTCTCCTCCTATCCGATAGCTTCTAATGGGTCAATTTTAGCAACTGCACGCACTGAGAATAATGCCCCCATCACTGCAAAGAATACCAATAGAGCGGTAATTCCTCCTAAAAATAGCAAGTTTGTACGATAAGGAACTGTCGCAGGCAATATAAACGAAGTTCCTACAGTTAATAGTAATCCAATCCCTACTCCAATTGCTGCTAACAGAAACGTTTGAGCAACAACCGATTTAGAAATATAAAAAGTGGATATACCTTGTGCTTTCATTACGCCAAACATACTCGCTTTTTGTAAGGTCAATACATAAATGAATATCCCAATTACAACTGCTGCAATCACAATCAAAAAACCAATCATTAATCCAAATGTCAATACTTGAGCCGTATATCCGGGAATTTCATTAATATAATCTTTAATAGAATAAACTCGCAAGTTATCATTATCAACGGTTATATCATTCAAATCATCTTTTTCACTTTTTGCAATAATGGCGCTGATCCGTCCCTCTTCTGAATCATCTATTTGTTCAAACCGCACTTCCTGATAAGTTCCTACTGTCGTATAAAGTACTGGAGCTACATTGAATTTCGCATCTTCAGTAAACCCAACTACTTTTATCAGTAAATCGGTCCCAGCTAATTGCAGGTTATCGCCGAGTTCTACCCCGTATTCTTCTTGCATACTGATATCGGCAACTACTTCATTATCTTCAGAAAATGCTTCGCCTTCGAGTACTTCCGGCATAATAAAACTATCCGATTCAATTCCGAAGAAAGTAACGCTAATTTTGGCATCTTCAGATGTCGCTCCTTCTTTACGTACAACGTTTGGCGTTTGCCCTAAAATAGCGACCTCCAGAGCATCCACATCATCTGCAGCACTGCGGGGCATCATCGACATATTAATATTGGTATTGGATTCATCTGTCAAAATGATTGCATCTGCTCCCCACTTATCCACACTTGTTCTATTTTCTTGCGCCAGTCCATATGCGAGACCGACCAGAAAAAAAACTAAGTATGAGACGAGTACCATTACGCCAATAATTAATGCAAACCGTGTCTTTGAATACTTAATTTCATTCCACGCTAAAAACATTCTGCTTATCTCCTCTCTTTCATTTTTAATATCCTTTTTTAATCTGCTGAACGTCCCATTCACAATCGAGTAGCTTGCCTTATTATAATACAAGCGGTCAAAAAAAGAGAGGAAAGATGTCTCGCGGGTATGAGGATAGAAAAATTCGGTTGATAACTGGTTATTATCATGCCTAGTTGATAAGAAAAGCGGACAAGTCCGCCTTGACCTATGAAAAAATAGGAAATTTGACCCTGAATTGTCAGGAGACTTCACGCTTCAGCGGGTTAGTCGAATGATATGCGTTAGCGAGCAGCGAAGCGCGCAATGGGCCAAATTTATCTTTTTTTCACTAGGTCAGGACTTGGGAGCTAGACATTGATGGCTGAACTTATAATCCCCTAGTCTATAAAAAAGACGAGACTTTTTATCGTCCCGTCTTGTCGTTAAATTATTTAATTAATTTTGCGATGTCTACATACTCTTTATCAAGAGATTCTGCAACATCTTTGTTTGTTACTTTTCCTTTATAAACGTTGAAACCTGTCATGATGGTCATATCACTTTTTCCTGCAGCTTCATAACCTTCATTAGCAATTTTCACTGCATATGGAAGTGTAACGTTTGTCAGTGCAATAGTAGACGTTCTCGATACTGCGCCTGGCATGTTTGGTACTGCATAGTGAAGGACACCGTGTTTTACGTAAACTGGGTCATCATGAGAAGTTACGTGATCTTCTGTCTCGAAGATTCCACCTTGGTCTACTGCAATATCCACAATAACTGATCCCGGTTGCATACCTGCTACCATTTCACTTGTTACCAATGTTGGTGCTTTGCGTCCTGGAATCAATACAGCTCCTACAACAATGTCTGCATCTTTGATCGCATTCGCAATATTTACCTCATTAGACATTAATGTAATTACGTCAGCACCGTATAGTGCTTCAATTTCGCTCAGTACTTCTGGCTTCACATCTAAAACCGTACAATGTGCACCCATCCCTAAAGCGATTTGCAGTGCATTACGTCCCGAAACGCCACCACCGATGATAACAACTTTACCATTTTTTACACCCGGTACCCCGCCGATCAAGACACCTTTTCCGCCATATTGGCTTTCTAAAAATTGTGAGCCGATTTGAACAGATAAACGTCCAGCAATGACACTCATTGGGTTTAAAAGTGGCAAGTCGCCTGCTTCTCCAACCATCGTTTCATAACCGATTGCAATTGTTCCTGATTCTTCTAATGCCGTTGTTAAGGCTGGTTCATTTGCTAAATGTAAGTATGTGAAAATAATCAAATCTTTCCGGAAATATTGATATTCCGATTCCAAAGGTTCTTTTACTTTAATAATCATTTCTGCAGACCATACTTTTTCTGCAGAAGCTTCGACATTTGCGCCTGCTTCTTGATATTGCTCATCTGTGAATCCGGAACCAACGCCTCCGCCAGATTGCACCATTACTTGGTGGCCGTTTTGAACAAGCAATTCGACTCCTAAAGGTGTAATTCCAACTCGATTTTCGTTGTTTTTAATTTCTTTCGGTATTCCGATTAGCATAAAATATATTCCTCCAAATTTTTGTTTACAACTATCATT
This sequence comes from Jeotgalibaca ciconiae, assembly GCF_003955755.1. NCBI lineage: Bacteria > Bacillati > Bacillota > Bacilli > Lactobacillales > Carnobacteriaceae > Jeotgalibaca > Jeotgalibaca ciconiae. The sequence goes on along the minus strand of NZ_CP034465.1, from coordinate 1,920,570 downwards.
AAAATTCAAAAATAAATGACTTTTCGTATACATATTTACTCTAAATTTGTAATACTTTTTCTATACCCAGATAGCTGTTTTTGTCATTTTCTTTTATTATCATACCACTTTTCTGCAATCAATCAAAAGATGATGCATCATTTCTCTATTAAATTCCCATGAGAAATCGGTTCCTTTACTATTATATCACTCTTTAAAAAATTTGGAATTATTTTTCTAAATTTGGAATATTTACGAGTAAACCTGCTCTTTTTTGCTGCAATCGATAGCTAATTTCCGGGATGTTTTTGATTGCAAATTCTGCAACTTTTTCAGCTGAAACCGATTTGCCTTCTTTATCGACTACTTTTACACTGCCTTTTATTGGTTTAGTTCGAAAATGAGTCACATATTCGAACTCTTCTTTCTCCGACCAAATATAAGGAGTCGGCATAAAGCCAGCTGCAAAAATAATATAAAAGCCTTCTGCGGAGTACGGATCAGGAACGGATGTCTCAATTGCATTTATCAAGATTCGGACGTTTTTCAATAATTCTTGTGTACGTGCTGCAACTTCTTCATTTTGACTCATGTCTTCTACTAATCCAGCACGGCGTAAGCGTCGGTACTCTTGAATCGCAAACTGTGTGATTTGAACACTTTCATTGATTACAGGAGGTGTTGCCAAATGATCTGCCTCTGAGTAGCTCACTACATGTAAAAGCGGCGGGCTCTGCTCGTTACGCGGCTCGATATCGTCAATCAGAGCGGATACGGCAGCTAATTGAACGCGTGCCTGATCCAAGTCTGGCGAGAAGTAATCCAACCCGGCTCGCGGCTGTAGTAAAACTTTAAAATTTACATCTTCTAAAGGCTTGATTAATTCCAATGCTGCGCGTGCTTTCGCTAAATCTTGAATTCCCCATGTATAGCGAGGCGTGTTTAACATAATTTGCAAGATAAAGGTTTTGATACCCATTTTCTTTGCCAGCCTTGCAGCTAAATAAGCAGAAAGAACATAGGTTGAATCATCTGCTCCTCGAAAAGAGAAGTGATGCGGTGTATTTGGTTCAAATGGTTTATCTGTTGTTGCAATGTATTTCATTGTTTCGATATGAGCTTGTAAATTTTTATAGACATCATTAGGACCACGGCCGTCCATTTTATTAAACCACCACAAGGATAACGCATGCCAAGCGATATTAAGGTGATTCTCATAGACTTTAGCCATTTCCACCGTCCTCTGCGTACCCGAATATGTTCTTACAAGCATTGGGCTGGCAGCATCGGCAATTTTTTCAAATTCTTCCTTACTATTGACTGGTACACCGCCTCCATTCGGCCTGTCGCCCCAGTCTTCTCCAAAATTCGATTGGGAAAGCTGAGAACTCCCGATCGATAGAATGTCTAAATATTTTGTATCCGCTAAATGAGTACACCAATTCAAGAACTCTTTAACATTCTTTTCTCTGCTGACATTGGATGAAAAAGGTCCGACATGTGCCCGCATTAATGGATGGTAATTGTCGGTCATGGTTGCTTCCACTCTCTTGATGACTGTATCTTTTCGCGTACCAAAATCGGGATATAGCACTCTTTCTACCGGCTTGAAATCTAAATAAGCCTTTTTTCGAATAACTTCTTCTCCGAACTTGAGTAGATTTTCATCGTATTTACTCCCTTCTTTCATTTCAGCAGGAATACGTTCCTCCGGCACACCATACTTTTCCAATGTTTCTTGCGGTGTTTCACTTCCTTGGAATGTCAATACATAATTATTTGACTGTTGGCGGATTAACTTACATGAATGGGGCAAGCCGCCGAAAGATACGCCATTAATCGGCCCGCCTTGCTGAACGAGCATTTGATGGGAGCGAAGCGCATATAAAACATGTCCGACCATATCTACCGCGACGGTCTCATCTAAGCGGTAACTTAAGCCAATATAAGTAATTTTATTTTCCTTTAACCAGCTAATAAGTTTTTCCTGATTGGAGGAATAGCGAATATCGTTGATCACTTGAGAAATTTGAGTATCTCCTGTTTCCACTCGGTAGCCACAATCACGTAACAATTCAGCCGCTGCGTTTACTCCGAGGGTGTGTGCATCCAGTGAAGGCTTTAATAAAGCAAATACTTCGTTATCTTTTATAGTCATATTCCATCCTCCTTTAATTTAAGATACTTCGAAGTGATAGGTCTCTTGCATCAAACACTTCTCGTAAATTGCGACCTTCTTTGCGGAAATCAATATCTAATAAGGCGGACGCAAGATCGATAATAAGACCAATGTGTTTCATTTCAAGTCCTAATTCTTTTCCAACTGCTTCCAAGGGTACCAGACCTGTTGGTATGTCTTCCGTGATATACCGGTGCATCAGATTTTTAGGTCCTAAGATGGTGCGGTATGCTTCATTTTGCTGAATAACTTCATAAAAATTATCGCCTGCTAAATCGTAGGTTCGCTTCATCCATTCTTCGGCAGACTCAATCGGATGGCCTAACAAACGAGCGACTTCTTGTCTTTCACGGTCCATTTTCTCAATAAACACGGCAATTGTGGGACTTATTCCTTCTCGGTAATAACAAAAATCATGTTCGTCACTTTCAACCCATCCTGTATTTAATAAAATGGGAGCGCAGTGCATAATCATCCCCACATTTCCAATGGATGTCTCAATAATCGATTCAGCGGGAATAAACTTACCTCTTAAACAATGAGGCATCTTTTGAACCAATTCTGCATTATCTGTTCCATTTATCGTAGAAATTAAAACGTCATTCTTCAAGGCATACACTTCTACTTCGTTATCACTTGTTTTTCGACAAGTGTATAGAATGGTTTGAGTCTCCGCAATCAGTGGATCTATTGCGGCATTCCTTTGCTTGAATTCATGTCGAAATTCCATGGCACCGAATGTTCTTCCCGGGTTCAATATAATGGTTGTATTTCGCTTTAATGTTTGGGCGAATTGTTTTGCTAGTAACGCATGCGAAAACGCAGGCGTAGTAATAAATACGATTTCAGGGTTCTCTAAAGCTTCTGATAAATCATTGGTTACGCAAGCAATTTCTGCACTTCCTTCGATAATTCCAGAGCAATGAATAACGGGATAGTCTATCAGTATCTCTATATTCTTTTTTGTACGATTCCACAATGTCACTTCATTCCCATATAAAGTTAAATGGGCCGCCATTGCTAACCCTGAATTACCTGCTCCAATAACAGTTACTCTCATGTCCTCACCCTTCCTTTTATAATTATGATAGCGTTTCCATTCCTTCTAATTTAGTTATAGCACATAGACACTAATCCTGTCTAGTTTAGAATAATTAATCTCTGTAAAACGCTGATACATAGATGCTTTCAAGACTAATATCTCTTAGGATTTTTTGAGGAAAAGGAAAAGATACAAGATTTAAGCGTAAGAAAAGCGGACAAGTCCGCCTTGGCCTATGAAAAAATAGGAAATTTGACCCTGAATGAGCAGCGAAGCGCGCAATGGGGCAAATTTATCTTTTTTTCACTAGGTCAGGACTTGGGAGCTAGACATTGATGGCTGAACTTATAATCCCCTAGTCTATAAAAAAAGATATCCTTTTCATCGGATATCCTGTAATAAATTTAGTTCTTTAGTTGTCAATTTCGATAATGTCACCTGTTTCAGCATGAAGGGTTACGTCACGATCATCGGTTCCTTCAAATTCTATTTCGTATTCCGGACGATTTTGATCATCGTCTACATCTAAGTTCCAGCCTTCTAAGGTAGCGTCTTCCGCTACTTCTTGGCGTGCAATATCAATCGCTTCTTGTGGATCCATGATTGAATCGAAATTCAAATAACGATTATCATTATCCACATCATCTTCATCAACATTCATTATCTCTGAATTTACTGCATTGATTTCTACTTCATACTCGCGGTTATCAAAGACACCGGTAATTTCGTAGGTCCATTCGCCCCAATCTTTATCAAAGTCTACTCCTTCAATTTGAGCTTCTGGGTACTCTTGCCAATAGACATCCAACGCTTCATCTAGGGTAATTACATTTACAGTAGAATCGTCTGCACTTGATTCTCCTACGCTTTCGTTCTGATCAATTGGAGGCGCACTTTCAACCGCACTTGAAGTTTCATTTCCTGTGCCAGGATCAACGGGTGGTCCATCTACTTCAGCCGGACTGTTATTACAAGCTGCTAAAGTTAGTGCTGAAAATGCTGTAAAAGTTACTGTTTTCCATATTTTCATCATTTTTACCACCTTTACTTTTTTGAGATAACTCCTGTTATCTTCACTTATAATGGTATCGGAATTGAAAAACGATTACAAATAATACCTCTTTATTTTCGGTAGTTATCCTTCAGTAATTCATCAAAAATTTGAATCGTTCGAGCTGCTTGTATAGTGTTTGCTGGGCTTTTGCCTTTACCAAGTAACTCGTTTATGATTTGTTGGATATAAGCTAAACCAACATGTTCTGGATTTTCAAATTCAACGGCTTGTCCATTGACAATTAAATCCGTAACACCCGTTCCTGAAAAAGACATTTTTCCTTTTGTGCCCGTAACCGTTACTTCATCAAGATAATAATCAGCAACATAACACCAAGTTGCGGTACCCAATACGCCGTTTTTAAAACGGAAGGTTGCAACTGTGGTATCCTCTACTTCATAGAGGCCCCTTCTGTTTTCTGCGAAGCCTTTTACGGAAGAAATTTCACCAAACAAATAGCTTAAATAATCAAGTACATGAACTTGCGTATCAAGCGCTTTTCCACCGCCTGCTTCTGGACGGAGGCGCCAAGGCAAGTTAGTCCTGTCGTAATCCTCAGGTGCCGCTTTAGCAAAATGTCTGCTTTCTATGGTTAATGGAATACCGATTGTGTCTTTTTCCAGCAGTTCTTTTATCTTATTAATTTTATCTAATCCACGACGATAGAAATTGACATATACCGGTAAATTTTTCTCCTTGCCTCGTTTAATAATAGCTTGACATTGTTCATAAGTACTTGCCATCGGTTTTTCGATTAATGGAACTTTTCCAGCTTCTAAAATTTGAATGGCATAATCATAGTGACTTGCTGGCGGCGTTGCAATATAAACCGCATTTATTTCTTGATCTGCCAGCAATTCCTCTACGGTCTCGTAAACTTGACCATGGCCGTGACGTTGAACCCAGTCTTCAGCTTTTTCTTTTGTACGGCTGTAGACTGCTTTCAAACGAGAACCCTCTGCTTTATAAAGTGAAGGTGCTGTCTTTTTTTCCGTCACATCTCCGCAGCCAATCATTCCCCAAACAACTTCTTTCATCATACATCCCTTCTTTCTTTTTCATTTTTAACATTATAGCATTTTACCAACATTTCAATTTGTTTCTTCGTGTATAGATTCAGAAAATTTGGTATACTTTGGGAAAAGGTATAGTAGAAAGAAGGGGCAAAATGACACAGGCTTTAATTGTCTATGCAAGTTTGACAGGAAATACGGAAGAGATTGCTGATATTACAGCGGAATTATTTGAGGAAGCTGGTGTGGATGTTGACGTCGTTGAGTGCGTCCAAGCAGACCCTGCAGATTATGAAGACTATGATTATTGTATCGTAGCAAGTTATACTTATGGAGTCGATGGCGACTTACCGGATGAAATCATGGACTTTTACGAAGAATTAGAGGAATTTGATTTAACGGGAAAAGTCTTTGGTGTTGTAGGTTCGGGCGATACTTTTTATGAAGAATTTTGTACAGCTGTCGATGATTTTGAAGAGCAGTTTGCAAAAACTGGTGCTACAAAAGGTGCAGCAGGAGTAAAAATTGATTTGAATGCTGAAGAAGAAGATGTAGAAAATCTAAAAGCATTTGTTAAAGGAATGGTTGAAACATACGAATCTATGTTAGGTAACTAATACAAGGTGGTGAGTCAGATGGTCTTGATGGAGCAAGGAGGTATGCCTGTGGACTTAGGTATGGAATACGAGACGCTTCTATTGCAACTTGGTTCTCTTTCGCGCAGATATTATCTCGCTGAGGAAGCCTATAATGATCAGCAAGAGCAACTTAATAAGTCAATCGAACAATTAGAAAAGAAGTCAGCTAATTTAGAAAAATTAGAGAAAGAATCCTTTTCGAATTCTGTTTTAAAAATTATCGGCGCATACGAACAGCGCTACCACCGTGAGTCAGAGGAAAAACTAAGCGCCAAACTCGAATTTGATAAAGCTTATGTTTTGAAAATCAATGCTCACCGCCACTTAATTGAATTAGAAGAAGAGATGGCTGAGAAAAAAAATCGCCTTCGAGATGTAAAAGAAAATCTCTTGCGCCGAAATCCTGATTTGGTAAATGTGGTTTCTGAGCGAGAGCAAGATTTAATTTTAGTACAACATGAATATACACAAACAGTTGAAGCAGAAGAAGCTTCCTATCAATTATTGGAAACAATCAGTGATATTTTAACTACATTAGATTCTTCCGAAACAATTAACAGCTGGGAATTGATTACCGAAATTGATGTTTTGCTGAATTTTGTAGACCGTCATCAATTAGATGTAGCAGAAGCAATGATTATTGATTTAGAACGAAAAGTTTATGCGTTGGAGCGAGAACTTCAGGATTTGAATTATATTTATGAAAGCCAATATCGTCAAATCACCGAAGCTCGTCCAGTAATCAGCGACTTTTTTACCACTCTATTTTCAGAGTGGTCCACAAAAAATATTATCGAGAAAAATTTAGAGCAATTGATTTCCCTCCAGGAAAACGTGCTGCATATTGTGGACTTATTAACGGCCCGCAAGAAAGAGTTGGAGCGCCAATTCCTTGCTTGGTCCGAAACAAAAGAAGCTTGATTTTGGATTTTTTTATTCTTTCCTGATACAATGTACTAGTTGGAAAAAAGCATGCATGACTTATTTTAAATGCTTCTAATTATTTTGTTGCGTTTTATATAAATTGTTGTGTACTGTCATTTTATCAGGAGGTATGTATGAAAAAATTATCATTATTGTTTATAGCAAGCTTTACATTGGCGGCTTGTGCAGCCGAAAATAACTCTGACAGCTCAGAAGCTGTGGAATCTATGGAAACGATAGAATCTGAAGTATCAAGTGCTCCAGAATCGGTTGAAACTTCAGAGCATTCTTCTCAAGAATCAGAGACTGCTTCAGAAGATTTGGAGGGTGTCACAGAGGAAGAGTTGGCAAATGCTGAATCTGTTTCCGAATATGATTCATACGAAGAGCTGGTATATCAGGATGTATTCAATCCTGAGCAGTATCAAGGATCCATTGTCACTGACAATCAAGGAAAACGGATTTTTCTATTTAGTGACGGTCAAAATCAAATCTACAAAACCATCTATATCAAACATGATAACCGTCTTAAAATTATTGATCTTCAGAAAGATGATCTAGTTTACAATAAAATAATTCAATAAAAAAGCGGTTAGGCATTCACATTGTGGTGCTTACCCTTTTTTATAGTTCTATATTTCTTAGTGTAGGTAGAATACGCTGATCACCCTCCATTTTTTTCGGACACCACTACAGAAATAATAGAAGTTTTTTTCTTTTAGTATTTTGTTAATATGGTATGATAGAAAATAAGAAAACTTTTTAAAAAAGGAGCATATTACGAATATGGTATTACCAAACTTTGAAGAAAACTTGCAGAAATATGCAAAATTACTCGTTTCAAAAGGAATTAACGTACAAGAGGGCCATACAGTTGTGATCAACATCGATGTGGAGCAAGCTTCATTCGCTCGCCTTCTAGTAAAAGAAGCTTATGCTTTAGGAGCTGAAGAAGTAGTCGTTAAATGGGCTGATGATGTCATTACCCGTGAAAAATATCTACACACACCAGAAGAACGTTTAACAGATATTCCTCAATATAAAATTGATGAGTCTAACGACATGTTAGAACGCAAAGCAAGCCGTTTATCTGTTCGTTCCTCTGATCCAGATGCGTTAAATGGCGTAGATAGTAAAAAATTGGGTGCAGTTATGACTGCAACAAGTAAGGCTTTGATGGCTCAACGAATTGCTACACAAGCAAATAAAGTTTCCTGGACTGTTGCTTCTGCATCAGGTGCTGCTTGGGCTGCAAAAGTTTTCCCTGAATTGGAAACGGAAGAAGAACAAGTAGATGCTTTATGGGATGAAATTTTCAAAACTTGTCGCGTATACGAAGAAAATCCTATCAAAGCATGGGACGATCATGAAACTCGTTTGCGTTCAAAAGCTGACGTTTTGAATGAAGAACAATTTGACGCATTACACTACACTACTCCTGAAGGCACAGATTTAACGGTTGGTATGCCTAAAAATCATATTTGGGATTCTGCTGGTGCTATTAATGCACAAGGTGAAGAATTTGTCGCAAACATGCCTACCGAAGAAGTTTTCTCTGCTCCGGATGGCCGCCGCATTGATGGCGTTGTAAAATCTACAAAACCATTGAGCTATAGCGGAAACATCATTGATGGCATGACCTTTACTTTCAAAGACGGTTCTGTTGTAGAAGTAAGTGCTGAAAAAGGCGAAGATGTTCTGAAAAACTTGGTAGAAGATAATGATGGAGCACGCAGCTTAGGTGAAGTTGCATTAGTTCCACACAAATCTCCTATTTCTCAATCTGGCCTGGTATTCTTCAATACTTTGTTTGATGAAAATGCATCCAATCACTTGGCTCTTGGTTCTGCCTACGCATTCAGTGTTCAAGGCGGTACTGAAATGTCTCAAGAAGAATTAGCTGAAGCTGGTTTAAACCGCTCCAACGTTCACGTTGACTTCATGATTGGTTCTGAAACAATGAATATCGACGGAATCCGTAAAGACGGCAGCAAGATGCCAATCTTCCGCAATGGAGACTGGGCTTTCTAATTTAAAATTCAAACCGCACCCTCTGCTTTTTAGAGTTGGGTGCGGTTTTTTGATAGACTAGGGGATTATAAGTTCAGCCATCAATGTCTAGCTCCCAAGTCCTGACCTAGTGAAAAAAAGATAAATTTGCCCCATTGCGCGCTTCGCTGCTCGCTAACGCATATCATTCGACTAACCCGCTGAAACGTGAAGTCTCCTGACAATTCAGGGTCAAATTTCCTATTTTTTCATAGGCCAAGGCGGACTTGTCCGCTTTTCTTATTGGTTTTATAATTCAATGCTTTTATCAGGTAAAAGCAGTGCTCAAAATCGATTCTTTCCTTGATAAAAATAGTTTATCAGATAAAGGTTCGGCTTTAAGAGCGAGCTTTCCTTGATAAACAAGATATATCAAGGAAAGACAATCATAAAAGAGCCTACTTTCCTTGATAAAAGTTTTCTGTCCTTAAACATAATAAGTTGCTTTATTTTTCCCTATAGCTTGGAAGTTTTTCTTTAAGCAATACTTTATTCTATCTAATTTTATCTCTTCTCCACACCATCTATAAATCTGGCTAGTAGTTATTTTTTCCTCAGAAAATAAAATTCTATACTCTTCTACCGCTTCCAAAATACGCTGTATCATTATTTGTTGGTAGCTGCATTTTCTGCATGTGTATTTTCTTCTTCCGTACTCCAAATCAAACGAAAAACATTTTTTGCAATACAATCCCTTCTTCAAATCTTCAAAGGTATATGGAGGCAGCTCTTTATAAGGGTATTCCAGAACATGCTCTTCATGTAAAACTTGGATGATACGTTCTTGATTCTTTACTTTACAGCAAGTAGATTTTTGTATGTTATCGATGTGTTCGTGAATTTGGCTCGGTAAAATAAAAGATGGAATCTCAGGAAGGTTGTAAAGCGTGAATTCAGAATTGATAAAGATAATATATCCCTCGATTTGTAGATTTATCCCACGTGCTTTAAAAATCTCTCTGAGCCGATTCTTGGTTTTAACTAACTGATTTAAAGGATTATCTGGTTGATATTCTTTTTTGGAAGAAAAAAACTCCTCACCATAAAAATAGGAACCAGAAAATCCTTTAATTTCGTAAATAAAAGCAATATTCTCTTGGATAATCAATGAATCAATTTGAAAATAACGTTGTCCTGATTTAAACGTTAAATCATTAAAAACCATACAGTCATCTACCTTCCCATTGATTAACTTATCGTATAGGCACTCTTTCTCATAACCCTTTCTCAATGAAAAATAATAGTATTTGTCTTCGGGTTTTAGCTTCATCCTGCAGAATAACGACTCCATCATTATTAAATTTGTTGGTCTAGTGCGTTTTTTATAAATCATGTAAATCCCCCTTGTCCTCTCTTGCTAATAACATACGCAAAAATCTGTTTTATCTTTATTTTTCTTTCAGAGAGCCTTGCGGTATAATAAAAATGAATAAAAGGGAGAAAGATGGGTGAAATCAATTGGAAAAAAATACGGCTAGAAAAGCGTTAGAAAATATGAACCCGGATCCAGAAAAAGAATCTCCTCGCCGAAGCTGGATGTATATTTTTATTGGCATTATCTTAATTTTTGGGTTGACTTTTATTTTTCAACAGCTAAACGATTCCCCTAACGAAACGATTGATCCGTATAGTTTTGACCAATTAAAGGACCAAGTCCAAAGTATGCGTCAACAGCTTGATCAATTAGAAAAACAAAATTCTGCTCTTGAAGGACGCATCGAAGAATTGGAATCGTTAATTGAATAATCACCAGAAAGGAACCTTCATACTTTGTAAAGGTTCCTTTTAAATTTATTTTATTAAACGAAACTAGACATTGAACCCATTTTATGAAATAATAAATAATGTTTTGGTCCCGTAGCTCAGTGGATAGAGCACTCGTTTCCTAAACGAGGTGTCGGAAGTTCAATTCTTCTCGGGACTGTATAAAGCTTGCTATAAAAAGGCTACAAGTCTATTAAGGAAAAACTCTAACATCCTCAATTGAGGATGTTTTTTCATAGACTAGGGGATTATAAGTTCAGCCATCAATGTCTAGCTCCCAAGTCCTGACCTAGTGAAAAAAAGATAAATTTGCCCCATTTCGCGCTTCGCTGCTCGCTAACGCATATCATTCGACTAACCCGCTGAAGCGTGAAGTCTCCTGACAATTCAGGGTCAAATTTCCTATTTTTTCATAGGCCAAGGCAGACTTGTCCGCTTTTCTTATGTGTAAAATCTTTCCAAGGGTTTTTGTTTGACACTTTATTTACCATAGTTGTATTATTGTTTCTTAATAACTAATAATAGAGAGGTCGTGAATGAATGCTTCAAATGGAATCCTTTGAAAACGTCATACAAATTACGATTGAAAAAGAAAATAACTTATTTTTAGTAAAAGAAAACGATGGTTTTATACTGATAGATACAACGGTTGCATCAGATCAAATTGAAGAAGTAATTGAATTTATTCAAACTTCTGGGCTTCCTCTAAAGGCAATTGCAATTACGCATAGTCATGATGATCATTTGGATGGTTTTCCACAATTTCAAAAAGCTTTTCCAAATGCACCTGTTTATTTCCCAGAACGGGAGTATCAACTTATTTTGAAAAAAGAGTTGCTGCCTTCTGATAAACAAGTACCATTGAAAGAAGGGATTCCTGATTCACTTCCTTTCACGCCAGATTTGTTACTCAAAAGTGGAGATAAGGTTGGAGAGCTGGAAGTTCTATTTACTCCAGGACATACACCTGGTCATATTTGTTTCTTCCATCCAACACTTCGTTATTTATTAGTTGGTGACGTCTTGCAAACATTAGGAGGAGCTGCAATTTGTGGTGTGCATCGTGATGCATTTCCAAAACCAGCCCGCTTAAATTGGGATTTAGAACAGAGCATTCATGTAGTCGAGGATTTCTTAACATTAAACCCGACCTATGTCGGAACAGGTCATGGCGAAGTGATGCAAGATCCAATGAGCATTCTGCCAAAAACCATTGCAGAAGCAAAATCACTTGTGAACCTGTCTCAACCGCATTAATATAAAATAAATACGAAAGCAGCTACCCTATTTCAGAGTAGCTGCTCTTTTTATTTGACTAACTTTTCAGATCCTTACTCTATCATATGGTAGGTAGTACGTTGATTTTGTCAGGGGATCATAAAGATGAACTTTTTATTTAATTTGTTAATGAGGATCCATATGAAAGAAATAATTCTCAGTCTGTCCGAACCTAACAAGTGCTTTCTGCAACTGAACAATTTAAACATCCTCTACTGTATTATTCCTACTTTTTAAACACTTGTTTAAAAAGTAGGGGCAAGCCAGGATTTGCTTACGACTACATTATACTACCTCTCTTACATTTATGCGACTACTCTTTTTGTGAAAAAAACTTTTAACAAGAAGTTATATTGTTTAAATTTAGAGATATTTACGGTATATTATCATTAATTTGAAATAAAATTCTTGTTTTTTTAATCAATCTCTCATTATTTAAAATATAACTCAATAAAAAAAGATTGTTCTTCTAATTCCCAAATTAGGCAATTTAACACTAGTAAAAACTTTAAAAATCAGATTCATTCTTTTATATAACATTATTTATTGCATTTTTAGTTTAAAAATAAACATTTTAATATAATACGTTTAAAATCATTTGTTTTTTATTTTGCCAAATTGACAATTTTTAAACATAAATGAACTTCGCTTGAGACACTATTCAATTTGTAAACTTTTGTTTAAATTGACAATTTATGATTAAAAAGTCCCAGATTTTCTTAACTTTCCATTATTAAGAAAATCTGGGACTTTTTGTTATTTGATTGTGACTTTATCTGTCCAAGGATGGGCAGATTCGGCCACCGCTTGGTTTAGTTCTTCAATGTTGTTGCGTCCTTCCGTTTCTAACCATTCTTGCACAGCTTCTTTTCCATCGCGTGCATAGATCGCCACGGAATCCTTCCAGGTTGCACGGCCGCATAACACACCATTAAAGGTGGAACCGGCTTCCCTCGCAAAGCGGACAGTATCTTGGAACAACTGAGCGGATACGCCAGCGCTCAGGAAAATGAACGGCAGATGCGTTGCTTCCGATTGGTCTTGGAAGTGTCGCAAGGCTTCCTCACGAGAATATACGGTCTCTCCCTCCGTAAATCCTTCCACATAATTCATGTTGACCGGCACTTCCATCTTCAGTACATCCACGCCGTAGCGTTCTTCGGAGAAGATACGCATTGATTCATTCACTTTATGCGGTTTTACTTGAGCGTATTTTGCAGATTTTACGTCATCGTCAGTGGCATCATAAGTCACGATCTCCAGGAAGAAAGGAATGTCTTCTGCCATGCATTCGGATCCGACGCGTTCCACGAAGGCATGTTTCTGGTCATTGATGTCGTCACTCTCATCCACATCGTAGTAGAGTAGGATTTTCACAGCATCAGCGCCCAGTTCCTTGATGCGTTTGGCAGACCAATTTGGTAACAAGTCCGGCAGGCGTCCCACTTCCGTTGCATCGTAGCCCGTCTTTTCATAGGCGACGATCAGCCCAGCATCTGTAGCGCGTGCTTCCGCGGCTGGAAGGCCATATTCCGGATCCAGCAGGATCGACGAAGCATAAGGGGTCAACCCTTGGGAAATCTCGATTTTAAAATTAAGAATTCCCTCGTCCCCCACCTCTTGCGAACTATTGTCCGCAATCATTTTTTTCAGTGAGCCGCGTTGGTCGATTGCCAACGCATTGATACGCTTGTTCGAATCCGATAGTTTTTCTAGATATTCATATTTTTTCTTTGAAATTTTTAACATAGTTATGCTCCTTATTGTTTTGTTACTTGGACTTGGTCATAATAACCATCAAAAAGATTGGGGTTTACAGAACCTGTACTCTCTTCCATGGTGTTTAACATCCCAGCTGTCATAGCCGATTTGAGTAATTCAGCCGGCAACAGCCGCTCATCGAGCGCTTTCGCAATGCCAGCGACTGTGGCATCCCCCGATCCGACCGGGTTCACTACTTTTATGGCAGGTATTTCTACTAAATAAAAATCCTGTTTATACTTGGCAAAAGCTCCCTTGCTTCCCATTGAAACGATAACCCATTCGCAGTTCTGGTAGCGAGGGGACTGGAGGATTTCTTTCCAGTCTTCCGGGTTGTCGGACAAAGCCTGCCCCTCGATTGCACTTAATTCATCTCGATTCGGCTTGATTGCCGCCAGTTTTATGGTTGGATCATCCAGTATGCTTTGCAGGGTACTTCCCGATGTATCCAAAATTACCAGGATTCCTTGTTGATTTGCTATGGAAATAATTTTTCTATAGACATCGGCTGTCAATCCTTTTGGCAAACTTCCAGAAATACTTAATACAGATACTTTAGAATTTCTCAGCAGCTCTTCAAAATGTTTAAGAAATCCCCTACTCTCCTCTTCTGTTAAATTTGGTCCAGACTCTAGTATCTCTGTTTGTCTGCCCTCATGGAGAATAGCAATACAGTTTCGGGACTCCTGATCTATCTTGTAAAAATCATGTTTGATATCATCCGCTGTAAGCTGGTTGGTAATAAAGGTACCGATCGTTCCACCCAGAACTCCAGTTGCAGTAACATCCATTCCAAGCATATGAGCAACGCGAGTTACATTTAGTCCTTTCCCACCGGCTGTCTTGCTAGCTTGTTCAACACGGTTGACATCATCCAGTAAAAATGAATCCAGTTGATAAGAAATATCGACGGAAGGATTCATGGTTACAGTTAACAACATTTGTTTTCACCACCTCATTTGTAATCCTTTTATTGTATTGCGGCGTATCCGCATCCCCAAAGACTGAATACTCCCTTTTAAAAAGCAGAAGCGAAACTGCTTTGCGTAAAATGTTCGGAAGGGTATGCTCCTCTTTTCATTTTTTCGTTTCACAAGTTCGCTTCTGTTACTGTTGTTGTTAAAAAATTACCAAATTGATGGCCAAATTCCAAAACCGGATCCAATCAATCCTAAGATTAGCAAGAAACCAATTGCCTTTAAAGGTGTCCAATTACGTTTAATAAACATAAAGTATAGTAACAATGTCAATGTTAAAGGTATCAATTGCGGTAAAATACCATCCAGAATTTCTTGAATATTGATCAATACGGGAACTTCATCATATTCATTATAAGTAAGTTCAATTTGACCGCTGGATAATTCGCGAATTTCTGTTCCTTCTGCTAGTTTTGGTTGTCCTTCTTCCATAACTAGCGTGCCGCTTTCATCGTATTCATAAATCTGCTCATCGTAATTCGAGAGCGCATCTTCATCTATGATCATCGTTACTGGAACAGGATCAAAAGTCGTTCCATTTGGAATGTTTACGTTTACAGAAGTTGCTCCGTATAAGCTAGTTAACGATCCAACTACAAAGATTCCCAAAATACTTGCAGCGCGGGTAAATTCCTTTGCATTTGCTGTCAGAACACCGATTGCTTCCGTACCCATTCTGTAAGACCAATGCATCAAGATGTAACGAACCAAAAACTGAGCGACGTTAAAAATGATCAGAAAGATAAATGGTGCAGCAATGTTACCTGTTAAAGCCATATTCGAAGTAATACCTGCCGTAATCGGTACAAGCGTAAACCAGAATAAGGCATCTCCAATACCACCTAACGGACCCATCGCGGCAACCCGTACAGCACGAATCATTGGAATTTCTGATTTGTTTTGTTCAAGTGACAACACAATCCCCATTACGAATGTTACTAAGAATGGATGGGTATTAAAGAACTCCAAGTTATGTGACATCGACGTAGCTAAATCATCTTTATCGTCGTGAATTTTTTCTAGACCAGGAAGAATACCGTACAGCCAGCCTCCAGCCTGCATCCGCTCATAGTTAAAGGAAGCCTGCAAGAACAATGAACGCCAAACCATTTTATTCAAGGTTTTCTTATCAAGTTGAGCGGAAGGTGTTTGATTTTTATATGTATCAGGAATATTAAATGCCATCTTCGTAGTCACCTCCATCTACGTTAACTGAAGCAGTTTTGAATTTGGTCTGAACTTGGAAATCCCAGTAAGCAAAAGCAAAGCCTACTAAAGCAAGTAATAAGAGTGCAGAACCTGACAGCCCTGGAATTCCGGCTACGATGTTTGCTAACGCAAAGCCCATAAAGTAGAAGCCCCACATCTCGCGAGAAACCATTACTTTTAATAAAATTGCGAAACCGACATAACGCATCATTCCACCAGCAGCACTCAAGCCGCCCATTAACCAGTCAGGAATACTTTCAACAACTGTTCTA
Source organism: Jeotgalibaca ciconiae (assembly GCF_003955755.1). Classification (NCBI taxonomy): domain Bacteria; kingdom Bacillati; phylum Bacillota; class Bacilli; order Lactobacillales; family Carnobacteriaceae; genus Jeotgalibaca; species Jeotgalibaca ciconiae. The sequence continues at coordinate 1,904,431 of NZ_CP034465.1, read as the reverse complement.
CCAAACGTTGCTCCCCCAACAAAGAATAATGTAACGATGACACCAAAGATAAGTCCGAGTCCAGCCATGGCTGCATAGTTCATCCGTTCGATCTTTTTCGGATCCCCTTCGTGCGCTGCTTTATCGGCATAAGCCATAACAGGTGACATCAATGAAAATATCAAGGTTACGCCATATTGTCCTAATAATGAGAATGGTACAGCTGTTGCTACAGCTACTGTTGGACTTAATCCCAGTGTGATAGCAAGAACGGTTGCCATGATACCACCAATAACAGCATTAGGTGGTTGAGCACCTCCAACCGGCATATTTCCAATCGTCATTAATTGGTAGGTACCCCCTACAATTAGACCAGTCGTAACATCTCCCAAGATTGCTCCGATTACAGGTCCCATTACAATTGGTTGGTATAAAGATTCCAAGAAACTAAATTGGTCAATCGCAGCAATAAAGGTTACTGCGAAGACGAGGATAACTTGAATTATATTTACATCCATTACTTTTTACTCCTCTCGAAAACCAATATTAACTAAATAATTTCGACACATCTTCCTTTTGCATTGAAGGTACGCGTCTGATTTCTAACTCAACGCCCTTCTCTTGCAACTTACGAAAAGCTTCAACATCGGCTTCGTCAACCGCTACGGAAGTAGCAACCTGTCTCTTCCCTTCTGACATGTGCATATTTCCGATGTTGACTTTCTTGATTGGTACACCTCCTTCGACTAGTTTTAAAACGTCAATCGGATTTTCACAAATGATAAAAATCTTTTGACGGTCGGCTGCTTTATCAATTATTTCAATGGTCTTTTCCAATGTGAAGTAACGAGTCGCTACTCCGCTGGGTGCGGCCATATCCATCAGATTCTGTCTCATTTTATCTCCCGCAACTTTATCGTTCGCTACTAAAATCAGATTCGATCCAACAGAAGAATTCCATTGGGTAGCGACTTGTCCGTGGATGAGACGGTTATCAATACGTGTAAGTAATATATTCGGCATAGTAAGTTCCCCTTTCACTTCATAAACACTTATTTTTTAACAATTTCTGAAATCGCATAACGAGATACTGTCATGATGGCACCTGATTTTACTTGGATATCAACTGTATCTTTTTCAACAGATTGAACGAGTCCGTATATACCATTACTGAAAATAACGGCTTGTCCTTTCGCTAATGAGTTATGTAAATCCTCGAAATGCGTTTTTCTAGATGACATTCCTTTTTTGCTTATAAAATAGTAAACGATTACAATCAGGATAATCAAAACAATTAATACAACTGAAGATGCCAGGACCGCTGTCCAAAAAGAACTACTCATTAAATCCCCTCCATTTCATCTTCCTCTGTTGGTTCATCCGATGAAATGTTCAATTGTGGATTTTGGATTCCTTCTTTTCCAGTTTCGATTGCTTTTTTTGCTAACGCTTGGACATCATCTTCAAATGTTCGTAATAAACCAATTTCGATTAACATCGGTAAGTTCGTTCCTGTCAGTACTTCCACATTTTCATATGGTGCCGCTGCTACCATAGCGCTGCGAAAAGGAGTTCCTCCTAACAAGTCACTAAAGATCAGTACCCCTTCTGTTTCTTTTACCAGCGTCTCAATTGCTTGTTGTAAATTATTTTCAAAGCTTTCAAGCGGCTCTTCTTCTTGAAATGCCACAACTTGAAATTGTTCTTGTTTCCCTGCAATCATTTCGACTGCACGTGTCAGGCCCGGTGCAAATTCACCGTGGCCTGTTACGATACATCCAATCATTTAAATACCTCCCTTATTTTTGATAAGCAATTTCTCCGTTTAAATATGTTTTTTCCAACTTTAATTGATTATCTAACACGATGAAATCAGCAGCATATCCTTCTTTAATTTGTCCACATACGTCATCGATACCTACACTTTGTGCCGGCACAATACTTGCCATTTTTATCGCTTCTTCTGGCGTCGCAATTCCCCAATGAACAACATTTTGAACAGCTTCAATCAATTCCAATACACTGCCTGCCAAACTACCACTAGATTTCAAACGAGCAGCACCATCTTTAATAATCACTTCGAACTCTCCGAGTGTAGATTCTCCATCACCGATTCCGCCGCCACGCATACAGTCGGTCACGAACATGGTCTTGTCGCGTCCATGAGCATCCATCACAATTCCTGCAGAAACAGGATGTACATGATGACCATCACAAATCAATTCTGAAAAAGCTTCCTTCAAACTGATTGCCGCTCCAACTACACCCGGTTCTCTATGGTGCAATCCCCGCATTCCATTAAATGTATGTACGAAGATATTCGCTCCATGCTCAACGGCAGCTTTACATTGATCATAAGTTGCATCCGTATGAGCAATGGCAGTATAAACATCGTTCTCTTTTGCGTAATTAATGAATTCCAATGTTCCTTCTCGCTCTGGTGCAATGGCAATTTTTTTGACTTGCCCTTTTGCAAGCTCCTGCCATTTAGCTAATTTTTCAATGGATGGATCACCCATATATTTTGGATTTTGCGCCCCTTTGTACACTTCACTGAAAAATGGTCCTTCTAAGAAAATTCCTTGAATTTTTGCTCCACGAATGGTTGCTGCATTTTCGCCAATGGTTTGACACACATCATTCAATTGTTCAGTAGAAGCAGTCAAGGTCGTAGGCAAGAAAGATGTTACGCCTCCTTGAAGAATTCCTTCTGCAATCACATTTAATCCTTCTACATCATTGTCCATGACATCGTGTCCCTTGAACCCATGAATGTGGGTATCTACCAGCCCCGGTGCGATTTGTTTACCACTATAGTCAATGACTTCTGCGTCTTCGCTTGGCTTTTCTGTCGTAAACCTGCCAAATGTACCATGAGAAATCTCCAAATACCCTGGCCCTTCCGTTTTTTCTGGCAAATAAAATGTATCTGCATAAATATATTTATTCATTTATTCACTTCTTTTCTTAGATTTATGATTTATTCCGGTAAATTTTCGTGGATGATAACGCCCTTCACTACACGATTCACTGTTCCTGTCGGACTAGGATTATCGGGTTTATTTTCCACCTTAAGAGCTGTTAACAAGGAAACAACTTGGCCAAATACAGTGTAAGGCAAGGCTAAGTATGCATCTGGCAGCTCTTGGTACTTCGTATCGAACGAAAAACTCGTTCCTGAAAAGTTGTTCTCTTGAGAAACTTCAATACTATAAACCGTATTGGCAATTTTGTCTGCATTTAACTCTTCCAACATATCCAAGTCATATTGGCGCGTATACTCATCATTTGAAACAAATAGAAATGCGAGTGATTTTTCGTCAATGAATGATTTCGGGCCATGACGGAATCCTAATGATGTGTCAAAAGCAGTTGCTACTTTCCCGGCTGTCAGCTCTAATATTTTCAATTGTACTTCGCGAGATACTCCTGCAAGCGGACCTGATCCAAGATAAATCACACGGTTATAATCTTGGTCGACAACCTCTTGGATTTCTTCTTCACGGTCTAGTATTTGTTTCGCCATCTCAATCATATCTTTAACATGCGCCGCTTTTTTCTCGATTGATAATGGATCAAAAACGAGTGTGGCTGTTAGCGTCATACAAGTAAAGCTCCCTGTCATCGCAAAACCTTGGTCATTAGATTTTTCTGGCATCAACAACAGTAAATTGCTGGAATCTCCCGCCGCTTTTTGTGCCAACTTTCCTTCAGGCGCACAGGTAATTGTGATTTGATAAAAATTATCCACTAATTTTTGACCCAATTGAACACTTGCAAGACTTTCTGGACTATTTCCGCTGCGAGCAAATGACACTAAAAGCGTTGGGATTTCTTTTTTGAAGTAACTCTTTGGGTTTGAAACAATATTTGTGGTTGGAACTGCTTGAAAATCAAATGCCGTTTCATCAGCAACCTCTTTTAAATAAGGTAAAACTGTGTCGCCTACATAAGCAGAACTCCCCGCACCGGTAAAGATAACTCTTGTCCGTGAATGATTTTCTTTTATTTTGTTGATAAAATCTTGAATCCGTTCTGTCTCATTTTGGTAATAATCCAATGCTTCTTGCCATAATTCTGGCTGTTGTTTGATTTCTCTGACCGTTATCTCTGCACCTAATTTTTCTAATTCTTCAGTTGTTAGTTGAAACATCAATAAAAGCCTCCTCTTATTTTTTCACATGACGGATCTTATATGTAAACTGATCGCCACGAGCAACACTTATTGTATATTCAATTATTTTATTATCTTGATTATAGGTTGTTCGATAAATCCGTAAGCAAGCCGAGCCCACAGGAACATCTAATTGATCAGCTTCTTTTTTTTGAGCAACAGATGCAAAAAATTCTTCATCCGCGTATTTAATTTCTTGTTTATATGTCTTTGGATATAGTTCATACAGGGGCATGCTTTCTAACTGTGATAGTGTCAGTCCTTGAAAATAATTTGTCGGTATAAAGGTTGTCTCTACCATCATTTTCATTCCATCCGCACTGCGCAGCCGCCTTAATTTATAAACATCATCTCCTGGATTAATCCCTAAATTATCTGCGATGTAAGGAATTGCGTGAACTGTCTCAAAGCTCACAATATCGGTTGTTGGTTTTTTTCCTAGTTTTTTCATCTGTTCCGTAAAACTATATGATTCAGCTAAGTCCTTCATTTCTTTCCAAAGCCCTGAAACAAAAGTCCCTTTTCCGTGCCGTTTATAAATAAATCCCATCTCTTCCAGTTCATTTAGCGCTGCTCGAACAGTTGTACGACTTACATCGTATTTTACGCAAATTTCTCTCTCAGACAGCATTTTTTCATCGATATCCAAAGTCGTTTTTATATAATCCATCAAAACTGTTACAAGTTGATTATATAAAGGAGTCGAGCTATTTTTTTTTAGCAATCCCTTCACCTCTTTTCTGTATAAGAATGACTTGTTTTCTACTTGTCACTACTTGTCATTACCAGTTCATATATATCTTAATGGTTGCGGTTTCATTTGTCAAAGGTAGACTTTGCGGATTGGAAATATTTAGATAATGATTAGGTTGCAGTAACAATGATTAAGGGGGTTTTTGTTTTATATTGACTTGTTTTATTAGTTTACATTTTATATTTTCTCAAAAAACATCCTTAAGAAAAGCAGTATTTAGTCGAACGCATTTGTCAGGTAAAGTCTTCTTTTTTATACTCCTCTTTCCTTGATAACTATCATTTATCAAGGAAAGAGGGGGATAAAATTTCCTGTTTCCCCTGATAAGCAGTTCCCTTCTTCCATATTAAAAGGTGCTGATGAATCGATTTGATTCACCAACACCATAAATTATAGAACTTTTATAAGAGTAGATAAAAAGCCAAAATTTTCATTTTGGCTTTTTCACGTTTTTCATTTTTATAAAATTGTGTCGCCTTCACCGTAAGAGGTTCTGCCTGCTTCGATGATTGCTTGATTGGAGCTGTCTCCGTTATAAATGGAATTTTTAACTAATACATAGTCACATTTACGGATACCTGCAATGTCTTTCCCACCAGCATATGAAATGGAAGATTGTAAATCTTCATGCATTTCTTGAAGTGTATCAACAATTGTACCGCGGAATGGTGTAAGGATTTTCTTACCTTCCACATTCTTACGTTGTCCTTTTTGATATTCAGAAGCACTTCCGAAATATTCTTTGAATAATTGACCATTAATTTCTTTTACTTCACCAGGCGATTCGGTGTGACCTGCAAAAAGTGAGCCGATCATCACCATAGTTGCACCAAAACGGATTGATTTCGCAATATCTCCATTTGTTCGGATACCACCGTCTGCAATGATTGGTTTACGTGCTGCTTTTGAACACCAGTTAACTGCTGCTAATTGCCAGCCGCCTGTACCAAAGCCTGTTTTAATTTTTGTTGTACATACTTTACCTGGTCCAATTCCAACTTTCGTTGCATCTGCACCAGCATTTTCTAATTCACGAACGCCTTCTGGAGTACCAACATTTCCAGCAATCAGGAAAGTAGATGGCATGATTTTTTTCACATGTTTAATCATTTTGATTACTTGATCTGAATGACCATGTGCCACATCAATGGTTATGTATTCCGGAATTAAGTCTTTTTCAACCAATTCTTCTACAAATCCAAACTCAGCATCTTTAATACCTAAACTGATTGACGCGAATAATCCTTTTCCATGCATTTTTTCGATGAATGGTATACGTGCTGCTTCGTCGAAACGATGCATAATATAGAAGTATCCATTTTCAGCTAGTTTTTCAGCTAGCTCTTCATCGAGAATTGTCTGCATGTTAGCAGGAACCACAGGCATCTTAAAAGTGCGTCCACCTAACTCCACAGAGGTGTCGCATTCTGAACGACTTTGCACGATACTCTTATTGGGTATCAGTTGTACGTCTTCATAATCAAATATTTTCATTTTATAAATTCCTTTCTGTTAGTGCACCACCAGTGATGGCTTTACACAGATATCAGAACCCGAACGATTGAAGTAGTTTAGCTATTCAATGTCCTGTCCCTGTAGTACTTTACACTAAACACCCTCCTTTGTCAAAGTTACTTCCTTTTTTTAGGGATAAAAACACTAAGTTAATTTTTTACTAATTTTTTTACTTAACTATTGTGTTTTTCCTTTACAACGCTTACAATAGAAGAAAATAAAGAAGAGGAGTGTTAATTATGGAACAATTAAAAAATTTAAAAGAAGCATTTCAAGGTCATTTTCAAACAACTGCAACTCATTCATTTTTTTCGCCGGGGAGAATCAACCTAATTGGCGAACATACAGATTATAATGGCGGTCATGTCTTTCCTTGCCCTATTACATTAGGAACTTATGCAGTTGTCGCAAAAAACAATACAGGGAGCGTACGTTTATTTTCCGAAAACTTTCCGGAAACAGGAGTAATCACCTTCCAGTTAGATGATTTGGCTTTTCGTAAAGAAGATTCTTGGGCAAATTATGTCAAAGGTATGGCGAAATATTTAAAAGAAGATGGCCATAAAATCGAAGAAGGACTGGATATTCTAATCGAAGGAAATATTCCAAACGCTTCTGGTCTTTCTTCCTCGGCTTCACTTGAATTATTAGCGGGTATTATTTTCGAAACTATGGCTGATTTAAAGCTGGACCGCTTAGATTTAGTAAAAACTGGAAAAAGAGTGGAAAATGAATTTTTTGGCTTAAATTCAGGTATCATGGATCAGTTTGCTGTGGGAATCGGCGAAAAGGACTATGCCCTCTTGCTGGATACAAATACATTAAAATACGAAAAAATCCCGGTTAAGTTGGATCAGTATGTCATTGTAATTATGAATACGAAAAAACGCCGCGAATTAGTGGATTCAAAATATAACGAACGTTTAGAGGAATGCCAGCAAGCTTTGGCTGAATTACAAACGGTTGTCGACATCAGTTCATTAGGCGAATTGGATGAGGAGACTTTTGAGAAACATAAAAATGTTCTTTCTTCTGATACATTAGTAAGACGAGCTCGACATGCTGTAACAGAGAATCAACGTACTTTAATTGCTGCTGACAAATTGAAAGCTGGCGATTTACAAGCATTTGGAAAATTATTGAATGACTCACACATTTCTTTGCGTGACGATTACGAAGTGACTGGAACGGAATTAGATACATTGGTTGAAGCAGCTTGGGAGCAAGAGGGTCTTTTAGGTGCTCGCATGACGGGGGCTGGCTTTGGTGGATGCGCGATTGCAATTGTTGAACAAACACATACAGATGAATTTATTGCATCTGTTGGAGAAAAATATGAAGCTGCTATTGGTTATCCAGCTGAATTTTATATTGCTGAAATTGGGGACGGTGCTACTGAATTATGAAAATAACAATTGATCAAGCGATTCATGATTTTTTGGAAATTGCGATACAAAAAGGGTATGTGCATCCACTTGATCGAATTCTGAAGCAAAATCAGTTATTAGCGCTTTTGAATATGAACGAGTTTGATACATCAATCACTTCGAGTGAGCCTGCCCTTCTATCTGAAGCAAAAAAACTATTGCCTGTATTTATCGAATATGCTACGAGCAATGATATTATAGAAGACAATCAGACGGAAAAAGAAATATTTAGTGCAAAATTGATGTCTTTATTCACGCCTGATACTTCTATATTAAATCAAACTTTTTGGCAGCATTATACTGGCGTTGGGCCAGAATATGCGACACAGTATTTTTACGAGTTAAGTAAAGATAATGATTATATTCAAACAGAAGCGATTGCTAAAAACATTGAATTTAACTCTTCATCTCCGTATGGAACCTTGGAATTGACAATTAACCTTTCCAAGCCGGAAAAAGATCCAAAGGCAATCGCCGCAGCCAAAACAAGTGCAGCTTCCAGCTATCCAAAATGCCAACTCTGTTTAGAAAATGAAGGCTATGCTGGTCATTTACAACATCCTGCACGTTCAAATCATCGAATTGTACGTTTTCCGTTGAATAATGAAACTTGGGGATTGCAATATTCACCATATGCGTACTATCAAGAGCATTGTATTTTCTTATCAGAAGAACATCGCCCAATGAAGATTAACGGAAGAACTTTTGAAAATCTTTTTTCGATTGTGGAACAGTTTCCTCATTATTTTGTTGGATCAAATGCTGATTTACCAATTGTTGGTGGTTCGATTTTATCCCATGATCATTACCAAGGAGGCAATTATAGCTTCCCTATGGACAAAGCCCCTCTTATCGACACATTTGTTTTAGATGAGTTTTCTGGTGTGGATTTTGGCATTGTGAATTGGCCTTTATCCGTTATTCGCATGACAGCCAATGACAAAACTGCCCTAGAGAGAGCGGCCGTATATATTTTGGAAAAATGGCGCGGGTATAGTGATCCTGATGCGGATATTTTAGCTTTTACAAAAAATATTCCCCATAATACGATCACCCCCATTGCTCGTCGAGATGGAGAGGCGTTCGTATGTGATCTAGTGTTGCGAAATAATCGTACAACAGAAGAACATCCAGATGGGTTGTTCCATCCGCATGCAGATGTGCAACATATTAAGAAAGAAAACATCGGATTAATAGAGGTAATGGGTCTGGCGATTTTACCGCCACGATTGAAAGAAGAACTTGAAGAAGTTGAAAAATATTTACTCGGCGAAGAGAACTCAATCCAACCAATGCATTTAACATGGGCTAGAAAAGTTGCGGAATCAAATACAATTACAAAAGAAACCGTTAAAGAAACTGTAGAAACAGCTGTCGGACACGTTTTCCAGCGTGTATTAGAAGACGCTGGCGTATACAAGCTAACAGATGAAGGTTTAGCTGCATTCAAAAGATTCATTAGCGTGCTATAGCATATAGAAAAATCCTCTTACTCGCTTTTTAAAGTGAGTAGGAGGATTTTTTTAATCTAGATTTATTTAATAAATTCGTTGAGAATCTGCTGCACTTTTTCCAATAAATGATATTGATCAGCCAGAATCCCGCTCCATCAGTGTGGTTGAGAGCGAAACTTTTTTTGAAATCGTTCTTTCTGACTGCATACGATCCAATAATAAATCAATTCCTGTAGCACCAAGCGTTTCAGTTTCTACTTTTACAGTTGTTAGAGATGGATAGATATAGCGGGCAACATTGCTATCATTGAATCCAATGATGCTAACTTTTTCAGGCACTGAGATATTGGAGTCTTGCAGCTCGCGCATTGCGCCAATGGCAATCGAGTCATTTGCAGCAAAAAAAACAGCTGGTAATTCTTTCCCACATTCTTCAATCGCTTGCTTCATCATCTCTTGACCTGATTGAGTGGAAAAACTCCCTGTGTAAAAATACTTTTCATCATATCTTTTCAACAATTGTAAACTTTGGCGGAATAGTCTTTCACGAGGATCTTCTAGTTTGTGTGTGCGATCTTGTGTGTACTCCTGTCCACCTAAAAAGCCAATTGTTTCATAGCCTTTCAAGACAATATAGTCGATGACCGATTGAACAGCATATGCGAAATCTACTACTACACTATCTTCGCCCAAGTTCATTTGATCAGAATCAATAAAACAAAGTGGTTTTTCAAATGTTTTTAAATGATGAACTTGCTTAGAACTAAATTTTCCAATGGCACAAATGCCTTCTATTTCATCATCAATTTTAGCCGGAACTTCATGAAATGCTTTTACGATTTCTAAATTTTGTTCCTCTGCCCTTTTTTCAACAGCTAATCGAATCGATTGATAATATAAGTCGTCCAGCTCTTCTTCAGGACTGTACCATTGAATTAATAATATTTTTCGTTTTATCAATGTCTTCTTTGTTTTTTTATATTGCAATTGATCTGCAATTTTCAAAATTCTTTGACGCGTCTCCTCTCCAACCGACAAAGTCGCATCGTCGTTCAACACTCTCGAAACTGTTGCAGTAGAGACTTTTGCGCGCTCTGCAATATCCTTTAAAGTTGCCATAAAACCCTCTCTTTCTAGCTAGGTAAATATTTACTAATTTTTTATTAGTATACGTTTTATCAGTTGATTCGTCAACAATCCTGTAGACAAAAAATGTGGCTAAGTTAGCCTTGCCCTGTGGAAAACAAGGAATTTTGCTTGGAGAGCAATCCTTATACTATCCTAGTAAAATGCGCCGAATTATTAATGCGACGCGTTTTATGGTTTTTCTGCATGATTTCGTCTAGTAGGAATCTTTCTAGCGTTCACTGGAAGAGAATAACAGTGAATCACATCCAGTGGGTCCTGCTCAAGTCTCCACTAGACGAGAATCGGTATTTATCTCATCGAGTGAGGACCGACCTTACTGCTCACTGGATGGGATTACGGAAATAGCTCCATGTGTTTGAAGATTTCCTGCTTACACTTAGCGATTTTATACTGCGCATTCCTGAGAGACAGGCTTGGACTGCTAAACATTCATAGCTTATAGAATTCTACTCTATAAGAAAAGCGGACAAGTCCGCCTTGACCTATGAAAAAATAGGAAATTTGACCCTGAATTGTCAGGAGACTTCACGCTTCAGCGTGTTAGTCGAATGATATGCGTTAGCGAGCAGCGAAGCGCGCAATGGGGCAAATTTATCTTTTTTTCACTAGGTCAGGACTTGGGAGCTAGACATTGATGGCTGAACTTATAATCCCCTAGTCTATAAGAAAAGCGGACAAGTCCGCCTTGGCCTATGAAAAAATAGGAAATTTGACCCTGAATGAGCAGCGAAGCGCGCAATGGGGCAAATTTATCTTTTTTTCATTAGGTCAGGACTTGGGAGCTAAACATTGATGGCTGAACTTATAATCCCCTAGTCTACAAAAAAGGCCAGGAATATTCTCCCGACCTTTCAAAAATTTATAGTTTTATTTCTTTCTTGCACCTTTATTTTTCTGATCGCGGGTGCGGTTTTTCTTTTTTGCTTTTTTCACTTCTTTTTGTGGTTCAGTCGCAACAAAATTTGGTTTTACTTCTTTAGTTGTTGCTCTTGGTGACCTTTTCACTACTTCCTCATGCTGCTCTTCACTTTTAGGCAATTCCGTAACGACTTTCCCTCCGTACAGGAACACCTCTTTAAAGTCATCTGATTTTGGAACAAACTTTTTCACATCTCGTAAACTACGTTCATTCACTAAGGAAAGAACCGTTCCTTTTTTGCCCATACGTCCTGTTCTACCAGAACGATGCAAGTAAACTTCCTGTGTCAGTGGTAAGTCGTAATTGATCACATAGGGTAAATCCTCGATATCCATTCCGCGAGCGGTAACGTCCGTTGTTAAAAGGAAGGTTGCGCTGCCTTTGCGGAACTCCTCTAAAGATTTTTTCCGTTGATTCGTGCTGAAATCACTATGCATTACACGAACCGGAACTTTTTCAAAGTGCATTTTTTCGGCAAGATAGTCTAATTCCTGAACAGAGTTTACAAACACTAGAGCTTGCATATCTTTCACATGACCCAACCGACGTAGCATTTCTGCTCGTTTTCGGTTTTCAGCAAGAATATAGCGATGCGCTGTCTGGTCCATCATTCTGCCTTCTTTTTCTGCATCCAGATAGAGCGGATCTGTATTGAACCATCTGCTGACATTTTGCACTTCCTCGCTGCTTGTTGCAGAGAAAAAGGCAAGCTGTCGTTGTCCAGGCATTTTTTTTATTAACTCTCGCAATGTGCTCAAGTGTTCTTGATGCAACAGATAATCGGCTTCATCTAAAACAACTGCTTTCACTTGATGCAACTTCAGCTTTCGTTGGGAAGCGAGTTCCATCAACCTGCCAGGAGTCCCCACAATCACTTCAGGTTTTTCTTTTAATTTTTCAATTTGCCGTTTTACGTTAGCTCCTCCGATAATGGTTTGGACCTTCAAATCAAGCAAGGAAGCCCACTCGGTAATCACCCGGCCTACTTGGACTCCTAACTCTTGTGACGGGGTTAAAACAATTAATTGAATCCCTTGACCTTTTTCTACTCTTTCTAATAACGGTAATGCATAAGCTAAAGTTTTTCCTGTTCCAGTCGGAGACAATCCTACGACATCTTTTCCTTCGCGCAAAGGTTCAAATGCATACTCTTGAATAGGCGTAGGCAGTTGAAACCGTAATCCTTTCCAATAGCGTTGGAAGTTTGTGTCCATTTTCTCGATCATCATTTTTTATGACCATCTCCTTTATTTTTCGGTATCTGCGTCAAAAAAGATACCTGCTTGTTTTCTTAATTTTTCAATCCAGTAAGAAACGTCGTGACTTAGTTTTTTCCATGATTGATATTTTTCTTGATTTTCTTTACTTTCCGGATGGTTTATCACTTCCGCAAATGCTCTTGCTTCATCCAGCATCAAGTGTTCCGGTGGTTGAACTGCCAACTGTACATTTTCACTTGCGTCATCATGCAATTCGATGGAAGAAATCACACTTACGCCATCCATCAACAAGGTCTTTTTCCCACTGTGCACTTCAGACTGCGCAAATAAATTGGAAATTTTAGAAACATGTAAAATCGCATCATAATAAGGATAGTGTAAAATGATGGTTCCAGCTCCGTCTACGCCTGTATGAACTTTCTTAGGGAAATACTCCCCTGACTCCGGTTCGCCAAACCAGCTGATTGCTGCATAAATCAAATAAACACCTAAATCCATCAATGCGCCGCCTGAAAAACGCAAGGAAAATATATTTGGTTCCTCCCCTGCCAATACCTGATCATAGCGGGAAGAATACTTTCCGAAATGAAGAATGGCACTATCAATTTCTTCTAGCTTAGCAACCTCATTTTTGATAATTTGAAAATTAGAATCATGAATATGACGTGCTGCTTCAAATAAAAACAAACCTTTTTCTTCAGCTAACTGAAAAGCTTCTTCCCATTCTACCATGTTTGAAAATGCTGGTTTTTCAACAATTACATGCTTACCTTTATGTAGTGCAGCGATGGTTTGAGAAAAATGAAGACTGTTTGGGGATGCAATATAGACGACATCAAAATCCTTGCAGGACAAGAACTCTTCTAAATTATCGAAAAACAATTCTGCCCCATACACATTTCCAAAACTTTCTGCCTTAAAAAGAGTACGACTATAAACAGATTTTATTTGATATTCTTTTGACATGACTAACGCTTTTGCAAATTCATGGGCAATACTGCTGGTACCAACTATTCCTATTCCAAGCATGTTCATTCCTCCATTTATCTCTAAAATGATCTTGCAACTATTCCTTGTCTTCTACATTCTACTACACTTTCTTCATCGTTTAAAAGCTTTCATTTAGAAAAAGTTGTTGATCATGATTTCTTCGAAAAAAAGATTAATTAAAATACGGTACCAGCAATATATACTGGCACCGCAATTCCTTTCTTATAAACCTTTATTATCTGCGAGAACCATGGCGTTTATTTTGATTATTTCCACTTTTATCTTTCGCCACTGCTTTCTTCTCGTCTATATTATTTAAAACAGTGATGTCTTCATCCGTTAGCTCAAAATCAAAAATTTCTAAATTCTCTTTCATCCGTTCATCATGACTTGTTTTGGGAATGGGAACAACATCACGATCAACACACCATTTTAAAGCTATTTGAGCCGGAGTCTTATCATATTTATTCCCAATAGCAGCTAAATGTTTATTCTTGTTCACCTTGCCTGCACCGAGCGGACTGTAACCAACCGTAACGATATTGTTGCGGTAACAAAAATCATCCAAGTCTGCGTTCATATTACTCGGATTTACCGGAATTTGATTGACGGCCGGACGAATTCTACCTTCTTTAATCAACTCATTCAGCTCACCCCGATTAAAGTTTGAAACACCGATACTGCGAACCCTTCCAGAATCAGCTAAATCTTCCAATGCTTTCCATGTATCCAAATTTTTCCCTTCTTCAGAACTCGGCCAATGAATCAGGTACAAATCAATATAATCCAATCCCAATCGATCGAAACTTCGATCAAAAGCATCGGTTGCTTCTTGGTATCCCATCTCATCTTTCCAAGCTTTGGAAACAACAAAAATATCTTCACGAGAAATTCCAGCATTAATCGCTTTATTAATTCCTCGACCAACGCCTTCTTCATTTTTGTACCAACTTGCAGTATCGATCAAACGATAGCCGCGCATTATTGCTTTAAAAACTAATTCTTCTGCATCTCGGTCCGATATTCCTGAAGTTCCAAACCCAATTCCAGGAATCGTGTATCCATCATTAAGCGGCAAACGATCCATCAAACTTTTTACCATAGATTTCACACTCCTTCACTTGTTTCCCTCATTCTACCTTTTTATAAAGGTTAATACAAAGAAAAGTTATGCGCTTTCACCGTTCAGTTACTTTTTGTGAAGTGTGACAAAAACCACTTCAGGACGGTTATTTATCCTAAACGGAAAATGAGACGGACCTGTGCCTCGGCTGATTACTAGTTTTTTCGAAGGATCTTCTGCTAATGCATGGATGCCGCTTGTATGCTTGGGCATCCGCCCTTGACCGGGCGCAAACAAACCACCGACTGATGGTATACGAATTTGCCCGCCATGCGCGTGACCAGAAAAAGTAATATCGGGAGATTTCGTTTTATCTTGATGATATTTTTCGAAATATTCTGGATGATGTGCCAGCAGTAAACGTGTTTGCCCTGCCCAATCTGAACGGATGGTTATTTTTTTCAGTAAATCTCGTCTCTGTTTTTGTATGATTGATTCAGGTTCTGCTGCTCCCATGATAACGATTGGCTTGCGATCTGGTGCCATCACCGTATAAGCTTCATCTTCTAGCAAAGTAACACCGGATTTCCGATAAACATCCGGAATGTACTCAGCTAAAGGAGATTTCAAATCATGATTTCCATGTACTGCGTAAATGGGAGATATCTCGCTTAACTTTTTCAAAAACTGAACCGTCTCTTCCATATGAAATGGATGTGCCGCATCAAACTGATCGCCCGTTAAAAATATAAAATCTGGATTTTCCTCTTTTATTTCACTTACTAATTTTTTTAAATCAACTTGCGTATTGGGTAAATGTAAGTCTGAGAGATGCGCTATTTTTAAACCCTCGTTCTCTCTCGCTAATGCTTCCACTGAAATTCTGTAATATGTTTTTTGCAGCCAAGTGTTCTGTAAATACAAATAACCGGCAAAGCCACCCGCTGTCAGTACACCTTTTATTAATTTTCTTTTAAAGTTCATTATTTTTCCACTCCAAATCTATTTTGGATTTCACTCATGTTTCTTCTTATATTACTGTTAATTGTACTTTTTGAACTTGTTTTCGTCAAAATTTAAACTTTTCTTGAAGTTTTATCCCATATATTGACCAATCCTGTTACTGTTCATCGTTTTTTTATTATGTTATACTTAAGTGTATCAGCATATTTAGTATAATATCATGCTATTTTGAAAGGAGATAAGTTATGGAAATATTTATCGAAAAGGTAAAAGAGGTCTTGCAAGCGGTTTTGCCTATTACGTTTTTAGTAATCATTTTACACCTCACACTCACGCCCCTTCCTGGAATTGAATTTCCTCGCTTCTTAATGGGTGCTTTTATCATTATATTAGGGTTATCGATTTTCTTATTTGGAGTTGACATCGGGATTACTCCAATTGGTAATTTTTTGGGTAGAGGAATCGCTAGAAGCAACAGTTTGAAATTTGTTCTCGTCATGGGGCTGTTTCTAGGTTTCTTTATTTCAATCGCTGAACCAGATTTGATTATATTAGCCAACCAAGTAAGCGAGGTAACTAGTGATGCTATACCGAGCATGGTTCTGCTCGTTGTGGTTTCGATTGGGATTGGAATCTTGATGACCACGGGGTTATTCCGCATTGTTTATCAGTTTCCGCTGAATAAATCATTTACCATTATTTACGGTCTTATTCTTGTTCTCTCCGTTTTTAGTACAACAGATTTATTCGCAATTGCTTTTGACGCTTCCGGTGCAACAACGGGAGCACTCACCGTTCCCTTCATGTTAGCCTTAGCTATGGGGGTTTCTTCCTTAAACCACAATTCAAAAGCGAGTGAAGAAGATAGTTTTGGACTGGTTGGAGTTGCATCAAGTGGTGCTATTCTCGGTGTTTTAGTATTAGGTCTATTCACTGGAGAGAGAGGGTTAACAGGGGAATTGGTTGTAAATGCAACTGAATATACTTCCTGGATCAAACCGTTTACTGACGTTGTTCCTCATCTCGCACTCGAGACCCTTATATCTATCGCTCCAATTTTCGCCATTTTTATTGGTTACCAATTATTAGCGAAGAAAAAACTCTCCGTTCAAGAATTTAAACAAGCTTTGTTGGGGATAGTTTATCTATACATCGGTCTTGTGCTCTTCTTGACAGGTGTAAATGCTGGTTTCTTAAATGTTGGACGACAAATCGGTATGATGATTGGTGATTTAGAAAGCCAAATTCCAGTTCTGGTTGTTGGACTATTATTAGGATTAGTTGTTATATTAGCAGAACCAGCCGTATATGTTCTGACACATCAAATCGAGGATGTAACCCACGGCTCCGTTAAACGCAGCATTGTCCTGATATTTCTTTCCATTGGTGTTGGACTGGCAGTGTTCCTTTCCGTTCTTCGTATTATTGTTCCTGCTATCCAATTGTGGCATTATCTATTGCCTGGTTTTGCTTTATCGATCTGGTTATCCTACAAGGTACCAAGTTTATTCGTCGGCATGGCGTTTGATGCTGGCGGAGTCGCTTCCGGGCCGATGACCGCTACTTTCATCCTTGCATTCATTCAAGGTGTTGCTGAAATCACTCCTGGAGCAAATGTTCTTTTAGATGGCTTTGGAATGATAGCAATGGTTGCCATGATGCCGATTGTTTCGTTACAATTACTTGGAGCACTTTATCAACGTAAATCAAAAAAGGAGGCCGTCTAGATTGAGTGAACAGCCTATTAAAAAACCATATTTTGATATCATCATTGCCATTGTAAATATTGGTAAAGCAAGTAAAGTTTTAGCGGAAGCGAAAAAAATAGGAATTACTGGCGGGACTATCACACTCGGACTGGGTACAGTAAACAGCGGTTTGTTGCGAAAACTCGGGCTGCATGAAGTTCGAAAAGAAGTTCTTATGATGGTAAGTGAACGGAAAAACACAGTCAAAACGATTGATCACATTCATGAAACTTTCCATCTGGATCAACCAAACAAAGGAATTATTTTTTCCACGCCACTTTCAATTGTAGTAGGAACTCATGGTGAGAAATTGGGTCTTCATGAAACAGACCCAATTGAAGAAGCCACTCATGAGCTTTTCATTTCCATTGTGCCAGAAGAGGACGGCGATACTGTGGTCAATGCAGTTAAATCTGCTGGCGGCGCAGGTGGGACTATTCTATACGGTCTCGGTGCCTTTGCTGAAACAGTCATCAAAGTCTTTGGTATTGAAATCAGCTCTGAAAAAGCAGTTGTTCTTAATCTGGTAGATAAAAGTATTGCTGATCAAGTAGAACATGCTCTTGAAGAAAATATCAACTACTCAGATAAGGATTCCGGTCTTTTATTCAGTATAGATGCCCAACATGTTCGCGGCATTTACGAAAGAGATTTATAAACGTTTTTTAGACAGCCCCCTATGCGATGAATTTAATCCATAGGGGGCTGTTTATGCTAAAAATATACTTGTCAATTTTTTTAAAACAGTTTTTTGTATCTGTTTCAATATCATGGTAAAATAAGATTGCATTCATCCTGAAAGCGTGCTATGGTTAAAGACATATAAAAGCTTTGGAGGGGAAATGAAAATGTTTAACTTTAATAAAAAGTTGTTATTAAGCGGTTTGTCTGTTTTTTCAGCATTGACTTTAGCTGCTTGTGGGAATACAAATACAGATACCGACTCTGATGAAACAGTCGGATCCAAAACTACTGATACAGATGTAACAGAGACAGCTTGGGATCGTATTGAAGAGGCCGGTGTATTAAAAGTAGCTACTTCTGGCACTCTTTTCCCAAGTTCGTACCACGGGGATGACAACGAATTAACTGGTTATGAAGTAGAGGTTGTCAAAGAAGTTGCTGATCGTCTCGGTTTAGAAGTTGAATTCATGGAGATGGGTGTAGACGGAATTCTGACAGCTGTTCAAAGTGGTCAAGTTGATGCTGCAGCAAATGGATTTGACATTACAGAAGCTCGTCTAGAAGATTATAATTTCTCCGAACCTTTTAAATACTCTTTTGGCGGACTCGTTGTACGTGAAGAAGATAATTCTGGAATCGAAACCATGGAAGATTGGGAAGGCAAAAAGGCAGCGGGTGGAGCAACAACTGTTTACATGGCTCTAGCAAGACAACTCGGTGCAGAACCCGTAACTTATGATAATGCGACCAATGACGTTTTCTTCCGCGATGTAGCAAGCGGACGTACAGATTTCATTCCAAATGATTTTTATGTTTCAAATACTGCTGTACAATTCTATGCGGACTTAGGTGTAAAAATGTCAGATTTGTATTACAATCCAAGCGAACAAGCAATTGTTCTAAGTAAAGATGATACTTCTGTAAAAGAAAAAATTGATCCGATTTTAGCGGAATTAGCTGAAGAAGGAGTACTTACTGAACTTTCAAAAGAATTCTTCGGAGGAGAAGATGTTTCGAAAGAACTTGATAATGTCGATGATTTACCAGTTATCGAGATTGAAGAACAGTAACGAGCTGAAATTTTAAGGAGGAAGACCGGTGGATGTTACAGATGTAAAATGGGAATATATATTCAATCTTGAAATCGCCATTAATAATTTCGGTTATGTATTTTCAGGTATCGGTTATACATTGCTTATCTCTGGAATGGGTTTTTTATTTGGACTGATCTGGGGATTTGTACTGGCGCTATTACGCACATCGCGCTTCTTCTTTCTTAATAAACTCGCCACTCTCTATATATCATTTATGCGTGGAACGCCCACACTTGTATTATTATTTTTGCTGTATTTTGGCTTTCCTTTTATCGGCGTTTATTTTGACGCAGTACCCGCAGCTATTCTGGGCTTCAGTTTAAGTTCGTCTGCTTATATCGCTGAAATTATTCGTTCGGCTTTAGAAGCAATCGACAAAGGACAGTGGGAAGCTGGCATGTCGCTGGGGCTGCCGCGTGGAAAAGTATTACGCAAAATCATTGTTCCACAGGCTTTGCGAATTGCTGTTCCGCCTCTTTCGAATGTTATTTTAGACTTGGTGAAAAGCTCTGCTTTAGCCGCAATGATCACGGTCCCTGATATTTTTCAAAATGCAAAAATCGTCGGCGGCCGCGAAAATGATTATATGACCATGTATATTCTCGTAGCACTTATTTATTGGGCAATTTGTTCTCTTTATGAAGTGCTTCAAGGAAAATTAGAAAAACAATTTAGCTCATACTAGCATTTTTATGCTATGATGAAAAACGGAACAATTGGATTGTATTATCTCCATTGTTACCCTCACAAAACAGGGCTCGGATAAGTCCATAGCCCTGTTTCTTTTTACCATTAACTTGTGATTGTTTTCACACCTTCTAATCGCAGCAGTTTCTCTTTTACGTCAATCCCTCCACCGTAACCAGTCAGAGCGCCGCGAATGCCAATCACTCGGTGACAAGGAGTTATGATAGAGACGGGATTACGATTATTTGCTCCGCCAACTGCCCGGACTGCTTTTGGATTTCCGATTGCAACAGCGATATCTTTGTAAGAACGTACTTCACCGTAAGGTATATTTCTCAAGGCTTGCCAGACTTTTTCTTGAAATGGAGTGCCGTTTGTATCAAGAGGCAGGTCAAATTCTTTACGTGTTCCTTCAAAGTATTCTTTTAATTGTTGGCTTGCTTTTTCTAGTAATGGGGTTGATTTTTCCTCCATTGTTGCTATTATTGGAGAAAGATTTTCTAAGTCTTTCACATGTTCAACATAAGAAATTCCTTCTCCACTGTCAGAAATAAAGTAGGGACCGATGGTTGTGTCTATAATTTGATAGTACATTTACCTTCCTCCTTCTTTTTTGTTTTATTGTATCATGATTCTGAACGAATTTGATTTAATATAGGAGTTATCATCATGAAAAAAATCTTATTTATCACTATCGGTTCACTCTCTCTTGGATTAGGTTCAATTGGTGTAGTGCTCCCGGTATTGCCGACCACCCCTTTTCTACTACTTAGTGCTTATTGTTTTGCTCGAGGATCACAGCGTTTTGAAATTTGGCTAAAAGGAACAAAACTTTATCAACACTACGTTGCCGATTATATGGAAACCAAAACGATTCCCAAAAAAAGAAAAAGGAAAATCCTTCTCAACATTTACTTGCTGATGGGACTTTCCATTTATCTCGTTCCTTTCTCTATTATGAAATTTTTGCTAAGTTTATTAACTATTTTTATTACCGTCTATTTATTTTGGTTTATTCCTGACACTGTCGATTAATACAGCAAGTCTCCTTTTTTCAAAACTAACTTTTTATTTTCTATCTTCCAAATTTGATTGGCAGTTTTTTCTGTAAAATATTTATCATGCGATGTAAACAGAACTGTTCCCGGATAACTTTGAATGAACCCTTCTAGCGCTTCAATCGTTTGAATATCAATGAAGTTTGTCGGCTCATCTAATACCAGCACATTGGATGGCTTTACAAATAGAACCGCCATCGCAATTCGGGTAGCTTCCCCACCGCTCAAGGCAGCAAGCGGCTTGCTGATTTCTGTTTGCGTGAAGCCTAAATTGTTTAAAATTGCTCGTACAGTATTTTCAGGATATTCCGTTTGCTTCAAAAGATAATCTAAAACAGAATTCTCTTGAGAAAATTTATAATCCATCTGTTGGTACGTTTGAAAAACAACCTTTGGAGATAAAATGATTCCCTCTCCATGATTCAAAATATATTTCAATAGCGTTGATTTTCCTGAGCCATTGTCTCCCGTAATTGCAATTCTTTTCCCCAGTGGAAATTGAAAGTCAACTTTTTCTAGCAACCGTTTATCGCCTGCTTCCAAAGTCACTGATTCACCTCTAATCGGAAACCGATTATGCATTTCTAACTCCTCACTTGTGGGAAAAGAAATAGGCTTTAAATCCCCTTCTAACTCAACATCTCCAAGTTGCTTGATTCTACTTTCCAAAGCTTTAGCGGATTTTTGAACCGCCTTTTGAACAGTATCTTTTTGTTTGGACGATGAAAGACGGTCTGGTTTTATATTCCGTTTTTTATTTTTAGCACTAACAGTATTCATTTTAGCTGCTTGTTTTTTCTTCTGTTCAACTGCTTGTTCCAAGCGGTTTTTTTCTTTGGCAATTTTTTCAGCTTCACGGTTCGCTTCCAACTTCTGCTGTTCTTTTTGTTCAATGTAGTCACTGTAATTGCCTGTATATTCTGTTAATTGTCCGTTATCCACTTCCCAAATTTTGCTGACAAGTTGATCTAGAAAATAACGATCATGGCTGACGATAATCATGGTTCCATAATAGTACTCCAATTCATCAATCAAAAATTGGATACTCTTCTCATCTAGGTGCGTGGTTGGTTCGTCCATTAATAGACCCATTTGATAGTTCGACAAGATTCTGGTCAAACGTAATTTGGTCTCTTCTCCGCCGCTTAAAGATTGATCCGTATTTTGTGGCACTCCCATCCTGCTCATCATTTCAGCATCCAACTCGTCGTTAGCACTGACTTCCCTAAATTCTTCTATCTGCTTAAAGTAATTAAAAGTTACTTTTTGCTTTACGTCTCCATAGTCTGGTTCAATACTGCCGGCAATTAAATTTAAGAGAGTTGTTTTCCCCTGGCCATTTCTCCCGACGATCCCAATCCGCTCATTTTGATAAGCAGCAGCATGCTCAATCGACAAGATGGCCTTATTTCCAAATGACAACGCCATATTTTTTATTTCTAGTGTTAAATTTTCCATTTCTGTTTGCACTCCTTTAATGAGGCCGTGCAATGACAGATTTTGGGTACGCAAAAAAGAGATAGGGTCCCCTATCTCTTTTTGACATTTTTCTGATACGAAAGATTCGAAAAATGGGCAGACTGCTCCCTTTGTCTGTCAAAAACAGGACCTTTTGAATAGATATTAAATTATCGGTTCAAAAGGTTTGTACGCAATCTCATTGATCCCACCATCTTCTTATCTCTCCTTTTTGTTAATGTTTCCATGAGACATAATATCGAAAATTCTTTAAATAGTCAAATTTTCGGTTTTTAATTTCAATGAATCTTCATCCTTTATTCATATTTGTATTTTACAATAGTTGTGAATTAAAAGTATTGGAAGAAGAGGTGATGTAAGTGACAAATGAGGAACTATGCAGAAATCTTTGGCAATTGTTGAAATCAATTCATGAAGCAAAAGAATGGGTTTTTTCCCCCTTTTCTAGAGAATTTGGTATCACCCCATTGCAACTTCAAGCTTTAATTGAGATTCATGCCAACCACGAGATGGCTCTCAATCAGCTTGCCTCTGCTTTGGACATGAACAGCGGTAACACCTCCACAATGTGCAAAAAATTGGAACAAGAAGGTTTTGTTATTCGTCAAAGAAGAGAAGATGATGAACGTTATATTTCATTATTTCTAACTGATAAAGGTAATTCAACTTTAACGATTCTTGATGAACGTTTAGAAAAAAACTACCAACCCATTTTTAGCGAAATTAAAGAGGAAACCTTATTAGATTTTCATAAAGGAGTAAAAGCTTTACAACAAATAGTTGAGCTGATTGATGCTCAAAAAAGAGAGGATTAATTACTATTATGCCCGATAAAGATAAAAAAACTGATAAAAAACTGAATTTCCCATTTTCCAACCAACCAAATAATCGTAAGCCATGGATTTACTATTTTCTAGTTATCTTTTCATTTTTAACAATTTGGAACACACTTCTGTATCCTACGATTGAAAAGCGTCAAGTTGAAGAAGTTCCTTATAGTGAGTTTCTTGAAAAAGTAGATGATGGCAAAGTAAGTGAAGCAAAGATTGAAGCAAACCAGATTGTGTTCGTTGCAACGGATGAGTCTAACGCAAGACAAGTCTACAATACTGGAACAATTAATGATCCAGATTTAATAATTCGCTTAGAAGATAATAACGTCGTGTTCGCTCGGGATATCCCCGTTGAAGCTTCCCCTATTTTATCATTTCTGATTTCTTGGATTTTACCACTTCTCGCTTTTTGGGCGCTAGGTTCCTTCCTTTCTAGACAAATGATGAAACGAATGGGTGGAGGCGTAGGCGGTTCGGGAGGTGCTTTGTCTTTTGGAAAGTCAAATGCAAAAGTGTATGTGAAAGCTGGAGATTCGAAAACATTTGACGATGTCGCTGGACAAGATGAAGCAAAAGAAGCCTTGAGTGAAATTGTTGATTACTTGCATCAGCCTAAAAAATACCAAGCAATCGGGGCGAAAAATCCAAAAGGCGTTCTTTTAGTCGGACCTCCGGGAACTGGTAAAACCTTGCTGGCTCAAGCTGTTGCTGGAGAAGGAAATGTTCCTTTCTTTAGTATTTCTGGTTCCGAGTTCGTCGAAATGTTTGTCGGTCGTGGTGCAGCCAAAGTACGTGATTTATTTAAAGAAGCAAATGAAAAAGCACCTTGTATCGTCTTCATTGATGAGATTGATACCATCGGTAAAAAACGTGATGGCGCTGGATTTAGCGGAAACGATGAACGTGAACAAACCCTGAATCAATTGCTGGCTGAAATGGATGGTTTTGAAGAAAATAAAGGGGTGGTCATTCTTGCTGCCACAAACCGCCCTGAGTCATTGGATGCTGCTCTTTTAAGGCCTGGTCGTTTTGATAGACGTGTACCTGTAGAGCTGCCTGACTTAGCAGGTCGTGAAGCAATCTTAAAGGTTCATGCAAAAAAATATATTCTAGCTAATGACATTGATTTCAATACCATTGCCCGTGCAACAAGTGGTGCGTCTGGTGCAGAAATCGCAAACATCATCAATGAAGCTGCTTTACGTGCCGTTCGTGAAGGACGCAGCAAAGTAAGTCAAATGGATTTAGAAGAATCTGTAGAAACGGTTATCGCCGGCTACCAAAGAAAAGGCGCTGTAATCTCACCAAAAGAGAAAGAAATCGTCTCCTATCATGAAATTGGACATGCCTTAGTTGCTGCAAAACAAATTGATTCAGCTCCTGTCCACAAAATTACAATCATCCCGCGAACTTCTGGTGCATTGGGATACACGATGCAAATCGAAGAAGATGAAAAAAGCCTGATTAGTAAAGAAGAACTATATAATAAATTAGTTACACTGGCAGGAGGACGTGTTGCGGAAGAAATTATTTTTGGCAGCAAATCTACCGGTGCTTCCAATGACATCGAACAAATGACAAAAATTGCCCGCGCTATGATTACAAGATATGGGATGAGTGATACATTTGGTATGATGCAAATTGAGACTCAAACAAATCAATACTTAGGCGGCGATACCACCATGAACGTTTCTGCTGGAACAGCAGAACGCGTTGATCAAGAGGTAATGGACTTACTGCGTTCTGCTCATCAAAAAGCAGACAAGATCCTGAGTGAAAATCTAGACAAATTACACGAACTTTCACACCAGCTACTTGTAAAAGAAACGATTACAGGTCATGAATTCATGGAAATCTTGAATACCTAATTAATCCCTGGTACAGACAATAAAGCATCTCTTCTGAAGTTAAAATTCAGGAGAGATGCTTTTACGTTGTAGAATAAGAATTCGTTAAGCGGCGTTTTGCTAATTGGGAAATAATTTCCAATCAAGTCTGCCTTTTTCTTTGTCTTCTTCAAAACGGATGTTCACAACGCCACCTTTAGGAAACGGCGTACTTTGACCAGTAAGTTCTTTTGTCCAAGCACTCATAGCCGGTTCATGACCTACACACGCAATTACGAACTGAGAATCTTGTTTTTCTAACTCTTGAAGTAATCCTTCTAAATCGCCATTTCCCAAAAAGTCTTTTTCTTTCATTTCTGCAATTCCTAATGCTTCCTTAAAAACATCTGCTGTTTCTTTTGCCCGAATTAACGGGCTGGTCCAAACTTCCAACTGTTTTTTCGGCTCGAGCAATGGAACGACTTTCTTCATGAAGGTTTCAAATTCCCGCTTACCTTCTTCAGTCAACGTGCGATCAAAATCCGACTTGTCTAGCAACTTACTTTCAGCTTTTCCGTGTCGGACTAGTATTAATTCTCCAATCATACGTATTCCTCCTTGCCTTTTTTACAGTATACCATTTCATTAAGATTATTGTGAGATGCTTGCCTTGCCATAAAAACGTATTAGCTTCTCCTACATACTAACATGAAAAAAAATCAGACGAATCCGAGTTCTTTATCAAGGAAAACAAGCTATTTAAATGCAGACTTTCCTTGATAAACATGATTTATCAGAGAAAGGCAGTAATAAAAATCAATACTTTCCCTGATAAACTTCTTTTATCAAGGAAAGTACGCAAATTAATGGATACTTTTATCTGATAAAGCCCCAAATAGGCAATTTGGATAAATCAGACAAATTCTATGTTTTTCCATTTCCCTGAGCGGAAACGGAATTGGATGAGTACCCAACGGACAAATTGATCAATGATGATTGCCAGCCATGCTCCTGTAAGGCCTAGTGCAAAAACTCGTATAAATACGTTGGCAAGCACCACTCGAATTCCTAATACGCCTATAAAAGTAGAGATAAGCGGGAAACGTGTATCGCCAGCCCCTCGAAGCGAACCTGCTACAATCAATTGATTTGCTTGAAACGGTTGAATAATCGCTACCATCCGCAAAGCAGATGAAGCACTTTCTACAATCGCTGGATCTCGGGAATACAAGCTCACGAGGAATTCAGCTCCAAAAAATAAAGCAACTCCCAGGCCGAAGCCTGCCCAGCTTCCTAACAAGGAAGAATGATGTGCGTACTTTTCTGCATCATCTGGACTTTCCGCTCCAAGTGATTTCCCTACCAATGAAGAGGCTGATATCCCAAACGCTTGCCCAATAACAAAGGTAAGCGATAGTATATTCATACCGATTTGATGAGCCGCGAAAATTACGGTACCCAACCCAGAAACAACTTGAACAAACATGATAATCCCGACACGCATGACTAACTGTTCGATAGCAGATGGAAATCCGATCCGAATTAAGTTACCGATTGTCCTTTTTGAAAAATTAAATTTATTTTTAAATGAGAAATCAAGTTCACTTTTTCCTGACATTAGATACCGGGTCATCAACACACTTGCAACAAAGTTAGCAAATGCTGTAGAGATCGCTGCTCCGACGATTCCCAGTTTTGGTAGACCTAGTAGTCCATAAATTAGAATGGCATTTCCTAACACATTTAAAAAGTTCGTACGAATATTAATTCCCATTGGTACTTTTGTCTCGCCTATCCCGCGAAGCGCACCCGTTATCCCAAAGTTGTAGGATTGAAATAAATAACTAATACAAATCACACGGAAATAATTTTTCCCTATTTCAATGGTTGCCGCTTCTGCTCCCATAAATGCCATGATTTGCTCAGCAAAGAGAAAACCAAACAAAGCAATCGGAACAGCAAAAACCATGCTGATAATCATAACATGCTTGGTTACATTTTCCATCTTGTGTTTTTTTCCAGCACCATAATAACGAGCAACAATTGCTGTTCCTCCTACATTTAATGCTTGTACCACCGCTAAGCCAAGTAATAAGGGCTGGTTGGTTACTCCAACTGAGGCAACAGCTGAAGCAGCATATCCTGCGTCCGGAATATTTCCCAGCATCATCATATCGATCATTCCAAAAACAGAACTCAAAACAAGCTCAATCAACACCGGCCAAGCGATATTCATAATATCGTTGTATACGGGTTTCTTGAACTTAAACTTTTTCCTTTTTATATCGCTATCACTAGACATTTTTTAACACGATCCTTTTTATTTCTCTCACTAGACACTAAAACAGTGTACTACAATATTGATAGCTTATCAAACAAGTCTCTTTTCTAAAATAAGTAAATTTCCTTAAAAAAAGAAGCTGGAGCCGAAACACAACTTCTTCTTATTTTTTTACAATTTTGACCAAAATTTCTCTTTATACCGTTGATGTAGCAGAAAGATCACAGCAATTGGTACGATCAATAGACTGACAGACAAAATTTGTTGACCAAGCGGATTCAAAGCATTTAACAAAAAGCCTGCTCCTACAACAACCAAGACTCCAACAATCAATGCAGCAAATATTCGAATGGCGTAAATGAAATTTCCACCGCCTCGGCTAAATAACTCTGTTAAATTCTGCCAATCTAAATTCAATAAGCGATAATCTCTAGCAAAATAATGTTCAGACAGCCCTAGTATCCCGATCGTTAATCCAACAAAAAAGCTGATTGCCAATAGCCAATGAACTTTTGTAAATAGAATTAAAACAAAGGAGACAGCGAATGGCAGCAAAAGCTGGAAAACGTAAGCAAACCAAAACTTAACACGCAGGTACTCTTTCATTGAAAACGGTAATGACTTAATATACAAGAAGTTTTCACGTTCCAAAGAAATAATGACCCCTGCTGTAGACATCGGACCCATCGTCAAATAAGAATAAAGCAATCCAATAATAATAGCTACTCCCCACCATTTACTTGGTTCCAATACTTGGAAAAAATTATTGCCGCTTAACATTGGACCAAGCCAAATAACGGGAAAGATAATATTAGAGCTAATGTATTGCATCATAAGCGTTCCATCTAAAATCAAACTAATATTATACTTCAACAAGGTTCCTTTAACGGTCGGCGCCTTCACTTGTTTTTTAGTAATGGACGACTTTACTTTTTTAGAAGTGATTTGCTGTCCATCTGACTGCCTATAAAGTCCCGGTATGACTGCTTTGGTGACAATAAAAAGAAAAACAAGCAATAAACCTAGCCAGACAGCCATTCCTGTTATTCCTTCAATGCTAAGTGGACTCACCATCATCGAGTAGAACATTCCAAAAAACGGGACCACTCGAACATCTGGTAATATTTGTCCAGGAAGCATTTCAATGCTTGTACTCGATGAATTAGAGATAAACAAGATAGCCGCAATCATCCCCATACTTGAAACACTATACAAAACCGTCGTCATTATTTTCTTATGCTTTTGAAAAAGCGATAGACGACTAATCAGATGCACTAGTACAATTGCGAATAAAAACACGATTGTTGTTAAAAGAGTAAACAAGATTAGCGAATAAACAATATTTCCTAGCAACCCTATTTGTGCATCATGTCCCAGCAATAGAAACAAAGAAAAAACCGGCGCAATATAAGGGATAACATTTAAAACAATGACTGAAAGCTTCGCTAGAAATACTTCACTCGTTTTAAACGGTAAAGGTAAATAGTGAGCCAAGTCTTTGCTTTCATATAATAAATTGTAAATAATATAAAAACTTTGGAGGATGGTCATGACTACGAACATGGTTATATACAACGAAAAATACCCATGATAAACGGTAAAATCCAAGCCACGCAACATCATCGTGTATAATCCCAAGAAAAGAACTAAAATAAAAGAATTTTGCCAAAGCACAGACCGGACTGCCGATTGCATAGTATCCGCTTCCTGAATCGTCTTTTGACGTTTTTTCTCTAACAGTTGTGGATTCGCATAAAGAATATTTACTTTCGCTAATTCGACGATTTGTTTCCAACGCATCTTATACTCCCCTTTCTTCTAGAGGAGTGTCAAATGCAGTTCCTTCCTGTTGTTTGCTTCTATTTCGGCCTGCTAATTTTAGATAAGTCTCTTCCAATGATTCATTTTTATTTTCCAACAACAGCTCTTCTATTGTGCCATCATAGAGTAACTCGCCTTTCTTTAAAATGGCAATGTGGTCACACAATTGTTGGGCTACTTCTAATACATGTGTGGAAAATAAAACAATATTTCCTGCCTCTGCATGCTTCTTCATCAATTCCTTTAAATCAAAAGAAGCTTGGGGATCAAGCCCTGTCATTGGTTCATCTAAAATCCAGATTTCAGGATTTGGTAATAAAGCACCAATAATAAAAGTTTTCTGACGCATCCCATGTGAAAAGGAATCGATTACTTCCGATTGGTGTTCAGTCATGTCAAAAAGATCTGTTAATTCCCTCAAGCGTGTTCTTTTTTCATCTTCAGGAATTTCGTAAGCTACTGAAATAAAATTCCAATATTCAAATGCAGTCAGGCGTAAAAACATATCCGGAGAATCAGGTACATATCCTATCTTCTTCTTAATCGCTAATCGATTCTCAACCAAGTTCTCTCCATCAATCCAAATCTCGCCCTCAGTTGGTTCAATCACACTAACTAAAGACTTGATAGCAGTCGATTTTCCCGCACCATTATGTCCGATTAAACCAAAAATTTCGCCTGGGTGGATTCTCAAACAAACATCTTTTAATGCTTTTTTTATTCCATATTCTTTTGAAACATTTCTAAGCTCAATCATTCTATAAATCGCTCCTCCCTTTCGTCGGTCACTTTCTATAACTGTGAGTCATCAATTGCTTCTAATACATCAGCAATTGCTTTCACTACGTCCGTTAATGATCCCTCTTCAAATGGCGATTTTAAATTTGCAAGTTCCACTAATTCTAAGAAACTCTTCGTTCCGCCAACTTCACAGATTGCTAAATAATCGGACCAGGCATCCACGTCTTGATCGTGAATCGCGCGTTTCCAAAATTGGAAAGCAAGTACTTGTGCTAATGTATAGTCGATATAATAAAATGGTGTATCAAAAATATGTCCTTGACGGAACCAGAAAGTCCCTTGTTCTAAGAATGGACTTTCAGAGTAATCTTTATGCGGATTGTACATTTTCTCTAATTTCCGCCATACAGCTTTTCTTTCCGCTGGTGTCATTTCAGGTTTTTCATATACTTCATGCTGGAAATGGTCCACTAACACGCCGTATGGCAAGAATTGTAGTGCTCCCGCTAAATGACTGAATTTATATTTTTCTGTTTCTTCTTTAAAAAACAGTTCCATCCAAGGATAAGTGAAGAATTCCATACTCATCGAATGGATTTCTGCGCTTTCGCTTGTCGGGAAAACTAATTCAGGCTGTTTAATCCAACGTGATTGGAACACTTGAAAAGCATGCCCTGCTTCATGCGTCAGCACATCAATATCGCCGCTTGTACCATTAAAGTTTGCGAAAATGAAAGGAGAATCATACTCAGGAATAAAAGTACAATAGCCGCCACTCGACTTTCCTTCTTTTGTTTCTAAATCAAGCAACTCATGTTCATACATGTAATCGATAAAATGACCCGTTTCTGATGAAAGTTCGTGATACATTTTTTTGCCCATTTCCATAATGTAAGATGGATCACCTTTTGGCTTCGCATTTCCATTCAAAAACTCTAAACTCAAATCATAATATTGCAAATCATCCACGCCAATACGCTTTGCTTGGCGTTTATATAACTTGTTAACTACCGGAACAACTTCATTTAAGACTTGATTCCGATAGACTTGTACCATTTCGCGATTATAGTCATAACGTTCCATGCGAATATAACCCAACTCAACGAAATCCTTATAGCCTAGTTTTTTAGCAATCTGATCACGAACTTTTACTAATTGGTCATAAATATCATCAATTTTCTCTTCGTTTTCTTTGAAGAAACCAAAATTTGCTTCAAAGGCTTCTTTTCTAACTGCTCGATCAGTTGATTGTTGGTAAGGCCCTAGTTGAGACAAATTCAGCGTTTTTCCATCAAAGTCAATCTGGGCACTTGCAATTAGTTTATTATATGTACTGCCTAATTCGTTTTCTTTCTGTAATAAAGAAATTACTTCCGGGCTAAAGGTTTTCAAACGATATTCAGCCATTTTGAAATATTGTCCGGGAAGAACAGTTTCCAAACTTTCCCGATATTTTGAATCTAAAATAGCTTTGTAGTATTCACTGTTAATTTCTTCAAATAAGGGAGAATATTCATCCCAATAATTGATTTCTTTTTCATAAAATTCGTCTTTCGTATTGATTGTATGGCGAATATAAGCAATTTGTCCTTGCTTATCAGCATCAGAAATTAAGTTTGTCATTTGTGTAACACCACTTACTGCTTCGTCAGCGTCTTGCGCTTCAACAATTTTTCTAATTGCTTGTTGCGCATTCATTTTATAATTATCAAAACTTGGTCGATTGTATTCATATTCAGAAAACT
This sequence comes from Jeotgalibaca ciconiae, assembly GCF_003955755.1. Lineage (NCBI taxonomy): Bacteria > Bacillati > Bacillota > Bacilli > Lactobacillales > Carnobacteriaceae > Jeotgalibaca > Jeotgalibaca ciconiae. The sequence goes on along the minus strand of NZ_CP034465.1, from coordinate 1,872,827 downwards.
TCATTCGTCGGTCACCTCTTCACATTTTATATAAATAGTATAACATTACTACTATTGAATTTAGCTATTTATTTAAAGTAAATTGCACCCACTTACTCTAAGAAATTTCTTTTGATACACACTATAAACAATAGTGTCAAACAGAAAAGCCTGCTTTCACTATTTCAAAAAAGTGAAAGCAGGCTTTTCTTATATGTTTCGTACGGAGAATAGGGGATTTGAACCCCTGCGCGCCTTACGACGCCTAACGCATTTCGAGTGCGTCCTCTTCAGCCTCTTGAGTAATTCTCCACAGAAAATCATACCACTTTTTTTATTGTTTCGACAAGTCTATTTTTAGTTCTTCGGCTTTTTTTATTACATTTCTTCTGTATGTATCTTTTTGTTTTTGAATACAACTGTGAATGAGTTCATCCAAAGTATTTGTATTTAGAGTAAGTTTTTTCCTATGAATAAAATAAACCGGTTGATCAATATCCATTAAAATAGTCGTCGTGGTTGCTAAAATATCAAAATTGTATTGAGCCAATGTTTCTTTTGTAATCATTTTTTCCTTATGAATTTCAACAGTAATCGCTCTTCCTAACAAAGATGATAATTCTTCTGCGATATTTTTAGCATGGTACAGATGATAATGACTGTAGAGAAGTATTTTACATGGATGAAACTTATAGAATAATGATGATGTCAATCCCTCCCATTTAGAAAGCAGCTGATGTACTAAATTTTCTATTGCCACAGAGGAAGCATCAATTTCTCTATTTCGGCATATTTTTTTAAATTGATTAGCTACACAATTATAAAATAAAGGATAATTATTTTTGAATTCTTCAACTAAAAAATAATCTCGGGGTTTAAAAAGAATGTATCTTTTACCAGCTCTTTGTAAAGAAAAACTAGCATAAAAATCAAGTGCGCTATTAATTTCCACAATCAAATAAGTATTCTCTCTTACAGGAAGTTCAAATAAATAACCAAGCATTTCAAGTAGATTTTTAATTTCAAGATAGTTTTCTTCTTCAACCGTCTCCGGATTATTTTGTTCATCTAGATTTTTTAATTTTAAAAGATATTTCCATGAACGCAATTCATTGAAATAAACTTGTAAATCTTCCGGGGAAGTTTTCGTTTTCACGGCAATTTCTTTTATATACTGGGAATACGTTTGGAACTGTCTATTCTGAGTTGCAGTAGATCGAGAGATGGAAGGTTTTTGTGGATACCCATTAAATGCTCGAGTGATACCTACCGCAAATAAGATTAATAATTGAAAAGAATCCGTTGAATCTGGGTTAGCATTATAATAATTAAAGCCAATACTAAGTATCTCACTTAACAAATCTCGGTTCACTCTTTCAAAAGGCCAATCGTTAATTGTATATCGCTCTTTAAAATAACTCGAATAAAAACTCCTTACTAGTTTCTCTTTTCCTACTACACGAAAAGGATTCATCTCTAACGAAAGTCCATATGAACCCAGTTCATTTTTTATTGTGTTCGTCAATCGACTTAAGGAAGAAGAGCTGATAAAAAGCATTTTTTCAATATCTTTATTAGAAAGTTGTTCATTAAAAAAAATAATTTCCAATAGCTGAAAACCAAGAGACGAGGCTAACAACTTACGTTGAAAAAAATCAATCCCCATGTAGGGTGGCAACTGCAAAGTAATCCCTTCAGGAGAAGAAATTATTTTTCCTTGTTGATTTTCTAGGTTTTTTCGTAAATCATCCAGTTCGTATTTAACTGTTCTTACCGAAGAATTGGTTTCATTTGCTAAAGTATTGATGGTTATTGGCTCATCAGAATTGTATAAAATTTCTATTATTTTATAACTTCTTTGATCTTTTGAAGAAATTAATCCCCACATGAGATATCACCTACCTATTGTTATTCAACATAGTTCATTATAACATTGAATAGTAATAATTTGGATAAAATATAATGACATCATCTAATTGAAAATATAAAAATATTTATAGCACTTACTATAAAACTGCTATGATAAATAGGCAAGAATAGAGATAAAATCTAAAGGGAGAACTTGAATGACCAAAAATTTAAAGTTTGCTGAATAAAACATTTGTTGGCTCTTTGAGTACCAAAATTGCTTTAGGGCACACCCGTTTGTATTTTTGCTAGAAATGAGTGATTTATCACTAGGCCGAGGCATGGGTGCTAGAACTTATACTAGCCTGAGCTAAAATAAAGATGATCAAGCTCATTTTACGGCTTGAACGTCTTTATTTTTTTAGAATAACGATGTTCAACCATAAATTTCCTGCTGAAGATCGTTATTCTTTGAAAATAAAGATGATCGGTCTCAAAATCTTATTTGAACGTCTGTTTCTATAGAAACAGGCTGCCCCAAAAGGTCAGCCTGTTTTTAGGATTTATTATATCTGGATTGATGCCTAAAAAGAAATCCTTTCTAGGATCGGTAGTTCCACGTTCTTCCAGACGTTCAATTTTAATCCCACTTTCCACTCATAAGGTCCATGCGGAAAGTTTGATTCCCTGTTGCATCAAATTGGAAAAGGGCTACTAGATTTGCGTGCTCTCCTTCCGGTGAATCTGCATAGAAATCATATTGATAAATATAATTCGAAGGATTACTTTCAATCACGAAGGAATAGTCTGGAATTTCATAGCTTGCCAAAATTAATTCTAATCCAACAGCTGCAGTTTCTTCCACATACCAAGACTCCATTATTTCAGGAGGAACAATCTCTTCCTCATCTCCAACGTCTTTTTGGTACATTTGATCATATGTTAATTCTTCGGATTCAACTTCTTCTGCCACTTCTGCAACAATGTCCTCATTTAATTCATTATCCACAAGCTCTTCATTTTCGTTTGTAATTATTTCTTTCACTATTTCTTTTTTAGTTTCTTCCGTTTCAACGATTACTTGTTCAGCTGAACTCTCTTCTTCGTAAACATAGTTCGTAATTGTTTCATATACTTCTTCCTGTCCGACAATTGAAGGCATCACAACATTTGAACCAGCAAACAATCCGTTGATTGTTTGACCGGACAAATGGCCGCCAGAAAATACAATTCCAATAAACGCGATAACTGCTGATATTTTTTTCATGCTGTTTCCTCCTATCGGAATATTCATTTATTCTGAAATTTACCATTGGTTCGTGTGAGCCCCCTTTTCTTGTTAAACAGGTTACAGAAACAATCGATTGCAACCGTTTTCATATTTCGGTAATGAGATTTTCCTTAGACTTTCTATCTCTATTATAAGCTATTTAAGTGAATCTGTCATTTACAGAAAATAAGAATCCCAAACACTAGCTTTTTCAGCATAGCGCTTGGAATTCTCTATGTTATTCATTCATCCTTTTGAAGCACCCACGTCATAATTCATCGAGCCTTTTTTAAGAACTCGATCGGACCTGAATATTTTATCCTATTTTATACGAAGTATTTCGTAAAATCTTCTCAATATTTAAGGCTGTCTCTTTCAAGAGGAGAATAGCTTTACTTTGGTCAGTTTTTTGGAGTCGATAGCTTGGTCCTGATAAAGTAACTGAACAATTTACTTTATTTTCATAATCACGAATCGGTACAGCTAACGCGACTACATCAGGAGTATACTCCCCTTCGCTTCTTGCATACCCTTCTTTTCGAATCATTTCCAACTCTTTACGTAAAGCAGCCGGACTCGTCATAGTCTGAGGTGTATATTGCGGCAGCCCTTCTTCGATCAGATCTGCTATAAACTCTTCTGATTGAAATGCTAAAATTGCTCGATAAGAAGCTCCTGGAAAAAGAGGTACGCTTGAGCCAATTTCTGCGCTGAATTTTACTTTATGAGCAGGTTCTTCTGCCATCAAGGTAATTCCTTTATTCCCCCTGCGAACGGTAAAGAAAACTGATTCATCCGTTTCTTCCTTCAGCTGTATTAAAGACGGCCGTACAAGTTCTTCTAAATTTAATGATTCATACATCGTTTGGCCTAATTGCCATAAAACAATACCCAAAGAGTATTCTTTGGATACCGAGTTGTAGGTAAGAAAATCACGTTTATGCAGAGTTTTTAAGATACGATAAATAGTAGCATAATTTTGATCCATAACACTTGCTAACTTTTTACCTGTCCATGAGTTATTCTCATTTGTAAATTTCATTAGTACCTGTAAGGTCAAATCAACTGTTTTCAGCACCTTCTATTCTCCTCTACGCCCCATATTGTATTAAACTTTATAATCATATTCTATCACAAATATAAGAAATCAATAATAGCTCCTGCATATACTTTGGCTGCTAAAATGACCTTATATACTTCCACTCGCTCATTATATCCATGAATTGTAGATAGAACTGCCGGCCCATATTGGAGTACAGGAATATTGTACTCTCGAAAATGACGAGCATCACTGGAGGCCCACTGCATTACACCATACGCCTCATGCTGTGAAATCTCTTGGATATTATTGACTACCGCTTCGCAAACCGGATCAGAAGGAATCGTATAGTTTGCTTCACTACGAATGCCAAAACGAGTTAATTCATATTGAATACCTAATTGATCTAATTCTTGTGTGATATATTGGGTTACTTCTTCTTCTTTCACACCAAATGGCAATCGACAGTCAACTTCAACTTTACAAGATTCAGGAACGACATTGGCTTTTGTCCCTCCTTCAATAACACCAATATTGCAGGAAATCCGATCTAAAATAGATTGAAACGGTTCTTTTTCAGTTTCCACTTCCCGCATGTAACGCTTGGATATTTCTACCAACTCTACTGCTTCTTCAGGAATCTCAACTTCTATATCATAAACTGTTTGAATACGTTCAAGTGCACGCATCATATCTACTATCGCATTTTGACCGATAATCGGCGACAAACTTCCATGCCCCGGTTGCCCAAACACTTCTAACGAGAACCAATAGGATCCTTTTTGTCCTAAGGTAGGATTATAGGGAGAGGAAGGTTCAGCAATTAGACAGCCATCTCCTTTTACCAATCCTTTTTCTAATAGCCACGGAACCCCATACTCTCCTCCAGTTTCTTCATCAGGAACAATGGCAAGAACCACTTCTCCTGGCAATTCAATATTCATTCGCTTCATTAATGCTGTAACAAAGATTAATCCTCCTAGACCTGCCTTCATATCAGAAGCACCGCGCCCTAGTAAAAATCCATCTTTTATTTCTCCGCTGAATGGATCAAAATCCCACTTATCTAAGTTCCCAGCTGGAACAACATCTGTGTGTCCACAATAAATTAATTTTTTCCCTATTGGATTTCCATATCTGGAAATAAGATTGAATTGTTTACTTGCTGCTTCATGCGTTTCCACTTCTAAGCCATATTGATTTAAATAGGTTTCGATAAAATGAGAAATTTCAGTAGAATCTCCAGGCGGGTTCTCACTATTAATCTGTATCAATTTAGAACAGAGCTCCAGTAATTCATCTTGCTTTTCTTCTACTGCCTGAATTACTTTTTTCTTTAATTCAGCTTTTTCTGCTTCATTCATTTATTGCTGCCTCCTTTTTACCTAATGTTTGGAAATGTTTCAAGGTTCCGTAAAGTTCTTGAATTCGTCCAAATTCTTCCACATCATAAAAGGCACAAGAATTGCTGCCGAATCGTTTTCCTACTTCGATTCCAAAACGGACAACCTCTTCCACATCAATCAGGTGACTTGCTCCTGATGCTGATCCTGCAACTGCAACTTCAGTAGTGATCGCTACTCCTACAACGGGCGCGTCTACCGCTACGCATGGTTGCATAATACTATTAATATGGAACAACCCATTACCATATGGCGTGATATCTTGCATGGTTATTGGCATTGTTACAGGAAGGATACCAGCCGTTTGTTGATAAATATCCAACAAATCATTGCTCATTCGTAAAATATACCCTTCCTTTACTGTTGGAGTAATTGCAAAACCACGATGATTCGTCACAACATTGCCTTTTGTTGTATCAATTGTCAATACCGCATCCATTTCATCCGAAACTTCATAGTGGTTCATCGTTAGAATGTCCACAGGAGAACCCATGAATGGCACTGGTTCATGAGGCTGCGTGGGCGCAACCGGGCAAATATGCGTGCTGATAATAATGTCTCCTTTTAGCCGATCTCCTTTTTTAGTCATACTTAATAGTTTTGCTGCGATAGAAACTGCTGCCAACGCGCCATCTCCGTCAGAAACAAATCCAATTACTTCCGGACGAGCACCAATACCGCCTAATCTTCCGATAATTCCTAGTGTTGGCGCCGTCCCTCCACCGCTCTTCCCATTTGTTCCCTTAATTTTAATTTTTATAAAATCAGTGGAACCTTTTTCTCCATAAACCGTTTCGACCGAAATAATTTCATCTGAAGAAATCTTTTCGAGGAATTCCTTGACATCCTTACCATCAACAAATTTATTATCCAGTAATTCATAAGCTTCCATAACGTATTTTAATGACATGGGTCTACTTCCTTCCTAATTCTGACTATTTCTTTTATTATGATGTGCGCTCATATGGGCTATTAATCGGAATAGCTTGCAACAAACTCTTTGTATATGCGTCTTTTGGGTGCGTGTATACTTCTTCAGCTGTTCCCATTTCGACGATTTTTCCTGAATGCATAACCGCAATTCGATCACACATATATCGCACTACGTTCAAATCATGGGATATAAAGATATAAGTCAAACCTAATTCTTTTTGCAGTTTATTTAATAAATTCAGGATTTGGGCTTGGACAGACACATCCAGTGCCGATACCGATTCGTCACAGATGATCACATCCGGCTGCAAAGCTACCGCTCGAGCGATATTGATTCGCTGTAACTGGCCGCCAGAAAATTCATGCGGATATTTATGCTCCGATGAAGTTGGTAAACCGACCATTTCAAGTAAACGATGAACGTTTTCTCGTCGCTCTTTAACTGTATCAATTCCATGAATTACATAAGGCTCCATCAACGAATAACCAATCGTTTTTCTGGGATCTAATGTTCCATATGGACTTTGGAAAATCATTTGAATACCACGGCGAAATTTTTTCATCTCGCTTGGCTTAGCAGCAGTAACTTCTTGCCCATGGAAGAAGATTTGTCCTTCCGTTGGATGAATCAAGCAATTGACTAGTCTGGCAATCGTAGATTTTCCACTTCCTGATTCTCCTACAATTCCTAATGTCTCCCCTTCATAGACATCAAAATCCACTTCATCTACTGCCTTTACATATTCTCGATTTCGTTGAAAAGGATTGGATTTGGGAATTGGATAGTACTTTTTTAAATTTTGAACACGAATAATTTTTTCTTTTTCCATCCGAATCGTCTCCTCCTATCTATACATATGCCGGTTCATCTACCGTAAATTTAGCTACCAGATGTCCTGATTCAACTTCTGTCATTTCCAGTGCTTCCTCTTTTTCCATATCTTGAACAAAGGCACCGTAAGGAATAGTCGGCAGTTCTTTCTCGTTAATCGTTCCCTGATTGATTTGAGAAAGCAACAATCCTTTCGTATATGGATGAACAGGGTTATCATAAATTTGCTTAGCAGTACCGCTCTCTACTACATGCCCTTTAAACATCACGATGACACGGTCACAAGTTTCCCAAACCACTCCTAAATCATGAGTGATCATAATAATGGAAGTCTCATGTTCCTTTTGCAATTTTTTCAAAAGGTTTAGAATCTGAGCTTGAATGGTCACATCTAGAGCGGTAGTAGGCTCATCTGCAATTAATAGCTTAGGATTACAAGCCAAAGCTATCGCAATCATCACTCGCTGCCTCATCCCACCAGAAAATTCATGTGGATACATTTTAATTTTTCGTTTCGGATCTTTGATACCAACTTTTTCGAGTATTTCTAAGGCCAAAATTTTTGCATCGTTTTTGGAAATATTTTTATGCGCTCGAATGGTTTCAATGATCTGGTTCTCAATCGTGTAAACCGGATTAAGAGTCGTTAAAGGATCTTGGAAGATCATAGAAATTTCATTACCACGAATTCTTTGATAATCTTTTTGACTCGCCCCTAAAAGATCTCGACCTTCAAATGTCATTTCTGCTGCTTCTACCTTCGTAGTCTTGGGGAGCAGTCCCATCAATGCTGTCGCAGTAACACTCTTACCGGAGCCGGACTCACCAACGATTCCAACCGTTTCGTTTTTTCCAATCACCAAGTCAATCCCTTTAATCGCATGATAATTTTTCTTTGAACTATCCTGAAAGGTGACGTGTAAATTTTTTACTTTCAATAAATCTGTCATCACTCGTTCCTCCCTCTAGTCATTCAATTTAGGATCCAATGCATCTCGGATACCATCACCTAGAATATTTATTCCCAGTACTGTAATCAGAATTGCTGCACCAGAAAAAGTAGCGATTTCCGGATTTAGGAATAAGAAGTCTTTGCCGTCCTTTAAGATTGCCCCCCACGAAGCGGTAGGTGGCTGAATACCCAATCCCAGAAAACTCAAGGATGCTTCCGAGATAATTGCACCAGCAATGCTCATCGTTCCATGCACTACAAGAGGTGCCATACTGTTCGGTAAAATATGCCGGAATAGTATGTGTCCGTGCCCAGCACCCAGAGAACGCTGCACTTCGATAAATTCTTCTTCTTTCACATTCAGGACTTGACCACGGACAATACGAGTAAATCCTGGGATATTTCCAATCCCGATCGCGAGAATAACATTTTGTAGTCCTTGACCTAGAATAGTCATTAAAAAAATCGCTAAAAGGATAAACGGAAAAGCAGAGAATCCATCCATGATGCGCATAATTATCGTATCAATTACTCCTCCAAAGTAACCGGCAACCAGACCAAAAATCGTACCAATCAACCCGCCAACCACAACCGCTGCCAGACTGACAATGATTGAAATCCTAGCACCATAAACGATTCGACTGAACAAATCTCTTCCATAATTGTCTGTGCCTAATAAATGTCCTGCTTCTCCCGGTTTAAGGAAAGCTTTGACAACATCAATACGATTTGGCTCATGAGTAGCGATTATCGGAGCAAAAATAGCAATTGCTATAATTATCAGAAGAATCAAAAGCCCCAAAATAGCCAGTTTATTTCGCATAAGTTTTTTTAAGAAACCGGGTTTTGTCTCAGTCAAACCAACATTCATTGTTGTTTGTTCCATTATTTAGCGCCTCCCTCATAAGTGATTTTTGGATTCACTACTTTGTATAAAATATCAATCATTAAATTTGTCAGTACATAAATTAAGGCAATGAAAATCACGACTCCTTGAACAACTCCGTAATCCCTGCGATCAATCGCATCTGTAATCAAACGTCCCATACCCGGCCAACTGAAAATTGTCTCAGTTAGTACCGAGCCACCCAATAAACCAGCAACTTGCATTCCTAAAACAGAAAGAATAGGATTCAAAGCATTTTTCAGGGCATGTTTCCAGATTACTACATGTTCTTTCAAACCTTTTGCTCGAGCAGTTCGAATATAGTCTTGTGATAAAACCTCTAACATACTAGAACGTGTTATTCGAGCAAAATTTGCCATAGGAATGGTTGCTAAAGTGATACTTGGCAGAATTAGGTGGCGAAAGAAAACATCTGGCCCTTCGCTCCAATTACCCATACCTGTCGCTGGGAGGATGCCCATGTTTACACTAAACACTAATACAAGCATCACACCTAGCCAAAATACCGGCATTGATACCCCTACCAGAGAAATCACCATTACGATATAATCTGTCATCGTATTTCGCTTGTAGGCAGATATAATGCCGGCAGGAATACCGATGAGCAACGCTATGAGCAGAGCTGATAGCGTTAAGACGATTGTATTAGGAAATCTTTGCATGATTAACTCCGAAACATTCATATTATATGCATAGGAATATCCCAAATCACCGACTAATAGATTCTTTAAATAAGAAGAAAACTGTTCTAAATAAGATTTATCTAACCCCATTTCGATTGTCATTTTTTCAATCTCTTCTATAGAAGCTTGTGGACCTAGTAGTGTAGCTGCAGGATTACCTGGAATTATTCTTGTAACTGCAAAAATAATAATGGCTACGATAAATAAAGTTGGCAGTAAATTCACTATTCTCTTCAAAATATATTTTGGCATAATATTTAATCTCCCTTCTCACATTTACACTATTTGAAATGATTTTACACATTTTGTAATGGGACTAGTTTACCATCAACTTTTCTTAATGTAAATATCATCTTTCTAATTTTATTTTCTTATCTTGCTGTTTACAAATACTACAAAATCAAACAAAATAAGCATTTATATGTTTACACATGCTTTTATTTATGCTACATTTTATTAAATATAAATGAGAGAAACAAAACCCTTCTCATTTCACTATTTGTAAATGTAATTCTTTTATTGTAAAACAGGAGGGAAATAACCATGAAGAAATCTACAAAAATGTTATTGTCACTGTTCGCAAGTGTTTCCTTGCTTGCAGCTTGTGGCGGTAATAATGAAACTGGTGAAAGCAGTGAGCCAACCAATGAATCAACCGTTACACAAGTCGGCGGCACTATCAAAATCGGTTTAGCAGCAAATCCGAATTCGCTTGACCCCACTGCTTATACTGGTCAATATGAATCGAACGTGATTCGACAAATAGGAGATACATTAGTTATATACAGTGATGACTTTTCTGAATTCAAACCTTCACTTGCAACTGAGTGGTCTGTCTCTGAGGATGGCCTTACATATACCTTTAGCTTACGGGATGACGTGAAGTTTCAAGCAGGGGAATATCAAGATGGTCGATCTATGACAGCAGAAGACGTAAAATATAGCTTAGAGCGCTCTGCCTTTGATTCAGCTCTGAATCGCTTGAGTGGTGTGGAATCGGTAGAGGTCTTAGGAGAATATGAAGTCGCTATTCACTTGACTAGTCCTAGTTCTGCTTTAATGGCAATGTTGACCGATTCAGGAAACATCATCGTTCCAAAAGAGGAAGTCGAGGGCTGGGGAGATCAATTCGGACAACATTTGGTAGGTACAGGTCCATTTTCGTTAGATACTATCCAATCTGGTCAACAAATCGATTTGAAACGAAATGAGAATTATTGGGGAGAAGCAGCGAACTTAGATGGAGTAATCTTCAAGGTTATCACAGACGCTAATATGATGATTAACTCCTTACTTTCAGGAGATATTGATTTGGCAACCGATATAAGAGGCCAAAACCGCGAAATCATTGAAAATGCCAATGGTGTCTCATTGACAAGTATTCCAGGCTTTTCTACTACTTATCTTGATATGAATATGATGGAAGGCCCTACAGCAAATGAGAAAGTCCGTGAAGCAATTTATATGGCTACAAATGTAGAAGAAATTGTGAACGGAGTGAACCAATGGGGAGGCGCAGAAGTTTCCTACTCTCCTCTTCCAAAAGCATCTTGGGGATATATGGAGAATGCTGAAGAGTTCGTTCCAGATTACGATCCGGAAGCAGCAAAAGCTTTGTTAGCAGAAACAGAGTATGCTGATGGATTCTCAATCGATATGTACTTATCTGATGCTCGCGTTCCGTATGCAACAATTTTCCAAGACCAAATGAAAACGAATTTGAATATCGATGTACAGATTCATCCACAAGAATGGGGTACTTATAGCGAGACTGTTTCAACAGGACAAGCAAGCATGAACATCGGTGCCTGGTCTTGGTATCCTGATCCGTATTTCTACCTAAACCAAGAGTTCCATTCAAATAGCATTGGTTCGCTCGGTAATGGACGTGGTTATAACAATTCAGAAGTAGATGCCCTTCTTGACTCTGCCTTAAGCGAAACTGACCAAGAAGCAAGAACGGATCTTTATCAACAAGCGTTAGAAATAATCATGGCTGACTATTCTCGGATTGAACTAGAACTATCTGAAACAGCTAATGGTATTTCTGATAAAGTAGTTGGTTACAATGTACTCGCTAATAATTCGATTACTTTAGTAAATAATGAAGGAACGAATGTATCTTTACAAGGTAACTAATTTTTACAAAACTGGATCACGTTCATTCGTGGTCCAGTTTTTCAATACAAGATGGGAGCAAGGAATATGAAAAACTTTAAAGAAGCAAGCAGCCTCTATGACTTAACCACATTATCTTCAACTATCCTTTCAGAAGATGAACAAACTTTATTTTATGTAAAAACGACAATTGACTCAGTTAAAGATGGTTATCAAGCTGCTATTTATGCAAAAAATCTTCAAAATGCTAGTGAAGTTTCCATTGTGGAAGATGGCTTTATTAATAACTGTCCCACCGTCAACGGAACGAAATTATTGTATTTATCGAATAAAACTGGAATAACTCAAGTTCACTTTTATGATTTAGTTAGTAAAGAAAACAGGCAGCTCACTTTTTCCCTCTCTCCTGTTATGCACGTACAATGGATTCAAAACAGCCAATCATTTTTATTTACAACACAGTTGGATAAATCGACAGAGAGCTTCTTTACATGGGATAAAAATTTTGCTGATATTACTACGAATACTGCACCATTTTACCGTATTAGTAATTTAAAATATCAAGCCGATGGCGTGGGATTCATTGATCCAGAAAAGACAACTTATCTTTGCGAACAAACGATTGATAATTTCGATGTAACCGTCATCTCCCCTCAAGCTACAGGTTATGGATTAAGACGTGTTGCTGATTGCAATACAGAAGGAACCATCATTTACTTTGAAAGGAATCTTGTTGAAGGAGACGACTACAACCATGATTCAGGTATTTTTGCTTATGACAGAAATTCGAAGCAAATACAGCATCTTACTCAATCTTTTGACACTGGTATTTTTGGTGAGGGAACCGTATCTCCTGACGGAAACTACTTAGTAATGGTGGGAAACTCTTTGCCTTATGAAACACCCAATCAATTCGGTCTATTTCTTTACGATTTTAAAACAACTTCTTTGAAAAAAATTACGGAAGGTATAGACATTCAATTCGCCGATAATAGCGTCTCTGATTATTATCAAAATGTTCGAAACCCGATTATTCACTGGCATCCTGATTCAAAAAAATTCTATGTGCAAACTTCTGAATATGGAAGCGTAAAGATTTATGAGGTCCTTTTGAATGGTGAAATGTTGAATATTGCCCCAGAACAAGCTGTAGTAAAAGAAGTGGTTATTTCTAAAGTTGGCGTACTGTATGCTCTAATTAGTAAACCAGATCGCCCACTGTTATTAGCTGTATACGAAGATGGGGAATGGAAAGAAATCTCAAATTCTGTTGAAGAAAGTTATCAAGATTATTCGTTTGCAAGTTATCAAGAAATCGAGTATACCGCAGCAGATGGAGGAGTGATTCATGGACTTATGGTCCTTCCAGCTGATTTTCAAGCAGATAAAAAGTATCCGCTCATTTTAAATATCCACGGTGGTCCCTATATGATGCATGCAATGAATTTTTATCATGAAACGCAATACCTTGCAGCAAATGGATATCTGGTTTTATTAGTTAATCCACGTGGAAGCTACGGATATGGACAAGAACATACTTATGGTGTTTATGAAAAATATGGTAAGGGAGACTATACTGATTTGATGACTGCCATTGATGGTGTAATAAATGATCATTCTTTTGTCGATGCTTCTCAATTGTTTGTTACTGGCGGAAGTTATGGCGGTTTCATGACAAATTGGATTATAACGCAGACCAATCGATTCAAAGCGGCTGTATCACAACGGTCCATGTCTAATTTCGTTTCTATGTTCGGAACTAGTGACATCGGTTATTACTTTTACAAGGACGAGACTGGTCACGATATATCTCGACCTGATAAATTGTGGGAGTCCTCTCCCCTTGCCTACGTAGAACAAGTTGAAACCCCATTGCTCTTAATCCATGCGAAAGACGATTTACGTTGCCAATTTGAACAAGCCCAACAATTTTATACAGGATTACGTTATTTCAATAAAACAGCAGAAATGTTGGTTTTCCCTAATTCTGGCCATGAATTATCCCGAACCGGCCGCCCTAGCTACCGAGTTGAACGATTAAAAGCAATTCTAGACTGGTTTGAGCGTTATCGTAGCAAATAGAAAAGTCACGGTTCACTCATCCGAGATATTCCTATGGCAAGTTTTTGCCAATTTCATCTAGTTGTAAGAATCTTGTGACTGCACTGGATGAGAATAATGGCTAATTTCATCCAGTGCAGTCTATGGCAGTCTTCACTAAACAATATTAGCTATTAATTTCATCTAGTCGGACCAAATCCATTGTTCAGTAAATGAAATAAGAGGGAGCCTATAAATCCCTTCATTACATATAAGCACCTTCAAGCTCTTTTTCCAGCCTGAAGGTGCTTATTTTTTAGAATAGGGAACTTCACTCTCTACTGAACGGGGCTGGGAAAAAACTCCCAACCTCTTTCCTATACCCAAATAATTTAGCGTAAATGTGCTCAAAAAGGCAGCCCCGACGTCCACTTCACGAATCATGCTCAGATGGTCTGCAACCATCTTGCGCTTATTCGCTCCAGTGATTCGGGGCTGAACGCCTTTTTTCCCACTCTCATTCAGTCTCAAAATTCCATCTAGATCTCTTTTTTCGTTTTCACTTTATCGCATCAAGCAGGGCTAACAATCGATATCTTCGCCTGCCCGCCACATCTCAATCGTTGTTTTTATAAATTCATCTATATTTGTATTCTTTAAATTGATTGATTTTGTGATCCGAATACAGCCTTTACCATAATTAAATGGCTTCAGCAATGTATGAGCGTTGTCAATTTTATCGATCGTTCCGACATACAAACTCACATAATTCTTTTGTGCATTCAAAGCGAATGGATACTCCTCGTCTTTGCCAAAATTCAACATTTTATAACGAATTGATTCTTCCAATTCTGGTCCATAAGCCAGAATCATTTGTCGTACCTCTAATAATTTTTCTTTTCGCCAATCTTCTTCTAATAGTTCAAGGTATTCTTTCGCATCCTTTGCATCGTATTGCATGAGTTCCCTCCTATAGCTATAGCAGCTTTAAATTCCAATCTTTTTCCTCATCTCGATAATAATAAAACTCACTCAAGATATCACTTTCAAAAACTTCAACCATCTGCTCAAAATCATTTGCTAATGGATAGTTCTTTAAATCCTCTCGGTTAATCCAATAGACTTCCCCTTCGTCGGAAGACGAAATCTCCCCGGAATAGTTTTTCGTTTTGTAAAACATCACTACATAGCGGGCATCTGATTTATCCTGGAATTGCTTCACACCGCATAATTCAGGATACTGAATCTTCAGTCCTGTTTCCTCCCACACTTCTCGAGTAACTGCTTCTACAAAGGATTCCCCTCGTTCCACGTGACCTCCAGGGAAGGTAATGCCTGGCCAATCTTTATTCCTTCGATCTTGTACAAGTATATTTCCTTTTTCATCGTAAATCATACACATATTTGTAAAAATTGCCGCTTCACTTCTTGCCATATTTTTTGTTCGCATCTCCTTGGTACCAATTTGGTATAATTTTTTGCATGTCAGCGTACCATTCTAATACACTTGCTGCTTGTCTTTTCATTGTTTCAACTTCTTTTTGAGAATATGACAGCGCCCATGGAAGAGCGTTTAAGGTATTCGTACAAATATATAATGCCAAGAGTTTAAAAAATTCCATGGGCGGTTTTCCTGAAAAATAACCATCGATTTGTCCCGTCGCGAATAAGGGGCTTACTTCCGCTGTAAAAACGATACGGTTAAACTCTTCCCAAGGATCTCCAAAATCAAAACGATTAAAATCAATCATTGCTAATTCATGATTCGGGGAAATAATCATATTCCCCGTATGGTAATCTCCGTGTTGAAAAGATGATGGTCGATTTTTAATCAAATGACGGTTTGCAGAAATAAATTGAAGGAGTTTTTCGTCTTTCTCGTAACTTAGTTCGCAGGATTGATATTTTTTTATATTTCGGTTAATTTTACGGCTGAAATAATGTTCCCATTTTTCAGTTTCTTTCAAAGCTGGAATGGAATGAATCTTCTTAAGTATTTCTCCTGACTCAAATCCTAGTTGATACTGTTCTTCTCCTGCTAGCTGAGGTAGTACGAGCCCGGCTTCCGTACCTTCCATCCATGTGAATAAAGAGTAGACTTTACCGTCGTATGGAACGAAATCTAATGGATGCGACATTGGAATGCCTAGCGCAGCTACTGTTTTCATATGCTCAAATTCGCTTCTTTTCCGTTCATAGGTATCTGCTTCAGACACGCGCAGTAGTAAGGCTTCCTCATCTTTTGTCTCTATATAGTATTTTGTATCCGAGGACCAGCCTTTATTTATTTCTTCAAATAAAACTGCTGCATCCTCGTCCAGTATCTGCCTTAGCTTCATAAGTACCTCCTAACGAATATATGAATTTGGATGACTGAACATATCAAAGAGAAAATGAATAAAACTTTCAAAATAAGGTACAAATCGACCCTCTTTAATCTTTGAAATAATTTCTTCTTTTGTAGCCCATTTAACATCTTGAACTTCTTCTTGCTGTAATGTTAGTTCCGCTAAATCTAGATTTTCCTCAATAATAAATACATCGTCGAAACCTCTGGTATAATGAATCGTAACGATTGGACGCTTTTTCTGTAAATTCACGATATATCCCAGCTCTTCTTTCAATTCACGTTCTCCTGCCATTTGGCTTGTCTCACCGCTTATTGCTTTCCCGCCGACAGAAAGATCCCATAAATTTGGCCATTGTTTTTTTGATGATTGTCTTTGTTGAATCAGCAGTTGACCATCCGAATTGAAAATACATAGATGAACAATCAAATGGTATTCCCCTTCGCCAAATTCACTTCCACTCACCATGGTTTCACCAGTATGTTTTCGATCTTTATCATATATATCCCAAAGTTCCATTTTTTCACACTCCTACTTTTCAGCTCTTTTTAAAAGTGTATCACATTGATGAATCGGCTGCTCCCTCCCATTTTTCATTCTTTATAAAGTATTTTACCATTGAAAAGAAATTCTCATGAGCACTTTCCTTTCCTTTCTTCCTACTCAAGTTTATTAGCTGTACAAACATTCCAAATAGCAAATTAAATAAGATTATAAGGGTTCTCAATCCCTGGAAAGCGAGTGACAATTTTGAATAAAAAATAACTTTTTAACGATGGACGCTTCTCTCTTTGTAAATGGAAATAATGAAATTCTATTAAAAGTTATCCACCAAAGTCCCAACATCCGAGAAACTCTGCAATTGATAAAAATACCACTCATGTGCGGTTCCAAGATGAAGCCGGTCAAGTGAATCAATTAATTGAGTTCACCGAATCCAATGGTTATGAAACAAGAACTTTTGACTTGGAATTAATAAAAGGAAAAAAGATGTTGCCGTTATTTTCTTGCCAGGCAGCCAGTTTGATTTTGCCTGGTTTCAATTTAAATAGAAAGATCGGAGGCCGGAATATTCCAGTCTCCGATTTTTTCTATTTTTTATGGTAAATCAATTGGATCACTCTCTTATTCAAATGTGTTTATGCAAGAAATTCTAGGAGGTAATAAAACGTTTGATTCTGCTGGAACGGTCCTCTTCTCTCACAAGCCAAATCGCATAGGTAAGAATCACTACTGAACCGATCCAAGCTAATGGATGGCTGAGAACAATTGCTGGGAAACCAAGTAAGCCAGTGAACAACAATGGCACGAACATACGCATAATCATTTCCATAAAGCCAGCTATTGTTGGGGCGACAGCTTTCCCCATTCCTTGCAAGGTATATCGGAAAACAAATAAGAGTGACAAAACCACGTACAACAAGCTTGTCATTTTAAAATAGCGTTCGATGTAGGCGATGCTCTCCCCATTTTCTGCATTAAATAATGCAATCGCTAAATCTTTCCCAAAGAAAAATAACAAACTACCAACTATGACACTATAGATAAGCGAAATCATTGAGCTTGCTCGCACTCCCCTCCAAATTCGCTCTGTGTTTCCGGCACCAAAGTTCTGAGCTGCATAAGTTGCGGTTGCCACACCAAAAGAAACTAATGGCATCGTTGCCATATTTTCAATTTTTGCGCCTATCGCATGTCCTTCTACGGCTGCAGCACCCAATCCATTCAGCTTTAATTGCAAAACAATTGAACCAATCGAAATAATGGATGATTGCATCCCTATCGGAAAACTAATATTCAAATGGAGATTCAACTCTCTTTTATCCATTTTTAAATCATTTCGGTTCAATTTAAATAGCGGAACCTTTCGAGATAAGTAATTTTGACAAAGAATTCCTACAATTAATTGTGATAGGATCGTTGCCAGCGCCACTCCTCTTACTCCTAAGGGAATAACGAGAATAAAGAGAAAGTCAAAAGCGATATTGAAAATTTGAGATAAAACGGTAAAAAATAATAATTGATGGGTATTTCCCATTGAACGAAGTGAGTTCACCAACAAACTGAAGAACATCAATCCGGCTAACCCTAACATCGTTGTAACGAAAAAATCTTTACTGTCTGAAAAAAGTTCCGGCGGAATATTCATGGCAGTCAACAATGGATTTGCGAACAAAATACTTGTGACAGTCAGTATGGTAACCATCGCAAGCGCTATCCAAACACTTGCTACAAAGCTGCTGTGAATACGCTCTTCGTTTCGCGTTCCAAAACGCTGCGCTAAAATAAGCGACAATCCTGAAGCGATTCCCAATATAAATCCTTGCACAAAGAAAGTAAGACTTCCCACTGCTCCTATTGCTCCAAGAGCGCTCAAACCCAGTGTACGTCCGACAATAACCGTATCGACTAAACTATATAATTGCTGAAAAATATTCCCCACTAAAAGAGGAATGGTAAAGTGAACAATCAATTTCAAAGGACTTCCAGTTGTCATATCTCCCATTTATCTTTTCTCCACAGTTCAAATTATGATTGCGGTTCCATTTTACTACATTCTGGCAATTAAGGAAGCCTCTTTTTCGATATTAGACAAATTAATTTATCAATTGAACAAAATGTTCTCTGATGGAAAGTAAGCAAGCATAAATCAGGAATATACCTTCTTAGATTTTTTTCACGTTTAACTATTTTAGCCATTTTTTATAGTAAATATCCTTCCAGGAAAAGTACAGAAGATAGGTGGCTGCTGTACTTTACTTTTTCGTTCGTTTTTTGAATCAGAACCTTTTATAAGTAAGAAAAGCGGACAAGTCCGCCTTGGCCTATGAAAAAATAGGAAATTTGACCCTGAATTGTCAGGAGACTTCACGCTTCAGCGGGTTAGTCGAATGATATGCGTTAGCGAGCAGCGAAGCGCGCAATGGGGCAAATTTATCTTTTTTTCACTAGGTCAGGACTTGGGAGCTAGACATTGATGGCTGAACTTATAATCCCCTAGTCTACCAAAAAAGCACAGGTATCCGGCTGTGCTTTCATTTGTTATTTTTCTAGATACGTGCGCTTCTTCGCTGGTAATGTTTATAAAGCGCTGCGAATCTTCCGCGGTAATTATCCTGCCATGGCTTATCTTTTCCGCAAAAATGGAGAAATACTGTATGATCCAGGGTCCAATCTAGGTCCCATTTTCCTTTGCTGATTACTTCATAGATTGGATGATATCTCGTATCATAATTATAAATTTGATCCGGTATCAGGAGAATTCGACTTCCATATAAGGCATTCAATACATCTTGATCTGGCAGTATTAAAGTGAATCGATTTTCAGAAATAAACTGGAAAATGTCATCTCTTTTTACCTCTTTTCGGATTTTTGTTAAATTCATCAGCAATACGCCTGAATTGAAATAGGCTTCTGAATCATAAGATTTTAGCCGTACTTTATTAATTGCAGTGTTCACTTTTATCAGTTGAAAATGACTGGATGCAGCGTATAAATAGTCATTCATATCCATCGAAAATAAATGTTCAACCTGATTGATGCATAAAATATCTGCATCCACATATAAAATCTTATCAAGTGATTCTGGCAAATATTCATGGGCTAATAAACGGTAGTAGATTGTTTCCGGATAGCGTTCTGACACAGGTGCCTCTTTAAATATCTCTTCTCCAATAATAATAGGATGATAAATAATCTGGAGCTGAGAACAAAACTTCTTTAACTTCTCTGTGTCTTCCAACTTATTTTTTTGCAAAACATACACATCAAAGGAACAATCTGGATTGTTTTCTACAATAGAATAGAGTGTCGTCTTTAATTGACTGGTAAAACGATCGTCAATTGAAAAAAGTAATGAGATTTTCTTCAATTTTATTCGCCCCCTTTTCTCTATTATAATCGTTTTTAATAAGAAAAGCGGACAAGTCCGCCTTGGCCTATGAAAAAATAGGAAATTTGACCCTGAATGAGCAGCGAAGCGCGCAATGGGGCAAATTTATCTTTTTTTCACTAGGTCAGGACTTGGGAGCTAGACATTGATGGCTGAACTTATAATCCCCTAGTCTATAAAAAATGCGTCGGATTAGTGATCCGGCGCATTCCTAAGATGTTTCTGCATAATTTCATCTAGTAGGGAGTTTTCTAGCGCTCACTGAATGAGAATAACAGTGAATCTCATCGAGTGACACATACTCAAGTTCTAACTAGACGGGAATCAGTATTTATCTCATCGAGTGGGGCCCGTCCCCGCTGTTCACTAGATGCGATTACGGAAATGGACCCAAGTATTTTCCGGCTTCCATTAAATCCTGACAAACTCGGCTTGCCCTTCTCGATAAATTACGACTTCATGGACACCATTTTCACGTAATAATTGTTTGCTTTGATCAAAATCCATTTCTAATTCTTCCGCTTTGTGAGCGTCAGAGCCAAGTGTAAACTGGCTGCCGCCTAGCGATTGGTATAACGGGATAATATACTCGTATAAATCATAATTCCCATAACGATACATGCTTTTGGAATTCAATTCAAGAGCCATTTTTTTGTCGATAATTGCCTGCAGTATTTTAATTAATTGTTGCTCGTATTTCTTGAGTTTCTCCACATTGAATTGGTGAATCCGAGTACCATAATCAAAATGAGCTAAAATATGAGCTTCGGGTATATTCACAATCGCTTGATACAATTGATCAAAATACTGTCCGACTGGATCGGTTAAAGCATCTTTTATCTCTTCATCCATGTAGTCATTTTGATTATTGTGATGGCAGCTCAGCAGAATCACATCAAATGGATAGGCTTTGATTTTTTCTTTGATAACTTCTTGCAACTCAGGAACATAACCTACTTCTACTCCTAATCGCAGCGTAACACCATTCTTTTCAGCCAGCTCTTTTTTCATTACAAGCAGCTGTTCAAAATCTGGAACGTCATCCTTAAAGTCCGTTACCGGATTGTTTAAGTCAAAATGATCGGTCAAAACTAATTCTTTCGTTTCAGCCGACAGGTAGTTTTCTGGTAGTTCTTCACAGTCAAAGGATAGATATGAGTGAACATGTTGGTCGTGGATTGTCATTTTCAGCCTCCAGTCTTACCATTTATCGATTTCTTTGCGTACTCGGTATACTTGCTTTTTTCCGTGGCGCTTTGCTAGTTGATTTTTAACATCTTCCAACGAGACACCTTGATACGCCAGTAAAACAAATAGATGATACAGTAAATCACTTGCTTCATCCACCAATTCGTTCGTATCTTGATTCTTTGCAGCGATGATTGTTTCCGTCATTTCTTCCCCGCATTTTTTTAGGATCTTATCAATCCCTTCTTCAACCAGATACTTGGTATAAGATCCTTCTTTCGGATGAGCAATTTTATCCTGTACTGTCTGGAAAAGTGTTTCTAAATTAAAAAATTCTTGCTCAAAGCAACTCTGCCTGCCTAAATGACAAGTTGGACCAGCTGGCGTAACTTCAATCAATAGTGCGTCTTTATCGCAATCCAGACTCATTCGTTCAACATATTGGTAATGTTTACTCGTCTCCCCTTTTTTCCAAAGACGCTTTTTGGTTCTCGAGTAAAACCACACAATATTTTCTTGGATCGTTAACTGGTAAGCTTCTTGATCCATAAAGCCATTCATCAATACTTGCTTTGTATTGTAGTCTTGCAAGATAACCGATACCAGTCCATTTCCTTTTGCAAAATCAGGTTTTTGTTCTGGAACCAAAGGGATGGCAGCTTCTTTTAGTTTCGCCTTCAAATCAGCAATTTGTACCGTTCCATTATGGAATATCGATGCTGCTAAACCAGCGGTTACCGATGTTTCTTCAAATAATTCAATAAAGTCTTCAATCGTTCCAGCGCCGCCACTTGCTACAATAGGAATATCCACCATCTGGCTTGCCTTTTTCAAGAATTCAATATCAAATCCATTTTGAACACCATCACGATCTTTATTCGTAATCAGTAATTCCCCAACACCTAATTTCTCACATTCCAACAGCCAGTCAAAAGCTTTCCATTCCGTCCTTTTTGTACCGCCGTGCGAATATACGTAAAAATCAGCCAGTTCTTCGTCGTATTGAATATCGATTGCAGCGACGATCTTGTTACTGCCATACTTTTCTGTTGCGGCACTTACAAAATTTGGATTTTTAATCGCCGCAGTTCCGATACTTATTTTACTCGCTCCGGCATTCAAAATAGCATCAATATCCTCGAGCGTTTGAATTCCACCACCGACAGTTAGTGGGATGGAAATCGCTTGAACGGTTTCTTTGATGACATCCAGCATCAATTCATGTCCGTCTTGCGTCTTAGAAATATCCAGAAAGACTAATTCATCAGCGCCAGCTTGATCGTAAAATTTTGCCAGCTCAACAGGATTTCCAATATCTTTCAAGTCTACAAAATTAACACCTTTTACAACTCGGCTATCTTTTACATCCAAACATGGAATAATACTTTTTACACTCATTGAATTCCCTCCCAGAATGCCGCTTGATGGCTCGCTTTTCCAACAACTGCTTGTGTGATTCCCTCTTTATCTAGTCGATTGAGATCAGCTTTATCCCGAATCCCTCCACTTGCTATCACGATATGACGAGTCAGTTGGTTGATGTATGCTGTTTTTTCGAAATTCGGCCCTTGGTTCATGCCGTCTTTATTAATATCTGTATAAATAATTCCAGCCAACTCAAGAGACTCGACTTGAGTAAGATAGTCTGTGATTGTAATTCCACTGTTTTCGGTCCATCCGTTAATATAAATATCTTCCTCTTTTGCGTCCATCCCTACAATAATTCGGTTTGGATATTCAGAAACTACTTCTTTCAACCATTCAATATCTGTAATCGCTCGTGTTCCAATAATAAAATAGTCAATCCCTGCTGCATCATATTTGGCTATGGTCTCTTTATTGCGTAATCCACCACCAATTTGCAGAGGTAATTGTGTTTGCTTTTTTAGTTCAGTAATCAAACTTGTTTCGACAGCTTCTTGCTTTAAGGCTCCCATTAAGTCCACAACATGAATTCGACATACTTGTTCGAACTGGCTGTAGAATTGGATGGCTTCTGCCGGCGTTCGTTTCATCATTGTCTTACTTTGGTAATCTCCTTTGGTCAGTCGGACATTCTGCCCGTCAATTAAATCAATTGCAGGGATAATATGAATCATTCAATCACTCCTTTTGAAGAAGGTACACCTGTATCGGTAGCAGTAAGGGCGATTTTCAAACTTTGTCCAAATGCTTTAAAGATTGCTTCAATCTCATGATGGGTGTTGCCGCCTTTTAATAAATCGATATGTAAGGTCGTTCCGCTGTTCATTGCGACCGCATTAAAAAACTCTAGAACTAGTTCTGTATCGAATTCGCCAACTTTTTCTCTTGAAAAATCTGCCTGAAAGTTTAGATGCGGACGTCCCGATAAATCCAACACCACTCGAGCTAAAGATTCATCCATAGGAATATACATGGAGCCATAACGTTTATATGAACCTTTTTCTACATAAATTTCTCGTATTGCTTGCCCTAAAAGGATTCCGACATCTTCCACTGTATGATGGAAGTCTACTTCTAAATCTCCATCAGCTTCGACCGATAAATAGAGCTGAGAATGAAAAGCAAATAAAGTCAGCATATGGTCAAAAAAGCCAATCCCTGTTTGAATAGTTGCTTCCTGGGTCACTTTTTCTTCCGCTACTTCTATTTTTATTGCGGTTTCAAGTGTTTTTCTCTCTTTTTTAATCAACTTATTCACTCCAATCTCTAATGGCTTGTTCGAGTTCTTCGTAATTTTCTAACGGAATAATGGAATAACGCACTGCGTTCGCTAAGAGCGGCTCTCGATATTGTCGGGCTTGAAATCCTTTTTTCAAAAGAAAGTCCGCTAAGCTTACTGCCTTTTCTCCATAGGTAAATAAATAATTCGTTGAAGAAGGATTAACATGGATTAAATGACGAACTTTTTGAAGAGACTTCTCTAGCAATCGTTTTGACTCTAATTGATAGTGAATAAGTTCTTCTAACTGGGTTTCATTACTGAATAATTCATTTGCTAAGTTTAATGATAAAGAATTTACCGGATAAGGATGGTTAAAACGAGTGATTTTTTCAAAGGTTTCCCCTTCCGCCACAGCTACCCCAATCCGAAGGCCCGCTAAACCATAGATTTTACTCAACGTACGTACGATAATGACATGTTCGCCGCTAGGTCGTTGATAATCAGAAGAAAACTCTACATAAGCTTCATCAATCACCAGGTATCCTCCTACTTTGGCCATTGCATCTGCTAATTGCTCGATTTCCTCTTCTTTAAATAATTTACCCGTTGGATTGTGCGGATTGGAAATCAAAAATAAGGAAGGCTCCTTCTCAGAAATTTGCTTGCTAATTTCATTGAAGTCAAAGCTGAAATCTGGCTTACAATCAACTTGGTAAAAGGGAACCGCCACTTGTTCTGTATACACTTGATACATAACAAAATCTGGATTTAAGCTCATTACACCTTTTTCTCCAAAGGTAAAAATAAACTTCTGCAGCCATTCATCCGAGCCATTTGCCAACTCAATCAATTCTGGATCAAAATTGTTTCGAGTTGCATATAATCGTTTAAAACGTTGTAACTCTTTATCGGGATACAAATTAATCAGCGTATTCTTCGTTGCTTTTATGATTTGTTCCTCACTCAAAGGAACGATGGGACTCGTATTTCTGTCCATGCTGACAATCGATTTAGCTTTCATTCCTTCACTTCCGTTCTAATCGCCAATGATTGGTAATGTGCATCCAAGCCTTCCTTCGCCGCGATAATTTTTGCGGGCTCAACAATCGCTTGATAAGTTTCTTTTGTCAAATTGATCACGGCGTGACTTGTCAGGAAGTCATTTACATTGAGACCGTGACTAAAGCGAGCGGTCCGATTTGTCGGTAGCACATGAGAAGGTCCGGCCGCGTAGTCTCCTATTGCTTCTGGAGCGAAATGCCCCTCAAAAACTGCTCCCGCATATTGAATTTCTTGAATGATTTCTTTTGCATCTTTGTGTTGAATGGAAACATGTTCCGGCGCAAGATCATTCAGCACTTTTAACAAGTTCTTGCGTGTATCAGAAATAGCATAATGATTGTTTCGAAGTGACTTTTTAATAATCTCACTGCGAACTTGTTGATCGACAATCTGATCTATTTTCTGTTGTACTCGTTCCAGAAGGTCTTTTGTTTCAGCTAATAAAAATGTACGAGCATTTCCATCATGCTCAGCCTGTGCAAAAATATCCGTCACAACTGCGTCCAATTCAGCGGTTTCATCAATATAGAGAAGGATCTCGCTCGGTCCGGCAATCATATCAATCCCTACTTCACCAAAGACGAGACGTTTTGCTAAAGCAACATAGGCATTTCCAGGACCAACAATTTTATCGACTTTCGGAATGGTCTCTGTTCCATAAGCTAGTGCAGCAATGGCTTGGGCTCCGCCTACTGTATAAACATCTTCAATGCCGCATAAATATAAAGTTGCAAAGGTAATATTCTGCTCTGTAAAAGTTGGTGTGACAACATGGATTTCTTTTACCCCGGCAACCATTGCAGGCACGACAGTCATTAGCACGCTTGAAGGATACAAAGCTGTTCCTCCCGGTATATAAACTCCTACTTTTTCCAGAGGACGATATACATAACGAAATTCGTTTAAATCTTGATCTTGATATTTTATACTCTTTTCATAACTCTCAATTCGTTGCTTGATTGTCTGCAGGGCTTCGCGAACTTCTGGCTCCAACGCTTCATAGCTTTCTTTTAAATAGGAAATTGGCACTTTAAAGTCCGCAATCCTTTGTTGGTCAAATATTTCGGTATAGTTTCGCAAAGCTTCATCTTTTTTTAGACGAACATTTTTTAATATTGCTGCTACATCTTCATAATAATCAAATTCTTCTTGAACTTGTTTTTCTTCAAATAATTTCATAAATTCTTGCGCATTCATTTAATCACTCCAATTTCGTTGAGAAAGTCAAAAATCTCATTTTCTCTCGTATAAAAGGTTTGTTTATTTGTTATTAAACGACCATGGATTTCTAAGATCTTTTCATATTCAATTAAGCCATTGTCGCGAAGTGTGTCCCCTGTTTGAACGATATCCACAATTCCATCTGCAAGACCCAATAACGGTGCTAGTTCAACAGAACCATGTAAGTGAATCAGCTCAACGTCCTGCTTTTTTTCTTTAAAATATTTAGCAGAAATATTGGTGTATTTGGATGCAACAACATTAAAACGTTCAATGCCTGGGGGACCTGCCAAAGCAAAATAACATTCACCAAAAGGAAGTTGAGAGACATTCAGAATATTAAAAGTATCCTCCATAATAATATCGGATCCTACGATGCCAATGTCAGCAATACCGTTCTCGACATAAGTAGGTACATCCGGCCCTTTCGCAAAAATGAACTTCACATTATCAATCTCGATAAAAAGAGAGCGGCTCTCTTCCTTCAATACCGACAAATAATGACGTAAATTTTGTGTATCTAAGTAACGAATAAAATCTTCTAATAAACGTCCTTTACTAAGCGCAACAGTAATCATAGCAAACCTCCATCCGACAGATTTAAGGCAATTCCAAATGCATTGTTGTTGTATTTCCCACCACTCAAAAGAGGATTGACATAATTTAGGAACACTTGAAAATAAAAGCCGTTATAGTATGTTTGGGGTGATCGGAAAGATAAATCCAGCATGAATTTCAAGTCATACTGTTTTATTTTTTCTTTTACCTCTTTGATGAATATCATTTCTTCACAATCTCCGAATTCTTCTTCTACTAAATTAAACTGCTGGCTGACTGGCGCAGTCATTAATTGGTAGATACGGTGATTGCTCCCCAGTACTTTGCTTAATTCTGAAAGATTTTTCTCGTAGATTAATTGGCGTATATCATGATTAAGTTGGTATTTTTCCAGATATAGATCTAGTAAATTATCATTATTCACCACAATCGAGTGAATCTTTTTATCTGTATTTTTTGCGACAAATGATAAATGCAACGCAATACTTCCTAGTATTTCTTCTTGAGAAGGATTGTATAATTCAACGCCTGCTTGATTAAATGAGTGGTAGTCTCGAATCACTTGACCAAAGTAGCCGAATAACCGTTCATCCAGTAAAAAATTTTCATTATAATTCAATAACGTTCGTGTCCAATCACTTCGAATCGAAAAGATTTGTTCATTTCTTTCAAAAATAATATTAGATGGTTGATCGTGTTTATCTTCTAACTGAAAAGGTTCAATCATATTCAAGTCAATCAGATGGTAGCCTTCACGATCAAGTAATTCCATATAATCTTTAACCAGATTGTATTGTTTTAAAATTTTTATATTCGACATTTTCTCACCTCTCGCACTTTACTACTCTATCACTTTACCTTAATAAAGTGTTGGTAATAAAATACCATACCATTCGGAAATAAACAATGTTTTCTTTAGTACTTTATTATGGTAAAGTAAAATTGCGAGAAATTTGAATTTTAAAAAGGAGTTTTTCTTAAGAAATGAATCATTTAAAAGATAAAGAAATGGATGAATTATTTGAAGGAATCTTGAAATTGGAAACAGTGGAAGAATGTTACCAATTTTTTATGGACTTATCTACAGTAAATGAGTTACTTTCAATGAAGCAACGTTTCCATGTAGCAAAATTAATCAGGGATGGAGAGACTTATTCTCATATTCAAGAGGTAACGGGTTCATCCAGTACAACCATTTCACGTGTAAAGCGTTGTTTGGATTACGGTACAGATGGCTACCATTTGATATTAGATCGTATAGGTGATAAAGAAACTAAATAGAATAACTCAATTGGTATAGAAAAAAAGCCTATTTTCACTCCATTTCTTTGGATGAAAATAGGCTTTTTGCTTAATTTTTTTGAAATGCCCTGCCGCTTGTATACGGTAATGATACTATTTGAGCAGTAGATGTGTAAAAGGAGTCACATTTTTCCGACAAGTAGCTATCTACATTTTTAATCTTTTACGCCAACAAGTAGGTTTCCAAATCTAAAGGATGAATGGATTCTTCCCCTTTAAAAATACGCATGTTTCCTCCGGACAACTCATCAATCAAAATAATATCGTTACTGTTTTCCAATCGTCCAAACTCTAATTTAATATCATAGAGTTCTAAATCTTTTGATGCTAATTCTTTCCTGATTCGGTTCGCGATTTGCTGGGTCTTTTCTTTAATAAAGTCGTATTCCCCTTCTTTTAAAATGCCAAGTAGTACTAAAGCATCTTCATTAATAATTGGATCTTGACGCTCATCGTCTTTAATTGTCATCTCCACATAACCATTTAAATCTTCACCCGTCTGAACATATTCCCCATAACGACGAACAAAGCTTCCGTATGCTTTAAAACGACAGATTACTTCTAAACCTTTGCCAAACATTACTGCCTTTTTTACATCCATCGTTTTTGCTTCAAGATTGGATTCTAAATAATGAGTTGGAATTCCTTCCCTTTCCAAAATTTCAAAGAAATACTTGCTAGCAGCAAGCCCAGATCTTCCCGAACCATCGACAATCAAACCAACTTGATTTTCTCCTGGATCAAAAACTCCATCTTTACCCGTCATGTCGTCTTTAAAAAATAAGCGAATTGTGCCGTCTTCCGTTACAAAAACATCTTTTGTTTTCCCTTTGTAAATACGTTCCATTGGACACCTCTTTATTTGTAAGTTTATATGAAGAGAATAACACAAAACATTCGTTTTTTAAACTATTTTTATTGATAACGAATGATTTCCCTCTCTTTATATGCAATAAACACGAACGATGCCAACATAATGATGTGTAAAGTATCTTTTTTCACTCCTTCACTTTTCTTGTTTAAGTTGTGAGTCAATTCTTTTCACTATATACTAGATTTATGGAAATAAAGGAGCGTGGGAATCATGATTAAAACAGCAACGGATGTCTTAGCTTTTTGGTTTGATCCTGAAAATACAGAGTATTTATTTGCAAAAAGTGAAGAATTCGACCATAAAATCTATTCAGAGTTTTACGATACTTGGGAAGCTGCCTGTAACGGTTTATTGTTTGATTGGCGAAAAACATTGGAAGGTCGCTTGGCTGAAATCATTGTTTTAGATCAATTTTCAAGAAATCTGATGCGTGATAACGAACTTGCTTTTTCACAAGATTCTATGGCTTTGGTCTTATCCCAAGAACTAATCAGCCAACCAGGATTTGCTGACCAACTTTCTTCTCAAGAAAAACAATTCGCTTATATGCCATTTATACATTCAGAATCTAAAGCTATTCATGTAATTGCTTTAGATTTATTTGAAAGTTTAGGGAATAAAGAGTCTTTGGAGTATGAAATTATGCATAAGCGCATTATTGATCGTTTCGGTAGATATCCTCATAGAAATCTTGTGTTAGGCCGACAATCAACGGATGAGGAGTTAGCTTTTTTGCAAGAACCAAATAGCAGTTTTTAATACAAGCTCGACTAAAAGCTGTTTCTTTTGCAATGATGGCTAATGATTGTTTAGGACATTTTCTAATATATTATACGAGCATCTTAAGGTCTCTTGATGGCCGTCACTCAGAATCTTGCTAATAGTATTTACTTAAGATAAAGTACAGCGCAGTTTTCGGCGCTGTACTTTCATTTTTTGAAACTATCTTGTCATTCTCTTTTATTGAAAGAATGTTTTTTTAACGTAATTCTGCCTGCATTTCTTGAACGTATTGGAATATTGGGTCCCTCGCCTCTTCGCCATACTTTTCCACTAAGCGAACGATTCCACTTCCGACAATCACTCCATCTGCAATTTTGGCATATTCTTTTACTTGGCCTGGTTTATTGATTCCAAATCCCACTGCTACTGGGATATTGATGACCTCTCTAATCTGATTGATGATAGCTGGAATATCTGTCGTAATTTCACTTCTTACGCCGGTCACCCCCATTGATGAGACAAGATAAATAAAACCTTCAGCATTTTCAGCAATTTTTTTGATACGTTCTTTTGAAGTGGGAGCGATAAGGGTAATAATTTGGATTCCGTACTTTTTTGCAACAACCTTTACTTCCTGCTGTTCTTCAAATGGCAAGTCAGGAATAATGATACCGGAGATTCCAATTTCACTACACTTTTTAAAAAAACGTTCGTAGCCATATACAAAGACCGGATTTAGATAGGTCATAAAAACGAGTGGTACGGTAATTTTCCCTTTTAATGAAGCTACCATATCAAAGACATGATTGAGTCGCACCCCTGAAGACAAAGCCCGCACGCTTGCATTTTCTACGACAGGTCCTTCTGCAATTGGATCGGAGAAAGGAATACCAATTTCAATTAAATCAGCCCCTGCTTCTTGTGCAGCAAGAATATTTTCAGCAGATTTTTCTAAATTTGGATCTCCTGCCATTAAATAAGTAATAAATGCTTTTTTATTTTGAAAAGCTTCTGCAATTTTACTCATAAATTTCCTCTCCTTTGTATCGAGCAATCGCTGCAACATCTTTGTCTCCTCTTCCCGAGAGACAAATTACGATAATTTCATCTTTACTCATCGTCTTTGCTAACTTTTTCGCATAAGCAACCCCATGTGCTGATTCAATTGCCGGGATAATTCCTTCTATTTTTGACAAATATTCAAATGCTTCCACTGCTTCGTCATCGGTAACCGGTACGTACTCTGCTCTGCCTATTTCATGTAAATGCGCATGTTCCGGACCAATTCCGGGATAATCAAGTCCTGCCGAAATGGAATACACTGGTGCAATTTGTCCAAACTCATCTTGGCAAAATAAACTCTTCATACCGTGGAAGATACCCGTTGACCCTTGTGAAATTGTGGCCGCATGCAGATCTGTGTCGACCCCTTTTCCAGCAGCTTCACAGCCAATCAACCGAACGTCAGAATCTTCAATAAAATTGTAAAATGCTCCAATTGCATTCGAGCCGCCACCCACACAAGCAATCACTGCCTTAGGAAGATTCCCTTCGATTGTAAGAATCTGTTCCTTTATTTCTTTACTAATAACACTTTGGAAATCTCTTACAATCATTGGATATGGATGTGGTCCCATCACTGAGCCAAGTACATAATGAGTATCTTCCACTCTACGGGTCCACTCTCTCATGGATTCGTTTACTGCATCTTTCAGTGTCTTTGTTCCTTTGGTTACACTATTAACTTTTGCCCCTAAAAGTTCCATCCTAAAAACATTTAACGCCTGTCGATCCGTATCCTCTTCTCCCATAAAAATCTCACATTCCATATTTAAAAGAGCCGCTGCCGTAGCTGTTGCCACCCCGTGTTGACCGGCTCCTGTTTCTGCAATTAACCGTGTTTTCCCCATCTTTTTAGCTAATAAAGCCTGCCCCAATACATTATTTATCTTATGAGAGCCTGTATGATTCAAATCTTCTCTTTTTAAATAAATTTTTGCGCCCCCTAAGTCATTTGTCATATTCTCCGCATAATAAAGTAAAGATGGTCGTCCTGCATAATTGTTAAGAAGATTTGTTAATTCCTTTTGAAAAGTTTCGTCTTCTTTATAATAGCTGTATGCTTTCTCAACTCTATGTATTTCAGTCATCAATGTTTCCGGGATATATTGCCCACCAAATTCTCCAAATCTTCCGTTACTCATTTCGTTGCCTCCTGAACTAATTTTACAAATCGTTTCATTTTCTCTTGATCTTTTTTCCCAGCTGTTTCCACACCGCTGCTCACATCGACACAGTAAGGATGTAAAGTTGAGACAGCTTGTGTTACATTTTCAGTTGTCAGTCCCCCTGCTAAAAAATAAGGCTTTTCTTGTTCGTTCGATAATAGTTTCCAATCAAACGTTTTTCCGCTCCCTCCACGTTCGACGGTGGCCGTATCAAAAAGCAAGAAATCTGCTTTTTCTGATTGTTTAAAAATCGTTTTTCCAACTGGAATAGCTTTAATAATTGGGTTGGGAAGCCGTTCTTTTAATTGTTGAATAAATCGTTCATCTTCTTCTCCATGAAGCTGAATTACGTCGATTACATTCTGATTGCATAAGTCGACAATATCCTGGATACTTTGATTGACGAATACTCCAACCGCTTGGATTTCTTCGCTTAACTTTCCCTTTAACTGGGCGGCAGTTGCTCGATCAATTTTCCGTTTGGATTTTTCTGCAAAAACAAATCCAATATAGTCTGGCAAGCAAACGTTAGCTGCTGCAACATCTTCCAAAGTCCGCAATCCGCAAATTTTTACTTTGGTCATTCCAACTCTCCTTTTAATTCTTTGAGTTTTGCTTTTTTATCCCTTTCTTTCATAAATGCTTCTCCAATTAAAACAGCGTCCATATGATTTTTTTCTAATACATCTATATCCTCAGCAGTTTGAATACCGCTTTCTGCAATGAATAGCGTCTCTTTTGGCGCTAATTTTCTTAAGCGGACACTATTGTTAATATCTACTTTAAAGGTATGCAAGTCTCGATTGTTTACACCAATCACCCTGCTCCCTGCTTCCAGAGCCATTTGCACTTCCTTTTCATCATGGGCTTCTGTGATAGCGGATAGACCCAGTTCATCAGCAAGTACAATAAATTCTGAAAGTTGTTGGGGGGACAGTATCGAACAAATCAGTAAAATCGCATCAGCGCCCAAGTGTTTTGACTGAACAATTTGATAAGGATCTACAATGAAATCTTTGCGAAGAATAGGTAATGAGACCACTTGACGAATAGCAGTAAGATATTCATTTTTTCCTTGAAAAAAGTCTGGTTCTGTTAAGACAGAAATCGCGGCAGCACCCGCCTCTTCATACTGCTTTGCGATTTGGGTGTAAGGAAATTCTTCCGCAATGACTCCTTTGGATGGGGAAGCTTTTTTTACTTCGCAAATAAAAGATATTTGTGACTCTTTTAAAGCTTTTTCAAAAGCAAAGGATGTGCTCTCCGGCATTTTTTGAGCAAGTAAATCTTCCAGAGGCAATCGTGTTTTTTCTATCTCAACCCGTTTTTTTGTAGCCAAGACAATATCATCTAAAATACTCATACTGAAGCCTCCTGCTGTGTCGCTTTGATAAATTCGTCTAGTTTACTTTTCGCTTTTCCACTATCCAATAATTCTTCTGCCATAACTACGCAATCCCGTAAAGAATGATTTTCTTTGCCCATGTACAAACAACAAGCAGCATTTAAAATAACGATGTCTCGTTTCGGTCCTTTTTCTCCATTTAAAATTCTTAATGCAATTTCCGCGTTTTCTTTTGGATCTCCGCCGATTAAATCTTCCAAACGGCCTCTTTTTAAGCCGAATTGTTCTGGTGTAATAAAATAACTGTTTAATTTACCGTCTGTTACTTCACAAATAGTGGTTGTTCCCGTATTGCTTATTTCATCCAGACCGTCATGTCCATGTACAACCATTGCTCGTTTTACCTGTAAATTATTTAATACGTTTGCCAACGGTTCGACCAAGTTTTCATCATATACACCGAGCAGTTGCATATTTGCGCCAGCTGGATTTGCCAATGGGCCGAGAACATTAAAAATTGTTCGTACACCTAATTGCTTTCGTACATGAGCAACGTGCTTCATTGCGGAGTGATAAGCTGATGCAATCATGAAACACATCCCTGTTTCTTCCAATATTTTTGCACTTTGCTCAGCTGTCAAATTGATGTTCACACCAAGTGCCTCTAACACATCCGCACTGCCGCATTTACTGGAAACACTTCGATTACCGTGTTTGGCTACTGGAACTCCTCCAGCTGCAACAACAAATGATGAAACAGTAGAAATATTAAAGCTGTTCAATCCATCCCCGCCCGTACCCACAATATCCAGTACATCAGTTTTTGATTTTAATTTGGTGCTTTTTTCGCGCATCACTGCAGCACTTGCTGTAATTTCATCGATGGTTTCACCTTTCATTCGCATAGCAGTTAAAAAAGCTCCCATTTGTGCATCAGTAACTTTTCCTTCCATCATTTGATTCATTACATTTCCTGCCAATTCAATTGATAAGTTTTGACCAGAAAAAATTTCAGCTATTGCCTGATTAATCATATCGTTTTCCTCCTATGCGAATAAAGTTCTCAATGATTCGTTCTCCTTGTGGCGTTAAAATTGATTCTGGGTGAAATTGCAAACCATATAAAGGATAATCTCTGTGTTTCACGCCCATCAGTTCGCCTTTGTCTGTTTCTGCAATGACAAGTAGTCCTTCAGGAAGACTTTCGCGTTCTGCAATCAATGAGTGGTATCTTCCGACATCTAGAATCGGCGGTAAGCCACGAAAAATTTGATTGCCGCTAGCAATATGAATCGTGCTTTTTTTGCCATGGACAAGCGGTTCTGCATAGCTTACTTTCCCGCCGTAAGCTTCACAAATTGCTTGGTGTCCGAGGCAAATTCCTAAAATAGGTATTTTATCAGCAAGCTGTTTGATTGTTTCGATGGTTATGCCTGCATCTGCTGGTCGGCCTGGCCCCGGCGAGATTATAATATGAGTGGGATTCAACCTCTCTAATTCAGATACACTCATTTCATCATTTCGAATGACCTTTATACCTTCTTGAGCATATTTTCCAGCGAGTTGATAAAGATTATAAGTAAAACTGTCATAGTTATCGATTAGTACGATCATGCATCATCACTTCCCTTCATATTTCAGTGCAGCCATTATTGCTTTGGCTTTATTTTGTGTTTCTTGAAATTCTTTTTCTGCTACGCTGTCTGCGACAATTCCTGCACCAGATTGGACGAATACTTTATTATTTTTGTGTACAGCCATTCTTATTCCAATACACATTTCCATATCACCCGTGAAATCGATGTAGCCGAGCGCTCCTCCGTATGGTCCTCTTTTTGTTCCTTCTAAAGAATCAATAATCTGACAAGCTCTCACTTTTGGTGCGCCCGATAATGTTCCTGCGGGTAGAGCTGCAGCTAGTGCTTCTAATGGTCCATATGCTTCTTTCACTCGTCCAATAACTTTGGAAGCGATGTGACTGACATGTGAGAATTGTTTAATTTCCCGATATTCCGTTACTTCCACACTACCAAACTCAGCAATTTTTCCAATATCATTTCGGGCAAGGTCTACTAACATGTCGTGCTCGGCTAATTCTTTTTCATCTGTTAAAAGTTCTTGGATAAGCACTGCATCTTCCTCTTCATTCTTTCCTCTTGGAACAGTTCCTGCTAAAGGAAATGAAGATGCGATACCATTGCGAACAGAAATGAGAGTTTCTGGCGACGCACAAGCAATTTCCATATCATCAAAATGAAAATAAACCATATAGGGTGACGGATTGATTGTTCGCAGAACTCGATAAGTTTGAAGCAAAGTACCTGAAAAAGGTGCTGTAAAACGGTTCGACACCACTGCTTGGAAGATGTCTCCTTCAACAATATGCTGCTGAACCTTTTTGATGATAGAAGAAAAACCTTCTTCTGTGAATGTTGGTGTAAATTTGCCACTTTGCTGGATTAACTCATTCGCCGGATCTTGTAATGGTTCTAAAATCATACGTTCCATATCCTTTAAAATCGTTGTTCCAGCGATGTAATTCGCTTCAATGTCTTGGGTATCGATATTGACAATCAAGACAATTTTTTGACGAAAATGATCAAATGCAATGACCCGATCCATTAACATAAAATGGTAATCACGAAACTCCTCAGGATTTTTAGCTTCTATATTCAAACCGGGTTCAAAATACTTGATACAGTCATAAGAGAAATATCCCACTAGCCCGCCTGTAAAAGGAGGCAAATAGTCAATTCGCGGACTTTTATATCCCGCCAGAATCTCTTTTAATTTCTCTATCGGATTCTCGGTTGTGACTGTTTCTTGAGTCGGACTTTTTACCGTAACTTCACCATCTGTACAATGAACTGTCAAAGTAGGATCATAACCCAAGAAAGAATATCTACTCCAATTGTCTTTATTTACAACACTTTCCAATAGATAGTAATGGTTGCTGCGATTTTTAATATTGCGCAACACCTCCATGGATGTACGGACATCCGAAAAGATTTCTAAAGCAATCGGTATAACCGTATTTCCTGGCGCAAGTTCTCTGGCTTCTTTTAAAGTTGGTCTGATCATGATTCTATTCTCCTTTTTATTTATTATTCATTATTTCGTCTAGTGAAGAACTCGATTGTGTCCAGTAGATGAGATTAGCAGTGATTATTGTCCAGTGAAGCTCGGGAGATCTCTTCACTAGATGAAATTGTTCGGTTATTTCTTCTAGTGAAGCTTTTCCTCCTGTTCACTGGATGAGATTAGACAAAAAAACACCCGCCCATGACTAATGAAAGTCAAGGACGGGTGTGTTGATAACATCCGCGGTACCACCTTGTTTTTACAGACAGTGATGCCTGTACGCTCTGCAGGATACGAACATATCCCTCACAACTGACGTATGCGTCACGTCACAGAATACTCGGAAACAAAAATGTTTCTTTTGACTGTGCCCTCGGTGGTCCATTTGATGTACTGCGTTGTGCGAGGCTCTCAGTCCCCCTCGCTCCCTGTAACTGCACGTTACACCGTTATCTCCACTTCTACGGTTTCAAAAAATTATTTGATTTTCACTTATTATACGTGAGATTTTAGAAGAGTCAACCATTTTGTTAAAATTAAATGAGCAAATGATTAAACAAAACTCATCCATCCTCTTTAGCTGTCGACGAAAAGCCAACTCTCATCCAAATTTTTCTGCTTGCGATATTCTTTTCCATGAACATCAATAACTGCATGCCACTCTTTGCATAGTTTCACGGGAACTTGTTCAGCTAGATGGATGAATTCTCTCCTCAGCTGTTCGTAATTCCGATATTCTCCAAAACCCAGCCGAGTGAATAAACGTGTGGCATATGTATCTGCAATAAAAACATTTCGTTCAAAGATATAGAGCAACATGGCATCTGCCGTTTCTGGACCAACCCCTTTAATGCCCAATAATTCCTTCCTAAGACTTTCAGTGGAGAACTCTTTGAATTTTTCAAATTTTCCTCCATGAGCAAGGAACCAATTCATCAATTCTTTTATATACACACTTTTTTGCTTGTAAAATCCTGCTGGCCGTATCAGCTTTTGTAACTCTTCCATTTCTAAATCAAGCAATGCTTCCAGACTCAAAAAAGGAGTGAGATTTACTAATGCTTTTTCTGCATTATTCTGTGTCGTCTGTTGAATCAGAATCATTGATACCCAATCGGCCATTCGATTCTCATCTTCCCACCAATGCTGATAACCGTAGTGTTCCACTAACTTGTTCAATACAAATAGTTTCTCTAAATCTTTTTTCATCTGTCTTAATCATCCTTACTACAATTACTTTTCATCCGTTAGCAGTATCTTTCTCTTATTATTCTAAGAATACTAAAAAAGCCATTCAAAAATGACTTTTTTAGTATTTATTCAAATTATTTCGCGAAAGAAATTTCCTTAATATCTTCGTTCGTTCCAAAAAAATCGGGCAATGCTTGCTCTCTTTTATCAATGACGATATTAGCATCACTGATATTCAATTTTCGTAGGGTTTGAATCATTTTTACTAGGAAAGGATCACTGCCGACAACGTAGTATAGTGCATCTTTTGTTGTAGTTAATTGTTCTATTTTTTGATAAAACTCATTCCTTGAATCGTACCAATAATTTTTGAAGCAATTATTTTCCAACTGGTTCAATTCTGTTTGATAAACAAATTCTCTGGAAGAATCGATATTGATATTTGCCAAAAAAGATAGATTCGGGTTCTTTTGTAACAAGCTTAAAATTAATGGCCTTGCCGTAGCGATTGCTACGCCCGTGGTTAACAATATAATTGGTTTTTCTGGATTTGGCTCTCTTAAATTCGAAACAGTTTTGAAAAGAACAAGTTCATCTCCAATGGTTAGCTGAGCTAATCTTTCTTTGAACTCTGAAGAGATCCTCGTCCTAGTTGTGAAGGCAATTTTGTTTTCATTTGGTAAAGTACAGATGGACATATGTCTCACCCAACCTTTGTTTGGTCGCTCTCCTTCATCAAAACCAACTAAGCCCACATGAGTCATTGCACCTGCTTCCCAAGTAAATCCTTCTGGTCTTTCCAGAATATAGGTTTTTGTTTCCGTGGTTTCCTCTATAATATCGACAATTTTTAGCCTGTATTTTATCATGTCAATCTCCTTTCAACCGTTGAAAATGAGAATTAAGTTAAATTAAAATCATAAATAGATTAAAATAGATTATAACAAATTTTCCAAAAAAAGGAAGTAGTATATTTTTGTTTCAGAAGCAATTAATCCTTATAATAGAATTGATAGACTTTTAATTGTATGGTCAAATTTCAAACATTTAGTAAAGGAAGGATGATATTATGGGATTATTAGTAGACGGAAAATGGCAAGATAAGTGGTATGACACTGAGAGCACGGGAGGACGGTTTGTTCGAAAGGATTCACAATTTCGCAGTTGGGTTACTGCAGATGGAAGTGCTGGTCCTAGCGGTGAAGGCGGGTTTAAAGCAGAACCGAATCGTTATCACCTCTACATATCACTGGCTTGTCCATGGGCAAGCCGTGTAATGATTATGCGTAGTATTAAAGGATTAGAAGATTTGGTTTCTGTTTCAGTTGTTAATCCTTTAATGGCAGAAAACGGTTGGACGTTTGAACCAGATGAAGGAGTGATTCCCGATCCAGTTATGGATGCGGATTATTTGTACCAAATTTACACAAAAGTAGAACCAGATTATAGCGGTCGTGTAACCGTTCCTGTTTTATACGATTTAAAACAAAATAAAATTGTTAATAATGAATCTTCTGAAATTATGCGTATTTTTAACTCTGCTTTTGACGAAATAGGCGCTAAGGAAGGCAATTACTTACCCGAAGAATTACTCACAGAAATCGATGCAATGAATGAAAAAGTATATGATGCTGTCAACAACGGTGTCTATAAAGCTGGTTTTGCTACCAAACAAGAAGTTTACCAGGAAGAAGTAACACAACTATTCGAAGTTTTAGATGAACTGGAAGAACTTTTGGCTGATAAACAATATCTAGTAGGAAATCAAATTACGGAAGCTGATTGGCGTTTGTTTACTACTTTAATCCGCTTTGACAGTGTTTATTATGGGCATTTCAAATGTAATATTAAGCATTTAACTGAATATAACAATTTATGGCGCTATACAAAAGAGCTATATAACGAACCAGGCGTTGCTGAAACAGTTAATTTTAAGCACATTAAAGAACACTATTATCGCAGCCACAAAAATATAAATCCAACGGGTATTGTGCCTGTTGGACCCGAACTCGATTTCTCTTTGGAATAAATAATAGAATGCGGCTTACAAGGTTCCTGCCTCGTAAGCCACATTCTTTTTTTATTATTGTGTATTATTCTAAATCAACTAACTGCAGCCCTTCTTCAGTCAATTCATAAATTTGATCACAAACTTCTTGTAAAAATAATCGGTCATGGGAAATTGTCACAATCGCACCTTCAAAATTCTTGAATAGATTACGAAGTTCCGGTTGAGACA
Organism: Jeotgalibaca ciconiae; assembly: GCF_003955755.1. Lineage (NCBI taxonomy): Bacteria > Bacillati > Bacillota > Bacilli > Lactobacillales > Carnobacteriaceae > Jeotgalibaca > Jeotgalibaca ciconiae. The sequence goes on along the minus strand of NZ_CP034465.1, from coordinate 1,832,923 downwards.
ATGGAGAGAAGTTCCTGGTTGGTTCATCTAATAATAATACATTCTGTCCCGATAAATCGATTTTTAAAAGTAACAGTTTTGCTTGCTGTCCACCTGATAAAGAGCGTACGGGATGATGCATTTCATCTGAAGTAAATCGCATGCTTCCAAGATACGTCATCACTTGGGTCAGTTCCTCACTATCTCCTGTTTCGCTGAGAAACTCAATGGGAGTTTCGTCCAAATTCAGATAATCAGCATAGTTCTGCGGCATATAACCCGCTTCAATATCTGTTCTGTTTTTCATTTCTGCCCACAAGCGTTTTAACCAGGTACTTTTTCCAATACCATTTTTACCAATAATTCCGACTTTTTGTGGACCCCTCATCAGTAAATGGATGGAACGCGCCAATACTTTATCGTCTCGCTTCACTTCCTGATTTTCTAAATGAATGATTGTTTTTCCAGCTGGCAGAGCTTTCGTATTCGAAAATTTCACTAAAATCGCATCTTCTTTAATCGGGATATCTTCAAATTCTTCCGATTCCCGTTCAAAGCGTCGTCCCATTGATTTGACAACGTGCATTTTCTTTTTAAGTAATCTACCGCCTCCCGGATTTTGGCGGGAAATCACTTCTTGTTCATGGTGCACACGATTTTCGATTTGGCGGTGCTTTTCCATTTTTTTCTGATATTCCTCGCGCTGCTTACTCGCAACTTCTGTCTGACGAACAAATCTTGCTGACTTTTGCTCGATATAATCTTTGTATGACAAATTTGAAACCGTGGCAACTGGAATCGTTTTATGACGTAATAATTCCAGCTGAATAACTTTAGTGGCGGTTGCTGCCAGGAAAGACTCATCATGGGAAATATAAATAACTGTCAGTGGCGTGGTTCTAATAAAGTTTTCTAACCATTGAAGAGTATCGAGATCTAAATCATTTGATGGCTCATCCAGCAGTAATAAATCCGGATTCGTAGCAAGCTGTTTTAGAAGCTGAACTTTTATTTTTTCTCCGCCGGATAAACTGCCTAACTTCTGCGCACTGGTTAATCGATCTGCATCAAACCCAAGTTGACCAACTAGTTGATAAAGCAAGGTATAATCCATTTCCATGACGTCGTCTTGACCAAAAAAATATTCATCGAGAGTTGTCTCAAAATATGGTGCAGGCAATGTTTGGGGCAAATAAACAGTCCGACTAAACTGATTAATAAGCTCTCCTTCAGCTTTAGTATATGAGTCAATACTTTTATCATCCAATATCCACTTCAATAAAGTTGATTTTCCATTTCCCTCTTCCCCAATAATGGCCACTTTTTCTCCTGGATTAACAGTAAAATTCAAATCTTGAATGATATTTTTTAAATCTGTTAAATGATGCAGTGTTAATTTTTTTACTTGTAACATACATGATTCCCCCTATCTATTTAAACAAAAAAGACCGTCAGCAAGTTTCTGCAGACAGTCATACTGGTTCATTTTAAACAGGCGGAATAAGGGCATATTCCCAGATTGTTCAAATGTTTTATCTAATAAACCGTCACAAAGAAACCTGCCGCTCTGACAGAAACGTTCCTTCTTCAATTACGATTAATTAGATAGTGTACATTCAGGCACAACCTTTCCCTTTTGATGATTTGATTATAACAACATAATACTTCCATTACAACTTAAGCGACATATCATTCAAATGTTTCACTTAAAATCTGTGCTTTCCACTATTTCAACATCAAAAATAGACATATACTCTTTCAAAGCAGCTTTGCTATCCTTTACAACAAAGTCAAATTCAACACCAGTAATCATTTGTTCACTCTTCTAATGTTTTTCAACTGCTTAGACCATTATTAGTGGAAGATATATTTGCCCGTGAGATGAGCATGAATGTAAACTGGTTTTATTCTTTTTCAGCAACCTTGTACCGCAAGACTGTCTTCAAGTTTTCTGGCTTCACTCTCCTGAAATCAGAAAGATAAATTTCTCGGTGTGTTAAAGAAATTCTTTGAAGATTATTTTCTTCTGTAAATTCATCCATTATTTTAAAAGTTTCAGATTCATTACCGTAAGGACCGACATGCAACATTTGAACACACAAGCCATCTTCTATGCTTTCAAATTTTACATCATCAAGATATCGTAATTTCTTCTTGTTTTTGACAGTTTCAAAAGCTCTTTCTACCGTTTCTTCATCCACAAACTCTGGTTGTCGAATCATGATGGTGTAGAGAAGCTCATCTTTGTCCAATGTATCTTGCTTTCTTCCCTCTTCCGTTAAATCCCATATGCCTTCTAATGGATAGACAGTGTATTCGAAATAATCTTCCGGTACATAGACGGTTTTATACATCATCCGAATAGCGTATGCGAGAGGATACAATGTTTCAATTCGTTCAGAAAATTCCGCATCATTCGGATTACCCTTCCCTTTTATTGTAAAAAATTTTTGTTCTGGTATTGTCACGATCTTTGGTTTTCTCTTCGGCATATACAAGGCTTTTTCATGCTTTCGCCATTCGTGCTTCATTTAGAATCTCCTCGTTTCTTCTTCCTTCCCTTATATTCTACTACATTTAAGAAAGGCGGGACAAGCCTACACTGTTTCGAAACGATATTATTTTCTCTCATATTCTATACAAAAAACCCGCAATCGCGGGCATGTTTGTTTTTATAAATATTGTAATAACTTCAGCACACCATCATTCAAGAACGATTCAATTCGCTGATTTTTTAGTAAGAGAACGTCAAGTCAGTAATCGTTGTAAGAACTTGGTAGTATCGTTCACTGAAGTAACGAGCCATCGGTAAGTTTTGATCAAGATAGTTACCGCAATCTCTTGCTGCCGCTCCAGGAATTTCATCATCAAATTCAGCTGTAAATTTGAATGTTTCTTGTAAAAGCTGCAAAAGGTCTGCTCCTTGAACTTTATCCGTTAGAATTAAATAAAAACCGGTACGACATCCCATTGGGCCGAAATAAATCACTTCATCCTTAAACTCAGGATGATTTCTTAAAAAAGTTGCCCCAATATGTTCAATCGTATGAATTTCTGCTGTATTCATAACGGGCTCGAAGTTGGGTGCTGTGAAACGTAAGTCATAAGATTTAATGGTTTGATTCCCTACTTGGTCCTCACGAGATAAGTAAAGTCCTGGTTTTAAATTTAAATGGTCAACGGTAAAACTTGCTATTTTTTCCATGAATTATTCTCTCCTATCATATCTTCTGCTGCTATTAAAAATTGTGCTTCTTTTGACCTCTAAATAGTGCTCTTTTTTTAGAAATTAGTGGCCGAATCATTAATATATATTTCTAATCAAAAAAATACCATCCCTTTGTTTATCATCTAATTGATAAACAAAGGGACGGATATTTTCCGTGTTACCACCCTCATTCATGGTAGTTTCCTAACTACCACCTCAGCGGTTCCACTTTTTTCAAAGTTGAAACCCGGCAATGTAACGGTTGCGTCCGTTTAAGCAGCGTGAACCACTCAAATACTCCGAGCCCATCTTCGCTGCTTCAATCTTCTACCCTTTCTCACCAGCCGGGCTCTCTTTAACAGATCTAGTCAGTTACTCTTCTCTTCATAGTAAATTTTTAAAATTTTTTTGATTAAACTTCAATTAATGATTGATGAAACTTTATCATTGTTTTTTCAGCATGTCAAGAGTTTGAAATATTTGAATTTACCCAAATTACAATGTGGAGAGAGAAATTGTTTAAATTCTATAAATATTCGCCCCATATTTTCTTTTCAATCGATTTTTCTCCTTTTCAGATACGCAAAATAGACGCACGAAACTGTGCGTTTTTTTATAGATTAGGGGATTATAAGTTCAGCCATCAATGTCTAGCTCCCAAGTCCTGGCCTATTGAAAAAAAGATAAATTTGCCCCATTGCGCGCTTCGCTGCTCATTCAGGGTCAAATTTCCTATTTTTTCATAGGCCAAGGCGGACTTGTCCGCTTTTCTAACTATGCAGTTTCTTCATTCAAAGCAATGAAAGCTGGTTGGAACGTTCCTCGATTCTATGAAAGTGACGGATTCCTGCGGAATCAAAGGACAGGATGTTGGACACCCCCGTATAAAACGATAAAGATAGAATTGGATGGTGGCGATATCGTTCTTTGAACGCGCCCTCTCGATAATCATTTTTGCCAGACCATTATTTTTCTCAATCATCATGGAATAATGCCCGATCAGGTAGTTCATGATGTGATACAAAATTTGTAAAGAATTCAGGAACAGGGTTCGAATTTTTTTCCAGTCCAAATTCTTGCTTTTGAACACGGAACAGCTCTTCTATTCGCCAGCGGGTAATGTATTCTTTTAGGACACGCAACACATCGGGCTTTCCCTTTATTTCCAAATTTTTCAGGAGTTTCATCGGTTTTTTTCCATATCCATAGACCATGTACAGAGGCGTATCTTTTAAAACCGGGAGTCTTACCTCTATATGGCTGGCTTTCAGGTCATAGTGTGTTCCTTTTATCGTGGTCGAAAAATTTATTTTCCCTTTTCGGCGGTTGGCAAGATCGGGCACTTTTATTCGTTTGTTTTTATGAAGGAGATAACGGCGGTCATTCAGTCGGGTAATGAAGTGATGCTTCTGATTCTCTATGTATTCGTATATTTTATTACTGTCATAGCCCCGATCTATGACGAGGGTGTACTGTTTTCCGTCAAACAAATGATTTACGTGATTAAAGCCTTTGGCCACCTCGACATTCATACTTTCAAATCCTTCGGCTTTGGCAAAACAAACCGAGTGGTAGAGGGGATGGATCGGTTCTTCCAAAGAACGGGCAATATCGGAAAGAAGCACGCTTTTTGCTTGATAGATTTCTGTCGAATTCATGGTAAAATGATATCAGCTCCTCCTGGATATTTTTGTTTTAGTAGACTTAATCATACTATGTAAAGGAGCTCCCTGAATCCACAGATTTCACTCTGTGGATTCATTAAAAGCCCGAGAAACCCATGTTTTCCACATGTGTATTTCTCAGGCTTTTTCCTTTTCGACCTTGGGTTAAGATTTTTGGGTAAATTCAAATTTGAAATATCAATTTATTTAAATTTCTCATCCAAATCAAGTTTTTATTTTTTCGCATCTATTACAAACATGGAGGCATCTTGATTCATAAAAATGTTCGTTCCATTGTAAAACGTTTTGGATTGAGTCTCTGTAAAACCTATTTCTCTCATTCGAATTGCTAATTTCTCCTGATCGAATCCATTGTGTACCAGACTAGAAACGATCTTATCGTTTTTATCAAAGTCAACGATGATTAAGTGCCCGTCTTCATTTAAAATCTCATAGAGTCTTGACAGAATATGTGCCGTATCTTTTATATGAAGTAGCACTTGCGACATAAAGATATAGTCAGCACGTACATCTATACTTATCTCTTTTTCGAAATCAAAATACAGTGTACTGGCATTTTTAATTTCGAAATCCTTAATCTTTCGGTCCATTTGATGAATCATATTTTGAGATGAATCGACAAAAAGAATGGATTCAAATTCCTCTAGTAAATTTATTCCTACAAGTCCCGTTCCACAACCAAAATCCATCGCTTGTTTATCTTTGCTATTCTCTAAATAGCTACGAATGGCATCCGCTGATTTTCGAGCAATGTTGATTCGTTCTTCCGTGTCGTAGCGACTAGCCATCTTTTCAAAAATATCTGTATTTCCCATTCACTTCACTCCAAAAAAATTATCGTCTCATTTGAGCAGGGATTTTTTTATAATTGGTTGATCTTTTTCCATTTGCGAATTTTAGTTCGAAAATTCGTAAATGGCGCTATCGTATTAATATGCACAAACTTATAAACAGGCCATACTGCTTTAGCTGTCGCTGCATCTGCCCATTGACGTTGATGAGGTTCAAATAATTCTTTTTCACTCATAGCGTCTAGCATGTGAACAATCATCTCCATGTTTTCTTTTAATTGCTTTCTTAATACTCTTAATGATTGGTGAGCATACTGTTGATAAAACCATTGGTACAACTCCCCTAATTGATTCCATTTGAAACCTTCAGTCGGCGTATGAATTTCTTTCCCCTCTTGCTCATCGCTCTCCCATTTGAGAAGCAGAGTTGTCCAACCAACTTGATAAGCTAAATTTTCAGCAGGAGTACGATCGACACCCTCTATGCGAACGTCTTTCATAGCTTCTGGAATTCCAATAAATTCTTGGTCATATTTCATATAAGCTTTATTTATCGCCTCTTTCAAAGCATTCTTTGACTTATAGCTTTTCATAATCCACCCCCTTCTATCAAAAGCTCTGGTTTAAAATAATTGTATAAAATTAACTTCCTTTATTACAAAGGATTTCAATCAATTTTTTAAAAGGTTTTGTTTCATACTTGCCTTTACTGAAGATAATATGATTCACACTTATCAGTTCCAAATCATTGACTTTTATTTCTACTATTTCTCCATTCCGGAGCTCATTTTCAACTTTCTGCCTCGGCAAGACACTGATTCCTAAATTTTGTTTTACTGCTTGAATCAAAGCTTGTGAATTTACGCTTGTCCATACTGGACTGACACTTACATTATGCAATAATAATGCACTATCAAAAACATCTCTAATTGCACTGCCTTCTTCTCTTAGTAAAAATGTTTCAGTGGTTAACTCATCAATATCTATAGGTTTTTCTTTCGCATACTTATGTTGAGGAGAACAAAGCACTAGCAATTCGGATGAAGAAAACCGGAAATTTTTTAATTCTTTGTTATAAACAACCCCTTCAACTAAACCAATGTCTACTTTGTTTTCACTCACCATATTCTCGATTGTCCTAGCATTCTCTACCACGACTCTAGTAGGGGTGTTTTTACAGGCTGTTTTAAACTTAGCCATTGCTTGCGGTAATATAAAATTAGCAATGGTTATACTCGATCCAATCTTGAGGACCGCATTCTCTTCTAAGTTTTTTGTGTTCTTTTCTAAATCATCATATAAGGCTAAGAGTTTTATAGTCTTCACCAAAAAAAGTTTGCCGGTTTCATTTAATTGTATTTTTCTAGAGACCCTGTCAAACAAACGAACACCTAAATAATTTTCCAATTCATTGACAGCAGTCGAAACAGCAGGTTGCGTTATAAATAATTTCTCAGAAGCTTTTGTAATACTTTCTTCCTCACATACAGCCTTAAAAATTCTTAAGTGCCTGATTTTCATATCTATCCCCAATTCATAACTAAACTATAATGTATTTCATAAAAATATGTGATTTTACTTATGTGCCTTCTATATAATATACTAGAAAAAGGCGAATTTCACAAAAAGGAGATGGATTTACTTTGCAATTAAATAAATTAAAAGTATATTTTTTGCTTTTTCGGTTTTCGTTTTCTATTAGTGCATTCACTTTTGGGGGCGGATATGTCGTGATACCGATGATGCGCAAATACTTCGTTAAGGATTTAAAACTGATTAGTGAACAAGAATTATTGGAGATGGCAGCCATTGCTCAATCAACTCCCGGGGCTATTGCTGTTAACATTGCAGTATTAGTCGGCTACCGTATTGCTGGACTGAAAGGAGCAGTAATTACTTGTATCGGAACCATTTTACCTCCCATAATGATTCTATCAATCATTTCATTTTTCTATCAATCTTTTAGGGATAACAACATTATCTCTTCACTCTTAAAAGGGATGGAAGCTGGAGTTGCAGCTACAATTGTTGATTTATTAATTGATATGTGGCAAGGCGTTCTAAAAGAAAAAAACTTATTATTAACATTAATGGCTCCTTTTGCATTTTTAGCTAATTTTGTTTTCAATGTGAATGTGCTGTATATCATTATCTTTTGTTCTGTCCTCTGTTTAGCTCAGTCCTTTATAAAAAACAAGCTGGGAGGTGTTGAAAGTGAATAATATTATCTTTATTTTATTTGTAAACTTCTTAAAAATCGGTTTATTTAGTATCGGCGGTGGGTATGCGATTATCCCCTTCATTCAAGAAGAGGTCGTAAATACTCATAACTGGCTATCACTACAGGAATATACAGATATTATTACCATTTCTCAAATGACACCCGGTCCTCTGGTAGTAAATACCGCCTCATTCGTAGGCATACGTATTGCAGGTGTATTAGGAGCTGTTGCTGCTACGGTAGGAAGCATTTTATCTGGATTTATTATTTCAATCGCTTTATACAATTTTTTTAAGAAGCATAAGGACATTGATAGTATTTCTAATATATTGAAAGGACTACGATCGAGTTCGATTGGGCTTATTGGATCGGCAGCCTCTACGATTATTTTGCTTGCATTTTTTGGAACTCCGTCATTTGATATTAATGAAATGAGCGTCAACATCACTGCGATAATTGTCTTTATGATCGCTCTATTTTTATTAAGGAAGTACAAATTGAATCCCATACTGATTATGGTTCTATCAGGTATCGCTGGCCTACTCTTTTATTGATCGTTACTTTCTTGCGAATAGTTCGGCATGCTAATTAGCTATCAGAAATTAAATTTAGAAAAAGCCAGAACGACTGTCCCAGCTTTTTCTAAATTTATCTGTTTACTCTATTATTTCTTTTACTCTTCCTACAATACCACCTTCAAGCATTACTTTGATGCCGTGATGATGCGTTTGAGAGTTTGTCAGAATTTTTGAAACCACACCTTCTGTTAATTTTCCAGAACGTTGATCTTGTTTCTGAACCACTTTTACCTGTTTTCCAACTTTTATATCATTTCTTTTCGTACCATCCATTTGGTTATCACCCTTTCAAGTCCTTTTTATTATACAGCAAAAACCTCAATCTATGATGTTTAAAGTAAATTATAGATAGTATATAAGAAAAGCGGACAAGTCCGCCTTGGCCTATGAAAAAATAGGAAATTTGACCCTGAATGAGCAGCGAAGCGCGCAATGGGGCAAATTTATCTTTTTTTCACTAGGTCAGGACTTGGGAGCTAGACATTGATGGCTGAACTTATAATCCCCTAGTCTATAAAATAAGCCCTGTAAAATAACTAGTTATTTTACAGAGCCTTTTTATCTTGTTATTGAATATCTATTTACTCTTTTTCAAATTTTTCTAGCTTGAAGTTCTCTACTTGTTCTTGTAAATTCACAGCAATTTTAGATAGATTTCCACTTGCTTCTGAAACTTCTGCTGATGAGCGGAATTGCTCTTGAGCGATTGCGGCTACCTCTTCAGTTGTTGCAGAGTTTTCTTCCGCAATTGCTGACAGATTCTGTACCACTCCAACCAGTTCCTCATTTTTATCCTTAATGTTATTTGAAGATTTTTGTAGTTTTTCTACTACTTCTTTATTTTTTACAATTGCCTCTGCAATATTATCAAATTTTGACATAGTATCTTCAACAATTTTTCCTTGTTGATCTAACATTAACTTTGTTTCTGACATAACTTCAACGCTGTTTGTTGAAGTTTCTTTCAGCTCTTTAATTACTTTTTTAATTACTTCGTTAAATCCTTTTGATTGTTCCGCAAGTTTTTTAATTTGTTGCGCTACAACCGCGAAACCTTTTCCTGCTTCTCCAGCTCGTGCTGCTTCAATTGAGGCATTCAATGCCAGTAGATTAGTTTGCTCGGATATAGATTCGACCATTCTACTTGCTTCTTCAATTTCTTTCGATTTTTGATAGGTTTCTTCAATTGCAGCATTCACTTGTCCGTTGATTAATGTAGTTAAATTAATTAGTTCAATCAATTCTTTTAATACTTCGAATCCTTCATCTTTTGTATTCTCTATATTATTTGTTGAACGGAGCAGTTCTATTAAAATTTCAAAATTTTCATCTACAAAATGGTTGATATTTTCTACATTTTCAGTCGCACTTTGTGTATCGATGGCTTGAGAAGTTGCTCCACCCGCAATATTCTCAATTGCTATTGCGATTTCATTCGCACTTGTCGCAGAATCATCTGCGGTAGAAGTCAGTCTTTTTCCAACGCTTACAACATCTTGAGAGTGCAGTGCGATTTCAGTAATTGTCTTCTTCAAATTTTCTTGCATGCTTTGTAAAGAACGAGCAATTTCACCTAATTCATCATTTTTATTTAAATCTTTTTCAGTCAAAGGGTTGCTATATAAAATCCCCTCAGAAATGTCATTTGCTAGTAAACTGCTGTGCATCGCCGTATCTCCCAGTTTCTTAGAATACAGATAAATCAGCATACTAACGATTAACAAAGCAACAATAGCTACAATTGAAAAAATCTGGATTAAGCCATTTAGAGATGCGTTTATATTCGCTACAGGAACATTAATTCCCATCAGCCAATCTGTTTGTGGTACATAATTGTAATAAAGACGGTAATCTTTTCCGTCACTAGTATAGTTATCATACCCATTTTCACGACTTGTGAGAATATCAGTAATCTTGTTCGAAAGATCTTTATTTGAATCTTCATTAAAATTCATTGTCATTATTTTTGATTCATCTTCAGCTGCCAAATAAATACCTGCTGTGTCGATCACGAAAGCTTGCGCATCAAAATCTAGTTCTGTCTCAGCTATCATTTCTTTAACGGCCGAGATATCTACGTCAACTGTAACAGTACCTAAAATAGACGAGTCTTCTCTGTACATCGGAACAGAAATCGTAACCATGGGAATGCTCGATACAGTATCCAGATATGAATTTGTCCATCCTCCATCCCCTTCCGTTCCGACGATATACCATTCACTTGTATGGATATCGAAGTCGCCTTCCGTATAATCTTTGCTAGCTATTACCTTGCCGTTTTCATTAACCATTGCATACGGAGCGAACTGAGCCATGTTTTTATATGTATTCGGAGCAAACCAAATTCCCATTCCAACTGTCTCAGGATACAATTCTGTGGAATCAATCAATAATCTTTCGAAATCTTCTTCTTCAAAGTCTTCATACATGTTTCCAACTGAACGAGCCACACTTTCAGCTAGAGCTCGTTCTTTTATCAGTATTTTATCAATCTGATTAACCGTTGAGCTTAATTGTAGTTCCATCTGCTCATCAAGAGAGTCAATAATAATATTCCTAGAATAATTAAAGGTCACCAAACTTATTGCAGTGATAGCAATTAGAATAGCAGGAATAATCAATAGCAGTAAATTTGAACTCAATCTTGGCAAAAATCTTTTCTTAGTCATTTCTTTTCTCCTTCTTATAACAATCAACTTGCATCCTCCTATCGTTCTATCGGAATTTTTCCATTATTTTTAAGTTTATATGAAAAATAAGAGGTCATCAGCCTACAAAAAAGACAACTCCCAATACGAGAATTGTCTTCATTAATTTTGCTATTTGTTTAGTAGAAATAAATATTCGCTTTATTTTTGCTCGCCACGTTTCTTATAATCTTTCTGGATTTCCTTATTCCAGCTTGGAGGTATTGAGGACTTTTTACGATATACGGCAACCGCATCGCTCATTACACGAAAGTTTAATTCTACTCCTTGACTATCTCCGTGATAGTTTTGGGCACGGTCGGGAGAAATGCCAAACCGTCCAGCTGCTTTGACAGCATCAATATTTGCACCGAGAAAAATAAACTCCCATTCATGCTTTATCTTTTGCTGTTCAATCAGTGCTTTGACTCTCTCTACTGAATACTCACGGCTAGAATTTTCTTCCCCGTCAGTGATAATGACAAACATGACATTTTCAGAACAGCATTCTTCGTTCATATCCTTTTGAATATGATCAACTTTATAAATTGTCATTCCAATTGCATCCAGTAGCGCTGTTGTACCGCCAACCTGATACTCTTTTGACGTAATTGGGCTGACTTCCTTTATATCGACGCGGTCGTGCAGCAATTCATAGCCATTGTTAAATAGCACCGTCGTGATGCGACAATCTCCTGCAAGCATTTTTTGTTTTTTAAGCATCGCATTGTAACCACCGATCGTATCTTCCTCCAATCCTCCCATCGAACCGCTTTTATCCAATATAAATACTAATTCAGTTTCTTTTTCCATTGAGATATCCTCCTTAAGTTTTCTGATAACTTAAGGATAGCGTATGGAGCTAAATAAATGGTCGCTTTTGAAACGACAAATGATTGATCGCTAAGATCCACCTAATAATGGCAGTCCATAATGAAATAACAGCTCGTTAATTTCAAATACGTCATACTTCTTGTTTATAATAAAATATTCAATAATGACATCAAACTTTTGGCTAGGTGATAGGGCATATCCCGCTCGTTCTAAAAGGTCGTCTGTTTCTTCAAGAGTAAGTTCTAAAGCTATAGCCAATGCAATGGCAGTTCGTTTACTCGGTGTATATCCTTTTCCTGTTCTAATTTTTGAAAAAAGTTTTCTATCAAGATTTGCACATTTATATACTTCAACATCTGATTTCCCTTTTTTATTAATGAGATAAAGGAGTGTCGTAGAGAACGAATCATCCAAATTGTCGAGCAATTCATCTACCCTTGTGGCAGATGATTCAATAGCTTTTTCCTCTAACTGAGACAATTGTGCACTGCTTCGAGTTCGTTCAGCATCAGTGAGCGCTTGATGTTCGATATCAAGAAGTTTTCGTCGAGAAAGTTTGTGTTTTTCAACATAGTTTTCATCAATGTAGCTCGCAACTTCAGTGAGAAGTTTTCTGCTTACAGCAAATGATTCCTTATCAAATATAGTAAGGTATATTTCCATCTCATTTTCAGCCAGAAAGTCCTGTATTGCTGAAGATGCTACTCGCAATGCTTCCTCTTTCGGATAGCCGTAAATCCCACTTGAAATTAGAGGAAACGCAATTGTTTCACATTTATTTTCAAGAGCAAGTTGCAGTGCGTTTAGATAGCTTAAGCGGAGCAGTTTCTCACTTTCCTCCGGATGCTGTTGCTGGTACACAGGACCAATCGCATGAATGATATACTTGGCATAGAGTGAAAAGCCTGGTGTAATGACTGCCTTGCCAGACTCAACAGGTTCAAGCTCATTACAAGCTGCTTGAAGTTTATCCACTCCAGCAGCCATAAATATGGCACCACATACTCCACCTCCCATTTTCAGTCTGCCGTTTGCCGCGTTGACAATCGCATCCACTTTCATTTTTGTGATATCTTGTCGGATAATAGTAAAAGTCAAATCGAAACACCTCTATTCTATAGTAAAATTTTTATCTTTATACATTATTTTAACATTTAGAATTAAAAGGCTCTCTATTTTTTAGTGTTGTTAGAATTATACAAGCCCCTATTGAAATTTCTTTTGAGGCACCAACACTAGAAATGATAGAGCCCATTAAAATCTCCTCAAAAAAGAGCGCCCATTCTACATAAGCACTCTCTTTAAAATCTCCTTATTCAACCTTACTCAACTTATAATATTCCAATGTTTGATAGTCAGCTAAGATGATATTATTATCGTCCATAAAGTTTATCAACAAGGTCAGCTCTGTCTCACTATCATAGGTCTGTCCGTCTATTGTTTCTGTTAAGTAATCAAGTTGGAGTAAAGCATATTCGGTATCATTCTCTGGATGGATAAGCGGAACAACATCCGTCACATCAATTAATAATACATTTTCTTCTTGCATGTTGCTGTCTTTATACCATTTTAATTCGCCTGCATTAAAGTGCAGGTAGCCTGAGTCGCCAGCATCCCATGTCCCATTAAGTACTGTATGAATCTCTTCTTTTGTTTTTGTCGGTTCATGACTGAAATCAGCCATGCCTAAAACTTCTTCTATTCGCTCGTTTGTGAGTGCAACTCTCTCTTGATCATTATATTCTTCTTTTGGAGCTGTTAACTTAAAGGTATAATTATACAACTCAAAACCAGAACGATAATAATACGTTTGATCAACTGATTGCAACTCTTCGCCGTCTGATTCGAAAGTTATTGGTGCTGTTTCAACATGAAACCATTCTCGATTGTTTATCGTTACCCTTTCTTCTTTTACAACTTCGGTAACGCTAAACTCCGTAAGCTCATCATCTTGCAGATAGTAATAAGGTAGGTAATCATAATCAAGCGGAACCAAACGATAACCAACATCTACAGTTGATAGCAGAGATTTTTCATCTGTAAACCAAAAATTATTGCGTATCTGAATTTCATCCCCCATACTAAACTCTTGATTTAATGTGGGTTGCAACAAATCCGACTCAAGAATCGGCATTTCATAGGTCAATGAATTCCCCAAAGTAAAGCTTTCATTTGTATATTCAACTTCATATTCTGTACTACATGCTCCTAAAAAAACAGCTAAGCCAGCCACAAGTAAAATCTTTTTCATAAGCGCCTCCTCTTTATTCATACTATTGTTTCTTATATTATACTGAATTAATAAAAAGGTTTCATTTGATAGGGTCCTGTAGAGCTTAAAAAAATAAAAAACTGTCTTCATGTAACAAAGAGCACTTTGCCTATGATGACAGTTTCCATATTTTTTTACTTTCTTATCACGAATCCGATAGGGGCTGCCATTTACGATGATGATCAAAATGAGCAGCTTCTTTTTGAGCTGATTGGATAATCTCGACAGGATAATCTAAAACTTTAAGCAAGGAAATCGCATTCCTTACTCGTGCAGGTCCTGATTTTAGCAGATAATCAAAAACGACTCCCTCTTCTTTCGTGACACTTTCAGCAAAATGAACATTCTTGCAACTTGTTTTTAATATTTCGGTCAATTCAATATCATGGGTCGCAATAAATGCCAGACTCGGAAAATTCCGAAGCCAATGAACGACACTTGATGAAGCAGCAATCCGTTCAATTGTATTCGTCCCTTTCAGAATCTCATCTATGAAACAATAACACTTCTCATTTGTTTCCACTTGTGTTAACAAACGCTTAATCGACTTGATTTCCGCAATAAAGTAACTATCTCCTTCAAAAATATTATCTTCTACCGCCATAGAAGTTATGACGTGTCCCGGGGCCAAAGAAAAGCTGGAAGCAAGAGCCGTTTGTATGGTCTGAGCAAGGATACAATTAATTGCAACACTTTTGATATAGGTAGACTTTCCAGACGCATTTGAGCCCGTAACCAAAGTATTCTTTTCCCAATGTAATGGATTAGTAACAGGTTCTTCTAAAAGAGGATGATAAATGCTTTCTGCAGTGACACCATCTTCTTGAAATTCCGGCTCACAACTCAACGGCATATAGGTCCGGAAATTTAGGATGGCAACTGCTAGCTCTAACTTCCCTAAAAGCTGCCAAACTTGAATCGCTTTTTTCTGATTTTTCTGCAAGCTGTTCAAAACAAAACTATAAGAAATAAAAGGAAGCATGACTACCATATTTAAATAATCGAATATCAAATCCGCTTCCGTATTGCCTTTTAAACGAAAAGCGAAGCCGAATTGAGGAATAGTTCGGAGTGGCTTTAATGCCTCTTGTAACGGTTTTTGCAAAGGTGTTTCAATCTTTGCTAGTTTGTTTGCAGTCGCAATCATCTGAACGAAATAGCGCATGCTGTTTAATTCCGTTTCAAGAGAAAGTTTTTTTATCATATAATAAATCGGATTTAAGACCGCACTAGCCAATAAAAAAAATCCCCCAGCTAGTTGTCCGAAAAGCAAAAGAAGTACACCGATAAAAGGGAATAAACCTAATGCTAGATAGATATACAAGTTACCTAGTTGATTTTGCGGCTTTGACAGATAGGCTGTTACTAAGTTATTATCTTGCTTTCCTAAACGTGCGAACTGATATTGTACTTTCTCTCTTGTTTGAGGATTTTCCTCATAATATTTTATTACCTTCTCCAACTGTTCATCTTTTTTAAAATGATAATTGCGAAGTTGACAGTATAAAGCCTGAGAGCCTATGCTGGAATAAGTAGCATTGATTGTTTCAAAAACGTCAAATAAATCCAGATCGTTCCAAGTAAGATCATCAATTTCAGAGTCCCATTCAGAAAAGTTTTTTTCAGTTTGCCAAGCTGTTTTCAAGCTTTTCTCCTTATCAAAACGAACTTGGTAGGGAGCTTCCCCCCACTGATTCCGTACTTTCGCTTTCAGTTTCAGGCGGCTGCGTATTTCCATGAAAATAATTACGCAACACACAGCCACTACGATACTTATTACTATATAACGATCCCCCATTGCTAACTCCCTCTATAAACCCTATGAGATTACTTCCTTTAAAATTCCAACTCAACTAAGAGCGGTGTGTGATCTTGACGAATTCCAGAATCAAGCATTTCCGACTTGACTACTTTATCTGCTAGCCGATTGCTTACTAGAGCATAATCAATTCTCCAGCCTGAATTATTAATTTTACTCGTCTTCACTCGCTGTGCCCACCAGGTATATACCCCTTCAATATCTCCATGCAAATGACGGAATGTATCAGTAAATCCCTGGGCTAATAGGTGTGTAAAGCCTTGTCTTTCTTCATCCGTGAATCCCGCAGAGAAATGATTGCGATCGGGATGAGCCAAGTCTATTTCCTCATGAGCAACATTAAAGTCTCCCACTGCCAGTACTGGTTTTGTTTGATCTAATTGGGATAAATATTCTGCGTATTTTTGATCCCAAATTTGGCGGTCTTCTAATCGTCCCAATGTATTTCCAGCATTCGGAGTATATACTTGTGTGACAAACAAATCTTCAAATTCCAAGGTAATGATTCTACCTTCTGCATCCATCGTTGTTGGTGCTCCAATTTCAGGAAAAGTAATTACCGGATTTAGAGCTTTCTTATATAAGAACAACGTCCCCGCATAACTTTTACGAGCAGGTTCAACAGCACTTCTCCAAGCAATCTCGTATTCCCAAGCGTGTTCGGCTAATATCTCTGCATGCTTCTTTGTTAATCCTTTTGCGGTTAGTTTTGTTTCTTGAATCGCAATGATATCGGGATTCAAAGCAAGTATATTCCTTAGTACCTCTCGCGTCAGCAGTGCACGATTTGAATCACTGGTTAAAGCAGCATTTAATGAATCTATATTCCATGAAATTAACTTCATTTCGTTTCGTTCTCCTATCTTTTTCCTTATTTATTCCTGTTTATTAATAGTACACTATTGTACCTTCATTCTTCAATCTAAGATCATTCGTTTCGTTTTTTCATTAATTTTTCGTAAAACACTTCGTTTTTTTGTTTCATCAAACTATTTTTTGGATAAATAAAATATAAGGGACGATTGATTAAAAAATCCTTTATATGTAGATAGCACAATTCACCTTTTTCGACTTCTTCTTTTGCAACTTCTTCATACATGAATGAGACAGCATCTGATTTCTTTAATATATTTTTTATAATTGAAAAACTACTGATTTCATGAATCTTTGAAACGGATAGCAGCGAATCATTTGTTTCATATAAAAAATTTTCGTAAATTTCTCTTGTTCCCGAGCCTTTTTCTCGTAAAAGCAAAGGATATTCATGTATATCGCTTATATTCACTTTGGAATTTTCCAAGGGGTGACCTTTTCTGCTTACGGGAAGAAATTTTGTGTTCTGAAACTCAAAATAATGAAACAACGATTTATCAAATATCCCTTCGATAAATGCACAAGATAATTCATTGTTCAGTAACATATCAATAATCATTTCTGTATTTTTTACAGACACAGAAATGACTTCGTCAGAATCACTTAAATACGCACTCAGATAATCTGGTAAATAGTAATCAGCGATCGACAATGTTGAACCAATCTTAATAGATGTCTCAACTCTCTTTATTTGATCGATTAATTGCTTCTCATTTGCAAGCTGAAAATTTGCATAACTGTATAGTAATTTTCCTTGTTCAGTTAAAGTCACTGTTTTCCCATCGATTATAATCAAACGACATCCATAATGTTCTTCTATTTTCTTTATATGCTGGCTAACAGCAGGTTGGGTTAAATTCAACGCATGAGCTGCTTTTGTATAGTTTTTATATTTAGCCACTTGAACAAATGTGAGTAGTTTTGTATCTAGCATGGAACCCTCCTTAATGTGATTTTTACTCCTTTTACTATAACACACCCTTATCGATGATAACAAATCATAATTGGATTTTATCGTTGTGCCCTTGTAAAATTACATTAGATTTATAAATTATTCTTAGTGGAAGGAGAAATGTATGAAAAAGCTATTAAATTATTTACCTGGTTTTTCTCTTGCTTTATTACTTGCCTTAGTCGCACGGTTCATACAGTCTTTATTGCCTATACCCATTGTTAGTGATTCTTTGATCGCACTATTTCTTGGGATACTTTTAAATAATTTTTGGAAACCTAGTAAAGAAGTAACGGTGGGGTTAACATTTACGTCTAAAAAAATACTTAAATTTTCAATTATATTATTAGGTGCTTCTTTAAGTATTGAAACCATTCTAACTGTTGGACGCTTATCTTTAATTGTCATGCTCTTTACTTTAGTAACCTGTTTTGGAGGAGGATACTTTGTAGGGAAATGGCTTGGTTTGGATTGGAAACTCTCTAACATGATTTCTGCCGGGACAGGAATTTGTGGTGGTTCTGCCATTGCTGCTCTCGCTCCTGCGATTGATGCGGAAGACAAAGATATTGCTTATGCAATGTCTGCAACCTTTCTTTTCGATGTAATTATGATTATCTCATTTCCTATTATGGGACGGGCGTTAGGTTTAAGCGATATCGCATACGGTTTATGGACGGGTACTGCAGTAAACGACACTTCAAGTGTAGTTGCTGCTGGATATGCATTCAGCGAAGCAGCAGGTGATTTTGCTACAATGGTCAAGCTGACTCGCACCCTATCTATTATTCCAACTGTATTGATTTTCTCTTTAATTAACACTTATTCAAATAGAAAAAACTCGGTTACTTTAAAAACAAAAAATGAAAAAGTAAATTTAATTTCTCTCTTTCCCTGGTTTATCATTGCATTTGTGGGTATGTCTGTGATCAATAGTATGGGATTCATTCCTCTTCCGTTCTCTAATGCATTGAAATTATTAAGCAAGTTCTTAATGGTTTCTGCTCTAGCCGCAATCGGTATGAATACAGACTTCAAAGAGATGAGAAAATCTGGTCTTAATCCCATGATTCATGGGTTCATTATTTCTACTCTAGTCGTGATTGTAGCAATCACCGTAGAATTTTTCATGGGAATAGTGTAATAATAAGAATCTCAAGCCAATAGCTACGATTCGTTTAATTTCCCGGAGGCAGAAAAAAACTTATATTACCCTACTCCATAAAAAAACAGATTTGAGTAAATTAAAAATACTCAAATCTGTTTTTTTCATTATACAACGACAAGGTGTTAACTTTTTTATGATAACATTTTGTCCTCAACCAAATACTTTTCCTCAAATTCATTTAACAATCCACGCACTTCATCGGTTGTCTCCGTATCCATTAATTGCAGTCTAAGATCGCTTGCTCCTCGAAACTCACGAACATAAATCTTAAAGAATCGGCGCAATGGTTTAAAGACACGCGGTTCCAGTTGTGAATATTTATCAAATAAATCTAAATGGTATCTAAAAAGATTGAGCAATTCTTTTGGACTATGTTCATTTGCTTCTTTCTCAAAAGCAAATGGATTATGAAACACGCCGCGCCCAATCATAACCCCATCAACACCATACTTTTCAACCAATTCCATACCCGTTTGGTAATTCGGAATGTCACCATTAATCGTCAATAATGTATTTGGTGCAATTTCATCACGGAGTTTCTTTATCTCAGGAATCAATTCCCAATGAGCATCTCCTTGACTCATTTCTACTTTCGTACGTAAATGAATCGACAGGTTTGCAATATCTTGTTTAAATAAGTGCGTCAACCAACCACGCCATTCATTGATTTCTGCATGTCCCAATCTTGTTTTTACACTCACAGGCAATCCTCCTGCTTTTGCTGCTTGAATCAGTTCTGCTGCAACTTCAGGACGGAGAATCAACCCAGACCCCCTGCCATGTTTAAAAACATTAGGCGCCGGGCAGCCCATATTAATATCAATCCCCCGGTAACCCATCTCGGCCATGCCAATACTCATTTGCCTAAAATACTCGGGCTTGTCTCCCCATATATGAGCAACAATCGGCTGTTCATCTTCTGTAAACGTCAAACGCCCACGGACACTTTCTTTTCCATTCGGGTGACAATAACTTTCACTGTTGGTAAACTCTGTAAAAAATACATCTGGGCTTGCTGCTTCACTGATTACATGACGAAACACAACATCTGTCACGTCTTCCATTGGCGCCAAAACAAAAAATGGACGCGGTAATTCTTGCCAAAAATTATCTTTCATGTTCGAATCCTTTCATATCTAATACCTATTTTGTTCAAAATGAAAAAGCAGCATTTACTGCCTGCTTTTCCAAAATAGAATCTATCATCATCTGCTACAACATTTCTTCAATGACTTATATTAGCATAACAAATGGTATTAGAACAGAAATAAGTTTCTTTTTATTGTTCTTTAACTTACTAAACTATTTACCCCAAAGTGCTCTTTACTGGAAAACAAGCTGTCAGCTTCTAAAATAAGTTTTCAATGAAAAAATAGAACATTCCCACTGTATATTGTTTTGTCCTAATCCTCTTTTAAGCATGATCATTTTTTCCATTCATACGCTTAAGCAAGCGATCAACTCTTTCTCTTGTTACAATCCGGTTAATGGCGAGCGCAAAAACCACACCAATTGCCGTATCAATCATTCTGTTGAAAGCATAATCAATATGATTTTCCGGTGTATTAAACATGATGATACAAAGAACAACTCCGCCGGGCTGAACAGCGCCCGGCCAACGAAAAGCAACCGATGACCAAATTAAAATAATTAATCCAAAGAAAACAAGCAGAACTTTAAGATAATAGTTGCCACTAGGGTATATAACATGTTCAAGCCAAAACATACTCATACCAACAAATCCACCAATGATTGTTCCAATAAGACGGTTTCCACCATTTAATCTTGAATCTTCCATATTGTTGCCCATTCCAAAAATGACACCAATGCAAGAAAAAGACGGATTTCTCTCTAATGGCAAATAAATTAGCGCAATAATAGCTGCTGCTAAAGCAGTCTTGATACTTCTCTGCCCTAAACCTGGTATTGCAGTATGAATTGGTTTGTGTTGATTCATCTTTCAGTAAACTTCCTATCTTTTTAGATATTTCAAATTCCGTTTGTTACCTTTATAACATAACATATTCTACAATTTTTAGCTGTTTTTTCTTCAACTATGAAGAAGATACTTTGCTGTAAACCAGTTCTGCAAACTGTCCGTATTGTTTTACCTCTTTTAAATAGAATCGCTTTAATTGTTCACTTTGTGAAAATAATGGTATACCTTCACCCAGTAAGACTGGCGCAATCTGGATGAACATTGAATCTACCATATCATGATCGAGTAGCGGAGCCAAAATGGTATTACCGTCCACAATCCAAATATTTTTGCCTGAGTCGATTTGCTTTATAAAATCAACCACATCGCCGCTCACCGAAATAAAACCCTTTACTGCTAAATCCGGAGCATGCGTAAAGACATAGTTTTTTGTTGTTGGATAAAAATCCTCGACATTCTCCATATCTTTAATTTCATCAAAAGTCCTCTTCCCCATAATTGTAGTATCCATACTCTGATAGAAATGCTCATAATCGGTTTCCTCGACACTACCCGATTGATGAAGCCAGTCTAGCTTGTGATTCTTATCCGCAAGATAGCCATCAATGCTGACGCAACCGTAGAAAAATATAGCCATGCTGTCTGTCTCCTTTGATTAATGAATTTTAATTTTATCCAAATGAAAATTATATCAATAAAAACGTCACCATGCTCTGCTTTTATTACCTAAATCAAAAACAGTCTTCCTACTGAACTGAATTCTAGCAGAAAGACTCGTTTTTTTTATAAATATCTATCTCAATCTCAGACTTGAATTCGGAAGTTTTTCACTTTTCCCCATTAGAGTCTGAAGAAAATTTACGACCTGTATTTTCAACTTCTTTCTTTTCTCTTTCAACGGCTTGCAATGCTTCTGTTTCACTTCCGGTGGTGGACCTAATTGAGAAAGCAACATTCACGATGTGGTCTGATATTCTTTGTAAGAAAAACAGAACAGAATAAATGGTTTTCGATACCTCGACAGGGTACATACCAGAACTTAGATGTACCACATGTTCATTCCGAGTAGAAGATATTAGTTTTTTGATTTCCTTGTGAAGTTTCGCGATTTTTCTAAAGTTTTCTGTTTTACGGGTCGTAAACGCATCAAACCCTAAATCGAACATTTCGGTTATATGCTCATAGATTTGGCTAAGTTCTTCTTTGGTCTGATCTAAAAATTGTACATCACTTTTCTTCATATCGCTGGCTCCATTAAATAAAAGTACCGCGTAATCACCCAGCCGCTCAATATCGTTGGTTACATGGTGCAATCCTCCGATCAGTTTTTCGTCTTCAGCAGATTTAGTAACCGATGAAATTTTTATATAATAACTTGTGAGCTCATTTGTTAAGAAGTTAATACGTTCTTCAACCTCGGCAATTTTTTTACTTTCGCTCATATCTTCATTGACCAAGGAAGCAAAGGATCGATTAAGGTTTTCCTTTGCGAGAGTCGCCATGTCGTACAATTCCTTTAATACTTGTTCAACAGCAATCGCCGGAGTTTTCAAGAAACGCTCATCAATGTATGTCAATTCTTCTTGTTTCTGTTGCTTCTCTTGTATCAATCTTTCCACTAGATTAACTAATGGATCAAGAAAGAAGAGTAAGACTAAGGTGTAAAGCGTATTATAGACCAGGTTAAATGTTGCAAGACTAAATTGAGGTTTTCCTGGGAATAGACTTTCAAATATATTAACAACGGGTGTTCTGAAAAGAATCAGAATAATCGTAAATGCTACGGATCCAATTATACTAGTAAGCAGATGGAATAATGCGATACGTTTGCCTTTAGCGTTCGTGGTCAAGGAAGCCATAATGCCATCGCTACAAGTTCCGATATTTGCTCCCATTATCAGGAAAAATGATTGATCGATATTTTTAATAACCCCTGTAGCTAAGAAAGCGATAAAAACACCAGTTGCGGCAGTGGATGACTGTATGATAGCTGTAAAGAAAATTCCTAATATCACCAGTAAAATAGGATTTTGCATGATTTCATATTTGAATACTTTAGAGAGTTCCATGCTCAGTGTCGAATCTGCTCCACCGATTGCCATTTCCATTACTTCCATCCCAATAAATAGCATTCCAAATCCAATTAAAAATGGTGCAATTTTATTCAGTGTTTCGTTCTCAGTGGAAAAAACAATCATGACACCGACAAACGCAAGCGCAGCAAAAACAGAGCTAATGCTAAAGCCACCTTTACCGATGCCTGAAAGGGCAAATATAAAAGCTGTAAGAGTGGTACCAACTTTTGAGCCCAAAATAAAACCTGCGCCTTGCTTGACAGTTACAATATTCGCATGTGCAAGACCAACCGTCATGATTGAAGTCGCAGAAGAAGACTGAACAAGTGCTGTGGCACCGATTCCGATTCCGTAATTAAAGGTTCTATTTTTATTGATTTTTTTAAAAAGATTTCGTATTCCTGGCCCTGCACTTTGTTCCAAACCGGAGCTCATCTGCTTCATACCAAACATGAATACGGCAACGCCACCTAGCATAAGCAGTAAATTCATTAAAATTTCCATTGTTTTTCTCCCAATTCTTATTTTTTGTCTCTTGCTTTACTTTAAATAGCAGACAACATGCGTAACGGATTTTGAGATGTCTTCATAGTTGTCAAAAATCAGGGATCTAAATTGATATTTATTTGCGGGAACATATCATAACTCTACATCCCTACTAACCTTCCATCAAATAATTCAATGTCACCATCATTATTAACAAACAAGTCAAAAAGTAAAAATTCTACCGCTTGGCTGTATTTCTTAACTTCCAGACACTTCTTCCAATCGGAAAAGCGGCTTCAGAAATCTTGGCAAACAAGATTACAACGAAATTAATATTACCAGACCAGGTAAACGGAATCAATCTATACTTTGTGCGCTTTTATATTCTGAGTAACCTTCTTAGTTTTTCCTAATACTTCTTCTTTGTTTCTTATTCTCTCTCTTCAAGTTTAGGGAGTACGGGATTACTCTAACAAATACTATTATAACCTCCTGTTCTATTCTTAGACTTCATAAGCATGCTGTTACCCAGAAATTGAGCTGTTCTTTCGTATTTACTTTATGGACTGTATCGTAAAAGAGCTGTGCCATTACAGAACTGTCACTCTGTCACTTTAAAAATCATACCTTTTTATATTCTGTTATTTATTTAATTAACTGCATAGTAAATTTTTCTGAAAATCATGTAGTTGGTCCTCAACAGTCTCCATACTATTATCACATTTTTTAAATCATAAAAACGAACTCCAATAAACTGAAGTTCGCTTCTCATAATATTCATTTATTTATTACAGCCATTCTTACTATTTTATTTTCGTCAAAGCCACTACCGTCTCCACGTGCAGAGTCTGCGGGAATAGGTCCACGGGTTGTGCTTGCTTCGCTTCATAACCATTGTCTGCAAATATTCGTAAGTCACGAGATAATGTAGCTGGATTACAACTTACATAGACAATGCGATCTGGATTAACGGTTAGAGCAGCTTCAATAAAGCCTGCATCCAAACCTTTACGTGGTGGATCTACAACAATCACATCTGCCTGGATACCTTCTTCTGCCCATTTCGGCATAACTTCTTCCGCAGCACCAATCTCAAAAGTAACATTTTCAATATTATTTTCTTCTGCATTGCGTTTGGCCATTTCGATTGCATCTGGAACAATTTCCATTGCATATACCTGTTTTGCTTTTTCAGCTAAAGCAAGAGAAATGGTTCCAATTCCACAATAAGCATCGATTACTGTTTCTTCGCCTGTTAATTGAGCTGCATCCAATGCTAATTGATATAACTTTTCCGTTTGAAGCGGATTTACCTGGTAGAATGATTTGGAACTAATTGCGAATTTGTGACCTAATAATGTGTCATGATAAAGGTCTTCACCATGCAAGATAATCGTTTCTTCTCCTAAAATAACATTGCTGCGTTTTGGGTTCACATTTTGAACGATGCTTACTACTTCTGGTAAAGCCTCTAAAATATCGGGAACAATTTTACTTTTTGGAAAGATTTTTGCTGTCCGAGTTACGAGGACGATCATCATTTCTCCTGTATAAGTTCCGCGACGGACCATAATGTGACGGATATTCCCAGTATGTTTCTTCTCATCATAAGCTTTTACGCCATACTCTTGTAAGATATCGCGAACTTTCACGATTGCTTCATCGATTTTAGGATCTTGAATATGGAAATTTTCCATTGGTACTAAATCGTGCGTATTTTTTCGGAAAAAGCCAGTTACTAATTTCCCATCTTTCGCTCGCACTGGAATTTGAGCTTTATTGCGGTAACCCCATGGTTGTTTCATACCAATTGTAGGAAGCACTTCTATGTCTGGTAATTTTGCAATACGTTTGAAATCTTGTATCACCATATTTTGTTTGAATTTTAATTGCGCTTCATAACGCATGTGTTGTAATGGCATCGTTCCTACTTGCGTGCCTAATACATCTGTGGTTGGAATTCGGTCTTCTGAAGATGACAAACGTTCTTCAATCCGCGCGAATCCATAAGATTTTCCAAGTTTTGTTACTTTGACAATTGCCTCTTCACCTGGAAGACCATCAATAACAAATAACGGATAGCTGTCTACTTTTGCTACACCTAATCCTTCTGATGTTAAGTCTTCAAAGGTTACTTTTATTTTTTCATTTTTCGACACGGGTAATGCTTGATTTTCGTTTTTCATATCGTTCTCCCTGCATATGCATTTTTGTTTATTATATCAGAAATAAATAAAATTCCTCTTTATCTGTGTAAATTATTATTCATCAGAGGAGAAGAAGTACCACCGCAGTAAAGATTAACATAGTACCAGATAAAAAACAGCTCTGTGCTGATGCCTTGCTTGATGGAAGTCCACCAACATCTTGTTGATCAATAGCATAAATGGTGGCTCCCCCTACTGCTATCATGACTGACATTGCGATGTACGACCAAGTTTGATAAATCCATGAATAGAGAACAAAATGAATCGTTAGTGATGCACTGAATACAAATGGTATGAGAGTATACTGTTTCTTTGCCTGCATGACAATGATTAAAGGGAGAATCAGCATTTGGCTCATAGCAATTGTGATAATAAGTTGTGTAAAGACTGCTCCTCCTGGCCTTTGAGAAAAAGCTCCCATCCAAAAAGATACTCCAAGTGCGAGTGGCAGAGCAACCGTCCCTTGAAACAACGTAACATATCCTGCTGATTTTTTTGATGCTTTCATCCAGAACAATCCACAAACTAACCACGTGATTCCAAATGAAAAAAGAAAAGCAACTCCAGAGCGATTCAAAAGGGTCAGTTGTTCTAATATCGACAATACATCCTTCGTTTCCAAAAGACCAGCTCCTTTTCATTTTTTGAGTTTGAAGTTTTCTTTTATTATGGTTTATCATAAGCTTTGCGTCAAAAAAATACTCCTTCGAAAAAAACTGTAAAATCCAGCATTTTTTCAAAAGAGTAAAAAACGAGTTTTATATCCCGTCATAAGGAAGACTATTATCCTCAATTTGATCAGGTGATAATTCTTCTAGTGCTTTCATAAAGTTTGCTTGTTTTTCGTGTGATTCAATTGGATCAGCAAACTCCGATATGTTTCCGATAATGGTAATGTGTTGTTGAAGATTGATAAAGGTAGTTGGTTCATCTCCGCCATATTCTCCATCTAAGTTAATCATCAATCTTTGGTCGTCTCGGGCTTCCGCTTTCACATAAGAGGTGTGTGTATATAAAACGTTTGGATGGTTAATATGTTTGCCATTTCTTAAAATGGAACCCAATATCTGTAAAATATCAAAAATATTAGCTGTTTTTACAATGAACAAAGTAAACTTCCCATCGCCTAAAAGTAAATTTGGATCAATCGGTTCAAATCCACCTACCGTATTCGTCAATGCCACAAAATACATGGAAGCCATCCCATCGAAGACACCTTCTTCGTATTCAATCCGCATATGAATGGGTTTTACACTGGGGAGTTTTTCTGCCCCTTTTGCTAAGTATGCTAGATAGCCAAAAACTGTTTTTAAACGAGTCGGAACCTCATAGGTAATATCCGATAAAAAGCCACCAGCACAAATGTTCATGAAATATGTATCATTTGCTTTTCCAATATCCATCGGAATTTCATGTCCTTCTGCAATAATACGTGCAGCTGCTAATAAGTCTGAACGAGGGATTTTCAAAGCGTGTGCATAATCGTTCGTAGTTCCAGCTGGAATAATTCCAACTTTCGGACGATTTTCTAGTTCAGCAATGCCACTAATAACTTCACTGACTGTGCCATCCCCTCCTGCAGCGACAATTAAGTCATATCCCGCTAATGCAGCTCTACGCGCCTCTTTTTTTGCAGAAAAGGGCTCAGGTGTCGTTTGAAAGGCACTCGTTTCATAACCTGCTTCCTCTAATATTTGTAAAATATCCACCAAGTTGCGTTTCACTTGTTCGCGTCCTGCTGATGGATTATAAATCACTCTTGCTCTCACAATTGTATCCCCCAGTTTCCCACATCTTCTTTTCATATTATACAATAGTTTATAGTGGGATATGTTGAAAACTTTCTTTTTAAAAATTTCTTACAGATAGGGCGTTTGTTGCAAAAATCCAAACAACTGATTTTCGTGAGAGTTATGTCCTGTACTTTACTTTTCCAATTCAGTCAGTTCTACTTGAACAGGTACTTTTGTTCCTCCAAATTCTTTTTCAATATAAGTTTGAACTTCTTCGCTGTGGTACAGTTCGCCAAGTTTTAAAATTTCTTCATTGTCGGCGTTTTTCGGTTGAGTAACGAGAATATTAATATTATTTTTTGTATCTTCCCCAACCTCTTCGTAGAATAAGGAATCATTTAACACATTCAAACCGCCTTCTAAGGCAATGGTGTTGCTAATCAATGCAATATCAACATCTGGCAAAATACGCGGGCCAGTTGTGTCATCAATTTCTATAAACTTCAAACTCTTGGGATTTTCAATAATATCTGACATCGTTCCTAAAGCACCAAAATCGTCCGGCAAAGTAATCAGCCCTGTTTTTTGGAGTAAGAGCAGCCCACGAGAAGCGTTGGATGGGTTGTCTGCAATGGCAATCTCTGCTCCATCAGGGAGTTCATCCAAAGATGTATATTTATCTGAATAGACTCCCATCGGCTCCAAGTATGTCGTCGCAAAAGCGGTTAGTTTTTCACCCGATTCAGCATTGAAAGATTCGAGATATGCCAAAGATTGAAATGCATTAACATCCACTTCCTCATCAACGGTGGAGATATTTAATTGTGGTCCACCGTCAATTTCTTCCACTTCAAGCACGATTCCTGCTTCTTTTGCTGCATCTGATTCAGCAATGAATCGCCAGATCTGAGCGTCCGATGCTTGTGATCCGACAACGATTACTTTGTCGTCGCTCTCTTCCCCAGCAACTCCTTCCGACTTCTCTTCGCAAGCAGCCAAAAACAAAGCAGCAACAGCCGTTAAACTTATTATCCATTTTCTTTTCCTCATTTTCTAATTCCTCCCTATTCTTAATGCATGGTCATTCCACCTGTTACGTTAATCGCTTGCCCTGTCATATAGGAAGACAAAGGACTCGCCAAGAAAAGCACCACGCTGGCAACTTCTTCCGATTCAGCTGTTCTTCCTAGTGGAACTTGTGAGCAATCTTCTGCATAAATTTCCTCTGCTGTCATCTGGCGAATCAGACCTCCTTCCACGCGTTCTCTTTTTTTCATCGCGGTTTCGACAATTCCTGGACAAATTGCATTTACTAAAATATTATCTGGCGCTAACTCTTTCGCCATTGTTTTCGTCAATCCGAGTACTGCGTGTTTCGATGCTGCATAGGTTCCCATCGCTGTATAGCCATTCTTCCCAGCTTGGGATGCAATTTGGATGATGCGCCCGCCTTGTCCCCTCTCTTGCATCCACTTCCCTACTTTTTTGGAAGTCAAAAAAACGCCTTTTGCATTTACTTCCATCACCCGGTTCCAGTCTGACACATTGCTCTCAACAACAAAATCCATGGTAGAAATCCCTGCACAATTCACTAAAATATCGACTCCGCCAAAATGATTCAAACTATTTTCCAACCAGCAATCAATCGATGTTTCTTCTGCAAGATTTACGTGAGCAGTTGCCAAAAATTATCTTTTGCTTGAAATTCTTCTGCATAGGCAAAGTCAGCAGAGACAACCTGCGCGCCGGCTTGCAGAAATATTTGAACGATGGCAGCACCAATTCCATTTTTCCCGCCAGTAACAAAAGCTGCTTTTCCGTTCAAATCAATACTAATCACATTGAACACCTCCCGAATTGTATACACAAAAAAAACGCCCTCAAACAAATAATCCAATCGATTATTTGCCTAAGGACGGGAAGTTGTATTGCTTCACGTGGTACCACCTTTGTTCGTGTTGCCTTTGCAGACAACACCTCACCAAGTACTCAAAGAATTACTTCTTTGAAGACTCTGTTACTGTAACGGGTACTCCCGTAGCTGTCTCAAGTCCATGCTATCTGAACATTCAACAACTCCACTCAAAGATCATTTTCCATTTTGCTTTTCTTCCCTCTTTTCAGCTTCCAAGGGTCTCTGGTAAATGCCGGCAAAAACGTACTTTTCTTATCACTGTGTTTTTATTTTACTCATTAAAATCTCATCTTATGAAACTATAACGTTGCAGGAGTGTTTTGTCAAATAATTTTTCATTCTCTCCTTAGAAACTACTTAACATTTCTTTTACATATTGGGTTTTTTTTCTTATAAAAGGCGTCGTCCTTTGTTTTCTGTTTTTTTCAGTATGCCTCACAACATTTTTTACTGGCTTTTCTATCAGATACCCCTTAGTATATATAGTGTAGATTTCAAATAGACAACACTATATATAGTGTTTTTCAATATATGAATGGAGTGATAGAAGTGGCAACAGAAATTTCATCCACTTTGAAAAAAGGTTTCGAAGAATTAAATCAAGATATTGAGAAGTTTGACGCTGTTTTCCCCATTACGGAAGATATGCAGATTACTTATAATGGTGTCGCTCGTTTGGTAATGTTAGACCGTTACTCTTTTAAAGATACAAAAAAAGAAACCTTAAAAGAAGGCGACTTTGTTCTTTTAACAGTAAAAGAAGATCCAAAATATCCTGCTCGTGGAACGGGTACGATTCTTTCTTTAGACTGGGACAAAGGAACTGCTCGTATTTTAGTTTCTGAAGAATATCGACAAAATATTGATACGTTCGGTATGGAAGAAGAAGGTATCGTTAGTCGTTCCATTATCACGCTTGATAAACCACTAGAATTATTCTATGAACAAATCGCCATGCGAAATGCACATGGATTAGCGGAAGTAGAAATTTCTCCTGAGAAGCGATACCAAGCTTTTGTAAAATTCTACGAAGAACAAAAAGTGAAAAATTTTATTCCTGCAGGACGTGTACTATACGGAGCAGGTTCTGGTACAGATGTTACCTACTTTAACTGTTACGTAATGCCTTTCGTTCCTGATTCACGTGGCGGAATCTCTGATCACCGTAAAGAAGTAATGGAAATCATGAGCCGCGGTGGCGGAGTGGGAACAAATGGTTCTACGTTACGCCCAAGACATGCACTTGCTCGAGGGGTTAACGGTCGTTCTTCTGGTTCTGTCTCATGGCTAGATGATATCGCGAAATTAACGCACCTTGTTGAACAAGGTGGTTCTCGCCGTGGAGCTCAAATGATTATGCTTTCTGATTGGCATCCAGACATTGCCGAATTCATTATTTCAAAAATGCAAAATCCGCGCATTTTACGTTATATTATCGAAAATTTTGAAGATGAACAAATTCGTACATTGGCGCATGACAAACTGAAATTCATACCATTTTCAGCGAAAGAAATTAATATGTACACAGGAATCGTGAACTATAAAAACATTGCTGGAAATGGCGGTTTCGATCAATCCGTTATCCGTGATGCAGAAGCAAAACTTCGCGACGGCGGTACTTATTCAGTAAATGACCCTGAATTCCTGACCGGTGCGAACATTTCCGTATGTATTACAGATGATTTTATGGAAGCAGTCAAGAGTGATTCCGATTATGAACTTCGTTTTCCAGATGTAGAGAATTATTCTGCAGAAGAAATGGCATATTATGATAAAGAATGGGCAAATGTTGGAGATGTACGTGAATGGGAAGCGCAAGGGCATGCGGTCCGCACCTACCGTACAATGAAAGCACGTGATTTATGGAAGTTAATTAATATCTGTGCAACTTATGCTGCTGAACCAGGAATTTTCTTTATCGATAATGCAAATAATATGACGAATGCTAAAGCGTATGGACAGAAAGTCGTTGCAACAAACCCTTGTGGCGAACAACCTCTTGCACCATACTCTGTATGTAATTTAGCAGCTGTAAACTTAGCTGAAATGGTTAACAAAGATTTACAAATGGTTGATTTTGCCAAATTAGAAAAAACGGTTCGTATGGGTGTCCATATGCAGGACAACGTGATTGATTCAACTCCGTATTTCTTAGAAGAGAACCGTAAGCAGGCGCTAGGTGAACGTCGCGTAGGTTTAGGAATCATGGGACTTGCAGATATGTTGATTTACTGTGGTGTCCGTTATGGTTCAGAAGAAGGCAATCAATTAATCGACCAAGTATTTGAAACGATCGCAGTTACTGCATACGATGAAAGTATTGAGCTCGCCAAAGAGCGTGGCAGCTTCCCATTCTTAGTCGGAGAAACGGGTAAAGAAACACAACAACTGCGTGAGAAATTTGTAAATACTGGCTATATGAAACGTATGCCAGAACATATTCGTGAAAGTGTCTTGAAATATGGTATCCGTAACTCTCACCTATTGACTGTTGCACCGACTGGTTCTACGGGAACTATGGCAGGAGTATCTACAGGCTTAGAGCCATACTTCAGCTTCTCTTACTTCCGAAGTGGACGTCTCGGTAAATTTATTGAAGTGAAAGCGGAAATCGTTCAAGAGTACTTGGACCGTCATCCGGACGCTGATCCGAATAACTTGCCTGACTTCTTCACTACAGCAATGGAACTTTCTCCAGAAGAGCATGTTGACGTACAAACAACGATTCAACGTTGGGTAGACAGTTCTATTTCGAAAACGGTAAATGCACCAAGGGGATATACTGTTGAACAAGTTGAGAAAATTTATGAACGTCTTTATGATGGAGGAGCAAAAGGCGGCACGGTTTATGTAGATGGAAGCCGTGATAGCCAAGTCCTTACTTTAAAGGCGGAAGAAAATACATTTGATGAAGAAGCAGAACAAGAAAAAGAAGCTGCAAAAGTGAATAAAGACAAAACCTTCCTTGTCGATTCCATTATTGATTTGGAAGCAACGGATGTCACAATTGGAAACGAGATTGGTGATACTTGTCCAATCTGTCGTATCGGTACAGTCGAAGATTTAGGCGGCTGCAATACCTGTAACAACTGTGCAGCTCAGTTGAAGTGCGGTTTATAATGAAAGTTTGGAGCCTGTATATCCCTAGTGGATGTACAGGCTTTTTATGGTAGTTTACGAGTTTTATTGGTGTGAAGATCCCTCTTTTCCGTTTCCAACTATTGATCCTTCACTCATCAGAATTTACGAACTCGTGTTATACTATATTTATCAGATTGTAAAGGATTGGAAAGTATGAGCAGAGAAGAAATAAATCAGAAACTGGCGATTCTACCTGAGTTGCCGGGCTGCTATATTATGCGTAACAAAGAGAATGATATTATTTATATTGGAAAAGCAAAAAACTTACGCAGTCGAGTAAAGTCTTACTTTCATTCAAAACATGAAGGAAAAACAGCTTTACTTGTAGCAGACATTGATCATTTTGAATTTATTGTTACAAAAACAAATAAAGAATCGTTATTATTAGAAATTAGTCTAATCAAACAGTATCAGCCAAAATATAATATAAAACTAAAACAAGGCAGCATGTATCCTTACTTGAAGATTACCAATGAAAGAGATCCGCAATTGGTTATCACTTCAACTGTTGAAGAAGACGGCGGGATTTACTTTGGACCTTATCCAAATGTTTATGCTGCAACAGAAACCCAACAATTTATACAGAAAGTTTATCCACTTAGAAAATGCAGCAAGAATCAAAAACGAGCTTGCCTTTATTACCACATGGGCCAGTGTATTGGTTGCTGCGACCATGAAGTATCGGTGGAAGAGTATGAACAACAAATCAGCAGGATTACCCGTTTCTTGAATGGGGAAGTGAAAGAAATCAAGCAAAACCTCGTGGAAAAAATGGGGAAAGCTGCAAGTGAAATGAATTTTGAACAAGCAGCTGATTACCGCGACCAGATTCGTTATATCGAAGCAACGGTGGAAAAACAAACTATTATGTCTCGTGATTATACAAATCGAGATGTCTTTGCCTTCCATATGGACAAAGGATGGATTTCGATTCAGGTTTTCTTATTACGTCAATCAACTGTAATCAAACGTGAAGCGGCTCTCTTCCCTAGTTACGGTAAACCAGAAGAAGAGCTTGTTTCTTTTATCGTTCAATTCTATCAAGAACAAAATCACATTTTGCCAAAAGAAATTTTAGTTCCTGACGGAGTCGACATCGAATTGCTTTCAGAAACACTAGATAATACAAAAGTGCACGTTCCAAAACGCGGCAACAAAAAGAGTATTTTGGATTTGGCCATTACCAATAGCGAGCTGGCTCTTAATGAAAAATTTATGATGATTGAACGCAATAAAAATAAGACTGTCGGTGCCATCCAAGAATTATCAGAAGCACTAGGAAGTACTTACTTGGAAACAATTGAAGCGTTTGACCACTCCAACATTCAGGGTACAAATCCAGTATCTGCAATGGTTGTTTATAAAGATGGCCAGCCTGACCGAAAATCTTACCGAAAGTATAAAATAAAAACAGTAGAAGGCAGTAACGAATTTGCGACAACGCAAGAAGTTATTCGCCGCCGCTATACACGCTTGCTAAGAGAACAGCGCCCTCTTCCGGATCTCATCTTGATGGATGGCGGAAAAGTCCAGATACGCGCCGCAAAAGAAGTGTTGGAAGATGAGTTGGGTATCTATATTCCAGTAGCTGGAATGGTTAAAAATAATAAGCATAAAACCGCATCACTTATGTTTGGTGATGAAAACGAACTTGTCGAACTGGATCCTAGAAGTCAAGCCTTCCATCTAGTTCAAAGAATTCAAGACGAAGTTCACCGCTTCGCTATTACCTTCCATCGCCAAGTACGTGGGAAAAATAGTTTTTCTTCGCAACTCGATCAAATCGAAGGTGTTGGGCCAAAGACACGAACAAAAGTATTGCGGCACTTTAAAACAATGACGAAAATTCGAGAAGCGAGTGTGGAGGATATTCAAAAACTAGGAATTCCTGAAAAAGTTGCAAGCAGTATCAAAGATGTCTTTCCGAAACAAGAAAAGCGGACAAGTCCGCCTTGGCCTATGAAAAAATAGGAAATTTGACCCTGAATTGTCAGGAGACTTCACGCTTCAGCGGGTTAGTCGAATGATATGCGTTAGCGAGCAGCGAAGCGCGCAATGGGCCAAATTTATCTTTTTTTCACTAGGTCAGGACTTGGGAGCTAGACATTGATGGCTGAACTTATAATCCCCTAGTCTACAAGAAAAAAATCCTTCTTCAGAAAAATAAATTACGTGCTATACTAAATGAAAAGATTTTTGAGAGGTTTAGGAGGAATTTAAATGAAAGTTATTGTTGATAGTGCTTGTGATTTACCATTATCCTATCTTCAAAATCATGAAGTAGATGTTTTGCCATTATCCGTCATCCTGGATGACAAAGAATATATTGATAAGTATGAAATTACGAATGAACAAATTTATTCGTTTATCAAAGAAGGCAAGCACCCGAGTACGAGTCAAGTTGCTTTAGAAAAATTTGACGCTGCATTCCGCAGGTTAGCGGAAAGTAAAGAATGTGGCATTTATATTGCTTTATCAAGTAACCTATCCGGTACTTATCAAGCTGCAGTTCTAGCATATACTCAAGTAAAAGAAGACTACCCTGAATTTGATTTACGTTTAATTGATTCTCAAAATGCTTCTTTAGGAATTGCTTTAATGGTTCGAGAAGCAGTCCAAATGAAAGAGGAGGGATTCACACTTGATGAAATTGAAGAACGGATCCATTTTATGGTAAAACATGTCGTATCGATTTTTACCGTTCAAGATCTAAATTACTTAGCTGAAGGTGGAAGACTTTCAAAATCAAGTGCATTCTTAGGAGGGCTATTAAATATTCATCCCTTGTTAGAAGTAGTCGACGGAAGACTAGAACCACAAGAAAAATTACGAGGTCGAAAAAAAGTACTGAATAAAATGTACAGCCGTTTAGAAGCTGAAGCACAGCAAATTGAAAAACAGACTGTTTTGATTGTCCATACAAATGAAGTTGAAACAGTCAAAGACATGAAAGAATATATTCAAGAAAATATCAAGCCAGCTGAAGTGATCGATTATCCAATCGGAGCGGTTGTTTCTGCACACACAGGTATGGGTACAATTGGGCTTTTCTATATGAATGAATACGAATAATTATAAAAAGGCTCTCTATTTTTAGTATTGGCAGAATTGTAAAAGGATCATCTTGAAATTTCTGACAGAATAGGGATTGCTTATAGCCACGTGGAGAATCCAACGCGGAATAGGGAGAGTTACGCTTCAGCGCTTACTCTCCCTTTGAGACACCAATACTAGAAATGTTAGAGCCTAAAAAACCATGAAGAAAATTTATTCTTCATGGTTTTTTTTACTAGGAAACTGGACGACGTTTGCGGATGTTCTTGGTTTTTCTTTTAAAGGACCTTCATTTTTCTTTCGTAAATGAATCGAAATCATCGTTTCATCTTCTTCTAAGTCATCCACCTCAACCTCAGCGTAAAGTACTTCCTCATTATCTAATAACGTTGCCAAAACCCGATTATCTGCTCTGGGGACATAACCGATAAGATAACCATTCTCTAAGGTGATGGCTATTGCAAAGCGATCATACTCATTCTCTTTTTCTCGTACGAGTTGAAGTATCTTTCCTTTCTTAATCAGTTCTTCAACAATTGATAAATCATGGTAGCTCATCCCCGCAATATAAGTATCCAATAATTTTTTATCAGTCACTGATTTTTCAGTTACAACATTTTTGACCGGGAGCGTTCTTCTTTCTTCCGTGAGCCCCTCACTTTCTTTTTGTAGCAACCGTCTTAATAAGCGGATATTTTTTTTGTTTTCTTCAAATTCAAATAAATCTTCTAACGCATCAAAAACTTCATCTTCGTCCCAATTTTCCTGATACTTTCTGAGTACCTGCAGCGCTAATCTACGAATTTTAGGATGGTAGTAATTTAATGCGTCCAAACACCAATCCATATCAAAAAGTTCTTTTTCCAACATCGTTTTGAGTAAAGTCTCCAGCCAAATGTTTACTTTAAACAAATCTCGCGACTCTTGTTCTGGTCCCTCATCGAACTTAAACGGCAATTCGAATAGCTGATCACTTAGCAAGTTCGATAAGTAGTCGCACACATCACTGAAATAGTGGTTCGCATGATTCGCTAGAAAGAAATCCAACAAATTCAAGCCTAGTGGATTTCGAGAAAGCCTCGTATAGAAGGCAGACATTTCTGGTTTCATTTCTAAAAATTGAAGAACGCTCACTATAAGATAATCTGTTTCTTTTGGTATGGTTAATTCATTTAAAGCAATTTGTTGCCATTTCGCTTTATTCAAAAACACTTCAATCATACGGATCATTTCTTCATAGTCTTTAAAGCGTTTATCCCAATACTCATTAACGTGCTCCGTTTGATCCAGCTGTTTTTCTAAATACGTGTAATCTTGTTTCCAGCTATCAATAATTTGCAACCAAATCATAACCAAGCCTGCTTGTTCAATAAAAGTCGTGGCATGTTCCCTTGCTTCAACTATTTTTCGCATGAACAAAATCATTTCGTCCGATAAATGCTCTTCCTCGTTTGGTTCACGATAAGCGAGTACATATAAAAAATCTTGATAGTTCTCTTTTGTAATCGCTGAATAAAATAAATAATGACGAATATCTGTTTTCTGAAGTGCGATGTTTACATATACACTTGAAAGAAAACCGCTTTTGATTCCCCTGTGGATAACCCATTTTTTTTGTTCCTCTAAGACAGGTTTCAGTAAAAACAAAGCTGCCAGCTTGCCATAACCATCCGTGTGCTGCAATAATTCAAAAATAAAACTGTTTTCTTTAAGAGAAGAATTTTTGATACTTTCCGCAACATAAATCGTAAAGTCACTGTGATAACCAACGATTCGCAAAATTTTTTGTGTTAAGTCATTGAGCGAAAAACCTAGTAACATAATCCCAAGTTTTACTTCTTCCAAATGATGACTGTTTCTCGTTAAACGCATCCCTAAATTATGCAGCTCTTGAACATCAAGCTTATCATGTTCAATTAAAACCTGTAATCGCTCTCGAAGCTCGATAAAAAAGAGTCTCATGGGATATTCTCCCAAAAAATCATTCAGTTTCTTTTTAGAAAGGTCATTCTTTTTTTCTACTACTTCTAGTAATATCTGACAACATTGCAAGGCGATTTCTTCTTTTTGTGTATATGATATCCCTTCTGTCATTAAAATGAACAAGGTGTCTTCTCTTCCGGCAGTCTCTGGATCTTGAAAAGTATACGGAAGGGTTGCGTCCTCTTCTCTTTTCCTTAAAATTTCTTCATAGATGCTCTTTTGCTTTTCCATTTGACCTCACCTTACCTCATTTACGCCATTTGTCTACTTATTATATACATCCATCATATCATAATTATGGTAAACAAAAAATGAGCATCAACAAAAATGTTTTTGCTCATTTTTCACTTTTTATATTTCTAATTCATTTGATTCTCGTTCTACCAGTTCCATGTAAAAAGCAGCGTGAGCAGAGTTTCTTCTTGGTTCAATAATGAATGCACAGACTAATGTAAACACGATCACAGCAACATACGCAAGAAGAAGCCAAGCCAAAAGAGCAAATCCGTAAGACGGTTCATTTCCGCCAACAAACATGAAATAAAGGATTCCACCAATAAAAATCGCGACTGGAATGAAATAGAAAATAAAGTAATAGAAATCCAATTTAAATAATTTCCAGCGATTCCCCCGCATTAATTGTTCACTTTCATCAAGAATCATTTTATTCGGCAAATCACGATGATCGTAGAAAACATATTCTGCCATTGCCCATGAATAACTTTTGAGAATTCCTGGAATAATGAATAATAGTGTCCATAATACAATTAATAATTGCTTTAAAAATGAAAAACCTACTGCTTTTAAAAAGTTTTCTTTAAATGGAAGAAATAAATGTCCTACTGTCATTCTTTCACCATCTTGTATATCTAAAAATCCCCAAGTAAATCCAAGAGCGAGCAGCGCGCTGATGAACGAAACGATTAACGTTACGATTGTCTGCCTCCACTCTCCTCCAGCTGGCATATAAGAACTGGTATAATCAAGCGGGAGCCCTGGGACTCCAAATAATCTACTTAGTAAACTTTGGACCAAAAAACTAAAAAATGAAATTAAAAACATATTTCCAATCGATATTAAATAATTCCCTCTTAAATTTTCTCTTCCAATTAATCGAATCTCTTTGTTACTTCTCACAGTACATTCCTCCTATAATTGACGATTTCCCTTTAGTGAAGCGGTTTTCCGCATTGCGGACAAAAATTTGAGCCAGAAACATACGGTCGTTTACAGTGTGGACAAATTCCTGTTGCTGGTCTGCCAGAATGATATAATTCTAAATCATCTTCTTCAATCCTGACCGGCTCTCTTTTTTCAATAGCTTTTCCTTTTTTATTATCTAGGAGGTAACAAGTATCACAACAAGTCATACGAACCATGTATTTTTTTCCAAAAATAAAAATAGGAATAAAAAATAATCGGAATCGATTTCCTATAATATATATCTCGTATCTTCCAAAATGACCACAATGATTACAAGTAATCGTTTGATTATACTCCAGTTGTTTTCTATATTGACTCACATCAAAAAATAGAAACATGGTTCGTCATCCTTCCCGATTAATTAATGATTAACAGACGTAGTTGCCCAATTTCCTCTTCATTTAATGTAATACCTTTCCCCATCTTTGTGTGATCTGGGCTCCATTCCCGAATATCATATTTCGGCTGGCCTTCATTCCAACTTACTACATTCAATTCTTTTGTCCATCCTTTTTTAGATGTGCTCAGTACACCAATATGAGCGACGATTTCAAATTTTATATCAGCCATATTCTTTCTCTCCTTTTTCTTCTATATTATTTTAATAATCAACGAATTCCTTTCTTTTCTTGAATCAGAATCAAGTGATTCGCTACTCTGTATCCTAAATAAAATATAAATACTGTAAAGACGATTAATAATGGTACATAGATAGCTTCTGGCATATTTTGAAAAAGGCCCGCAAGCAATTAGACCAAAATAAAACACACTATCCATGAGCAAATTTTCCTGGTTCATTAAGTATATAATACCTAAAACAGTAGAGATCCGACAAATATGAAGGGGCAAAGACTCTGAAATATTAATGTTGGTTTCTATAAGATACCATGAATAAAGAACTATTTGTTGTAAAAGGGACAGCCAAAAAATTACGATTCCCATATAAAGAAAATGATCTTTATTAAAAACTTCAATGTATCAAGCCTCCATAGCCCTTCCTCCTTCCATTTCAGTCTATTATTTTTCAAAGAAAATTGCAATTTTTTGTAACAGAAAAAGGCCTGCGCATTTCTGCACAGGGCCTCTCTTTTTCTATTAAAATGGTCCATAATTTGTGTAATACGCAATTACTAAGAAAACAACACCGATTAATAACCAAATCCCCATTAGTGGTCCTAAATACCGTACCCATTTATTGTAAGGTATTTTTGAAATAGACAACTGAGCCATCAACACACCGGAAGTCAGCATAATGGAATCCATAAATCCTGCCCCCAATTGATAAGCCATAACAGCAGTTTGTCGTGTAATACCAACTGCATCAGCTAATGGCACCATAATTGGCATCGTTGCTGCTGCCTGTCCAGAGCCAGATGGAATAATAAAGTTAATAATGATTTGAATAATATACATCGCAATTGCCGCAAATGCTCCTGGCAACCCTTGTACACTATTTGCCAAAAAGTTTACGATTGTATCGATAATCATTCCGTCTTCCATCACAATAACGATTGAGCGTGCTACTCCAACAATTAAAGCTGCAAAAATCATATCTTTTGCACCGGCTACAAATAAATCAGCAATTTTTGAGGGGTTGTATCCATAGGCAAATCCAGCAATAATTCCTGTCGTCATGAAGATTGCTCCAATTTCTTGGATATACCAACCATATTGGATAACACCAAAGGCAATGGTACACATACCAGCTAGAAAGATTAAACCAACAATAATGTGACGTTTATTCATTTCGATAAATGTGTTTTTTTCAACTTCTATTTCCTTTTTATAAGAGGAATAGACTAGACTGTTTGTAGGATCTTCTTTTACTTTTTTTGCATAGCGCATAATGTAAAAAGATGTGATTACCCACAATACAAGGAATAGTGCAATTCTCATTCCTATTCCAGAGAATGTTGGTAATTCTGCAATTCCTTGTGCAATCCCTACTGCGAACGGGTTCATAAATCCAGCACTAAAGCCAATTGCAGCTCCAGATGCAACAATACTCATGCCGACAATCGCATCATAGCCTAACGCAAGTGCTAATGAAATTCCCATGGGGATGAAGACAATTGTTTCTTCGGAAAAACCGAGTGTTGCTCCTGCAATCCCAAAAATCATTAAAAATACTGGAATTACTAAACTTTCTCTTCCTTTTAACTTTTGTGAAGCTTTATAAATCAATGCTTCTACCATTCCTGTTTCATTAATGACAGTAAAAGCACCTCCAATAAGAAAAATAAAGAAGGAAATGTCGGCTGATTCGGATAGTCCCCTAGGAATCGAATTAATAATATCGAAGAATCCCTGCGGTTTCTGATCAACCGAGTGCCAAGATCCCGGTAAAGAAATGGTACGACCACCTTGTTCAATTACTTCAAATTGCCCTGCTGGAATAATCCAAGTCAGCAATGCCATTATTAACATGACCCCTATTAACAATACATACGTATGAGGAATCTGGAATGTTCTTTTTTTCTTTTTCACAATTTACCCACCTAACTATATTTTCATTCCTTTGCAATCATGAAAAGCGAAAAAAGCTAAAAATAAGCACAAAAAATCCCCAATGAGCAAAAGGCTGTTGGGGATTATCCTTCTGCCCTCAATTAGGAAAGCACTCCTTAATAGTCTTTGGGCAAGGCTATCAGGCAGTGTCCGTCTTATTTAAACGGACCCCAACACAGAATTGACTGCATTTCGGCGAAAAACCCTTTCGAAACCTACTATTGTTTTTCGCATCCTCTTTCAAAATTGAACATGATTATCATCTGTACTATATTAACGTGAACAGTATGATAATACAAACAGAAATTGTCCTTTTAATCAATATTTCATTTTCGGGAATTTTTGTTTATTAATTCTACTATTTCTGTTTGTAATAATTCAAATTCTTCAAAGCCAAGTTGAGGGTTATGTTCAGAAAAGTACTGGTACGCTTGGTATACACGAACGAGATATGCTTCTGGAGAGATCGGTAACTGGTTCGCAACTTTCAAGCTCCCTTTTTCATTCATCATAAAGCGATCATTCAATGCATACAATACTTGATTCCAGCAACTGACCGTCCTAAAAAAACAACCATTTACATAATGAACGTCTCCTTTAAGAACCGCTTTTCTCGCAGTATCCATGGAAAATTGCGCTTCAAATAAAAATCTGTCAATGGATGCTTCTTTCATTTTAGAAGGGAGAGGACCTTGGGAATGCAGCTGATTCTTTAATTGGCTTATCGGTCGACTTTCTTTCTCCCACAAAATTTCAGCATAATGAACTTCCGCAGCATAAATGGTATTTACATATCCAAAAGGATGTCCGACTTGGTAATCAATCGTGATCGTACCATTTAAACATTCATTAATTTCTTTTTTTACGCGTTTGGTATCCCGTAAAATTACATCATAAGCATCCCCAGCAATTGTTAGCCATGCGCCTCCGTTTACCCATGGACCCCATTCTCCAGGCAGAAAAAGTACTTTCTCTCCTTCTCTTCTCTGTTCTGAAAGAGTCCTTAAAACCTCCTCGAATTCATCCCAATTTATTGATTCATGATAATACACACCAATATCTGTATCTGAATGAATGTCTGCTTCTCCTCTGCTTTTTGATCCGCCTAAAACAATACCGTCTATCCCATCAACTTCCGAGAGTACACTTATCCATTTTGATACATCCATTCTTCCACCTCAATTATTTTTCTTTAATCATATAGTAGTTTAGTCAACGATGCCAATAATTTCCAAGGGACAGTCTCATACCACTGGACATTGATGGCTGAAAGAAACTTCTTCTGGAAGATTGCTCCAACCATTCTATCAACACTAAATAATACGGAAGACAAAACGACTAATCAAAACTTTTAGAAAGATTTTGATTAGTCGTTTTTTCATTCTGTCAATTGTTGAGCTACCATATCATATAATGGCTCGATTTGTTTTTGGTTAATCCGTTTCATAAAGAATATACAAAATATCAAGGAAACCACTTCGGCAAT
The DNA here is from genome assembly GCF_003955755.1 of Jeotgalibaca ciconiae. Taxonomy (NCBI): domain Bacteria; kingdom Bacillati; phylum Bacillota; class Bacilli; order Lactobacillales; family Carnobacteriaceae; genus Jeotgalibaca; species Jeotgalibaca ciconiae. The sequence goes on along the minus strand of NZ_CP034465.1, from coordinate 1,790,126 downwards.
TGGATAGGCCCACCAAATATTGTTTACATTCCCAGTAAGCGACATTGAATATGCTACTGGTAAAAGAACAAGAATTTGTCTAGTGAGTGAAACGACCAGACTGTATTTTCCATATCCGAAAGCTTGAAATGCCGAACTTAATACAATACTGACTCCTGCAATAATGTAATGAATACTGATAATGCGAAGAGCCGGAATTCCAATTTTAAGCATACCGTCCGAAGCATTAAAGAGTGCTAATAGCGCTTCTGGGAATAACTGAAAAATAACTGTTCCAATGAGCATAATGATTACTGCATACCTGACAGCTAACTTAATCGTATCTTTTATCCGATCTGGTTGCATTGCACCCAAATTATAACCGAGGATGGGAACCATCCCATTATTCATGCCAAAGACAGGCATAAAGACGAAGCTTTGCAGGCGGAAATACACTCCAAAAACAGCTGTCGCAGTTGCTGTAAATGATATTAAAATATTATTCATTGATAAGTTTAATACGGAACCGATCGCCATCATGACAATTGAAGGTATTCCAATTGCATAAATATCTTTGGCAATCTGAATACTCGGACGAAACTTTTTCAATGATAAACGAAGTTCCTTATTAAAATGTATATTAAAATACACCCCTAGTAATGCAGCTAACAACTGCCCAATGACAGTCGCAATTGCAGCCCCCTTTGTTCCCATCGCCGGCAGGCCAAACCATCCAAAAATAAAAATCGGATCCAGAATAATATTGGTAATGGCACCGGTTGCTTGGGAAATCATCGAATAGATTGACAAACCCGTTGACTGAAGCATCCTTTCAAAAGTAACTTGCATATAAAGTCCAAAACTAAATATTGTGACAATGTCCAAGTAATCTTTCCCATGACGCAGAATTTCCGCATTCGAAGTTTGAGCAGTAAAAAAAGCTCTTACTAGGAAAATGCCAAAAAGAAAGAAGAGAAAACTGTGAATAACATTTAAGAATATAGCATTTTCCGCTGTTTGATTGGCTTCTTCAAAACGTTTTTGCCCAAGTCTTCTCGAAACAAGAGCATTCATCCCCACTCCTGAACCAACTGCTAGAGAAATCATAAGTGTTTGAATTGGAAAAGCAAGCGATACTCCCGTCAACGCTTCTTCACTAATTTGTGCTACAAAAATACTATCAACAATATTATATAAAGATTGAACAAGCATCGATATCATCATTGGTACTGACATATTAATCAGCAAACGCTTGATTGGCATCGTACCCATTTTATTTTCTCTTTGACCGTTATTGCTCACAAAATATCTCCTCCATTAAACTTTTACATCTTTATTTTTTTCTTGAACGGGAATTAATATTTGCGTAAGGAAAAAATTTTCATCAACATTCTCATTTAAATAATTTTCTTCTGAAATCCCAGAAGTCTCAAAGGAATGCTCCTCTAACCACTGATCCATTTCTTTATAAACTGATGGAATTTTCCGATAAGGCCCTTGATGATAACAAGAAAGAAAAAGCCCTGCTGACTTTTCAGCTGGCTGTATCTCTTCTTCTCCATCCATCTTCCGATATACTGGAAAGCCAGCTTCCAGATCTACTTCTTTTTTGGAAAAAGAATAATATACGGCATAGAAAGCCCCTGCTGGATATTCATCAATCAATTTTAAATATGCGAAAACTTTGTTTCTTGCTTCATCCATCTCATTTTGTAAATCCTTTAATAAAACCGTTGATCGAACTGTTAAAGAAGGCTGTGTCTCACGTTTGATTAGTTGCCAATTACTAATTCTTCCCATCATAATCCCTTCTTTCTTATGAATTCTTCTTCATTAAAATAAGAATAGCATAATCAAAACGGTTTCACTACTTAATGGCACTCACACCTTATTTTTAATTTCTAACAGAATGAATGCGGTTTTGTTATAATAGTTAAATAGAAAGCAAACAATGAGGTGATCATCTTATGCGAAAATTCTTTAAAAAACTCCTCACAACTCTGCTGGTCATCTCGATATTATTCTATATTATTGACTCGGGATTACTTGTAACGACAATTCTTCCTTATCTTGAAAATTTCTTTCAAGTTGAAGAACCAAATGATGCTGTCTCTGTTTCCGAAGATTCTTCCAGTATGGAACACTTTATCATTAATAATCCTATTTCTCAGCCAGATTCAGTAGATGAAGGACTTATTCGTGATACAATCTTACAATTAACCAACCGATTACGAACCGAACAAAATGTTGGTACTGTACAACAAAATGATACTCTTCAAAGTGCAGCTGATATTCGAGCACAAGAGTCTGCAGAAAGTTTTTCTCATACGAGACCAAATGGGACTGAGTTTCACACAGTGTTAAACGAAGGTGGTCTGGAATATTTCTATTCAATAACTGGTGAAAATCTGGCAATGGCAACTTATCACTTAGATGATCCAGGTATGGCTGAATTTCTTTTTGAAGGTTGGGTTGAAAGCCCTGGGCACTACGAGAATATGATTGAAGCCGGTTTTGAGGAACTTGGGGTAGGCGTTTATTATGATGGTGAAATATTGTATCTTGTTCAGATATTTGGAAGTTCCTATTAATCAAAACTATTTTTACAGGACAAGAAAAGCGGACAAGTCCGCCTTGGCCTATGAAAAAATAGGAAATTTGACCCTGATTTGTCAGGAGACTTCACGCTTCAGCGGGTTAGTCGAATGATATGCGTTAGCGAGCAGCGAAGCGCGCAATGGGGCAAATTTATCTTTTTTTCACTAGGTCAGGACTTGGGAGCTAGACATTGATGGCTGAACTTATAATCCCCTAGTCTATGAACAAAAACAGCAAAGCAGATTTTTATCTGCCTTGCTGTTTTTTCTGGGTAGAACATTCAAAAAAATCGGACTATCTTATTTCGCTTTTTTACATTTTACTTGGTGCTTTAACGCCTAGTAGACGTAAGCTTTCTTGCAAGACTACCGTCGTTGCTTTTACAAGAACAAGACGTGCATTTCTTTGTTCATCTTCAATTAAAATTCTTGTATTGCCATAATATTTATTAAATGCTTGCGATAAATGTAATGAATATTTTGCAATAACGGAAGGTTCGAACTTCTCAAAAGCAGTCAACACGATATCTGGGAAACTATTGATTAATTTAATTACTTCCCAAGCATATTCATCATCCAAACTTAATTTTTCTTCTAGATCCAGCTCTACATCTGCTTTACGTAAAATACTTAGCGCACGCGCATTTGTATATTGAACGTAAGGGCCTGTTTCGCCTTCAAATTGAACGACTTCTTCTAGGACAAAGTCAAAGTTATTCAGACGATCATTTTTCAAATCATGGAAAATGACGGAACCAATACCAACTTGTTTGGCAACTTCTTCTTTATCTTCCAAATTAGGATTCTTTTCATTGATTTGTTCCATTGCTAGATTCGTTGCTTCGTTCAGTACTTCTTCTAGAAGAATAATTTTTCCTTTACGAGTTGAAAGTTTTTTACCACCTTGCGTAATCAACCCAAATGGAATATGATACATATCTTCTGCCCAGTCGTAACCCATTTCTGATAAAACAGCTTTTAATTGTTTAAAATGATTGGATTGTTCATTTCCCACTGCATACAAGGAAAGTGCGAAGTCATAGGTACGTTTGCGGTAGATTGCTGCCGCTAAGTCACGCGTAATATACAAAGTTGCTCCATCACTTTTCTTGATTAAGGCAGGATTTAAATTATACTTTTCTAGATCAACAATAGTAGCGCCACGATCAGTAGTCAACAGATTTTTCTCTTCTAATAATTCAACTACTTCATCCATTTTATCATTATAGAATGCTTCTCCATTGAATGAATCAAATGAAATATCCAACATCTCATAAATCTTCATGAATTCTTTCAAGGATTCTTCACGGAACCATTTCCAAAGCTCACTTGCTTCTTGGTCACCGTCTTCCAACTTTTTAAACCACTCGCGTGCCTCATCTTCAAGTTCTGTTTCTTCTTCAGCAACTTCATGGAATTGAACATATAATTTCAAAAGTTGTGCAATGGGATCAGCTTTTACATCAGCTTCATTGCCCCATTTTTTATAAGCCACGATCAGCTTTCCAAATTGAGTGCCCCAGTCACCTAAGTGATTGATTTTTACGGGTTTATAACCTACTTTTTCGACAATATTTGCTAAGGCATTACCAATTACCGTTGAACGTAAATGTCCCATTGAAATTGGTTTTGCAATATTTGGTGAAGACATATCGATAGGAACATTTTTTCCCTCGCCAATTGAAGCGTCCCCGAATGTATCCTTTTGTGTCGTAATTTCTTTTAAAACAGCGGAACTGATTTCATTTTTATTTAAAAAGAAATTCAAGTACGGTCCTACTGTTTCCGTTTTTTCAATAAAACTGTGATTGATTTTTTCTGCCAATTCATTGGCAATCATTTGTGGAGCTTTACGGAATACTTTCGCCAAAGAAAACGCTGGAAAAGCTACGTCCCCGTGGTCTGCATGTTTGGGATTTTCTAACAAATCGAATATTTGCTCTTCTGTTAAATGCTCCGCTACGTGCTGGTGAATTTCTTTTGCAATTAATAATTTATAATCCATTCTTCTTCTCCTTTGTTATATCTCTATCTAAGTACTTAGAGTTCACATGGTGAACAAAAAAAAGCGTCCTCTTTTGCCCTTGCAAAAGAGAGACGATTATCCGTGGTACCACTCTCGTTTGGCGCAAAATCGTGCTACGCCCTCTTTACCTGTAACGGAGCTACCCGAATAATCCTACTGTTTTCAGATCATTTTCAAAAGAAGTGCGGTTCATTTTTCTTATCGCTGTGGGCTTTCACCATCCCCACTCGCTCATAGCGTAAATGAAAAAGTACTCTCTTCTTCATAGAATCTCTATATCTATCATAATATAGCAAGAAAAGGTGCAATTGTCCATTGATTTTTACCCTATCTAGAAGAAAGTGTTTTGTTTTGAGTCTGCTTTCCTTTTTCAGTACACTATAACTACTAATAAGATTTGGGAGGAAAGATACATGCCTTGGACAGAACAGGATTATCCAAGTAGTTGGAAAAATTTAGATGTGAATACTCGTCGAAAAGCAATCGATATCGCAAATGCCATGCTAGCTGATGGATACAAAGAAGAAAGAGCTATCCCAATCGCTACATCCCAAGCCAAAAAATGGGCAGAAGACGCAACTGCAAAAGAGAAAAAAGAATTAAAAGAGAAAGATTTAACGAAACATGATTCTGATGGTGACAATAAAGGTCCAGAATATATTGAAAAAGACGTTCATGTTCGCTATATTGAAGAGGAAGAACATTGGGAAGTAAAAACAGAAGGTGCAAAACAAGCCTCGGATACTTATGACACTAAAAAAGAAGCAGAAAAACGCGCAAAAGAAATTGCTGAAAAACGAGGGACGAAAGTTGTTTCCCATAAAAAAAATGAATAAGTCTTTACTAGAAAAGCGGACAAGTCCGCCTTGGCCTATGAAAAAATAGGAAATTTGACCCTGAATTGTCAGGAGACTTCACGCTTCAGCGGGTTAGTCGAATGATATGCGTTAGCGAGCAGCGAAGCGCGCAATGGGGCAAATTTATCTTTTTTTCACTAGGTCAGGACTTGGGAGCTAGACATTGATGGCTGAACTTATAATCCCCTAGTCTATTAGAAAAGCGGACAAGTCCGCTTTCCCTATGAAAAAACAGGCAATCCGCCTTAGAGAGCAACGAAGCATGCAATGAGACAAATTTACTAGTCCCGAACCCAGTAGCTAGGCAGTGACGGCAGAACTTGTACTCGCTTAGCCTAAAATAACGATGTTCAAGTTCATTTTACGGCTCGAATGTCTTTGTTTTTCTAGAATAAAGATGTTCAAGGATAAATTTATTGCTGGACGTCGTTATTTCTAAAAAATAAAGATGTCCAGCATCGAAATCCTATTGGAACGTCTGTTTCTATAAAAACATCAAACTTTATAAAGCAGAACTTACGCTACCCTGATTTATGAAAAAACCAATCATTTTCAATTAATGATTGGTTTTTTGTTCGTTAATAAATTGTATAATTTCCTGAACCGTAATCCTTTGTTGCTCTTCAGCAGAAATGAGGGATTCTCCGTCGCCTTTTTGGATACCGTAGTTTCCAAATTGCGCATGATTCCCGCCTGCAATAATGATCTCATCATGATTTTCTGGCAGCTTTGAGCGATATTCTTCAACCTTCTCTTGATTCAATACATGGTCTTCGCTCCCATATAGGGACAAGACTGGTAAATGAGTTTGTGATAAATCAGCAGTTGAATAGGATGCTAATAAGATTAAGCCTGCTAACTCTTCTACCGCATTACTTGCAAAAATTGCAGCCATTGATCCACCTAACGAATGTCCTGCCACATACCACTGTGAAATTTCGGGATGCTCTGCCATGATGGATTCAGCTGCATTAATATCGAATACTGCCAATCCAAAGGGCATATCTGCCAAAAAAACTGCATATCCTTCTTCAGCCAGACTTTGCATCAAAGGTGCATAAGCTTCCTCCTCCACTTTCCCTCCAGGATAAAAAATAATTCCAATTTCAGCTTCTTCATTCTTGGGATAAAATCGAAGCGGATCTCCTTCAAAAACCGTTACTTTTTCATTTGATTCTAAAGCTATCAGAGCTTCATCAGTTGCATCATAGTCGTCATTTATATACCAAGCGAATAAGCCAATAAAAATAAAAAAGATGATGACCATCCCACTCAAGATTTTCTTCCAAACGGCCTTCATTTCTGATCCCTTCCTTCTTTTTTTAATTATGCTTCTTATTATAGTAGAACAACAGATAATAAGAAGTAGAAAGCAAAAAAAACCTAAGACTGTAGATTATCTCAGGATTTTTTTTTCCTCATATTATAAGCAAATGCAACTGTTACAGCAGGATTTGCTTTCTTTGCATCAACAAACACACGTAGTAATGCTTCTCCGTATCTACCTAGATTCTCTTTAATACGATGAGGATTCTGAATAATAATCATCCGCTTCGTAAAGTCGCTTGAGAGGCAGTCCCATAAGGCATCTAAATTCTTCCCATAATAGTCTGGAAGTTCCATTTTTTCTTGCAAAATAACATGTGCCGCTTCCTTATCTATAAAGCTGCTTCCATCTAAAATGATTTTTTTCATGACTGCTACTCCTCTCCATAAAGCTGTTCGAAAGTTTCATAATGATCATCCGTATAAAAAATCAAGCCATCATCAGAAAAAACAATTCGCTCCGCATTTCTGTATCCTCCCTGATAATTAATATCTGCTTCATAATAATCTCTGCCTTCTTTTTCGGGCAAGGCTCCTTCATAATTACCGAAGTAGTCTCCCCCAATTGACATTCCTTCTGCCACTTCCCAAAGGTTCCCTTTACTATTATCCCAACCTAACTCTCTTGCTTTTGATTTCGTTAAATAGTTGGGCGGAAGTTCTTCAAAAATATAGAGGTATTCAGCTACCTCTTCTTTGCTGGAATAAGCTTCTCCCTCCGTTACTTCTTTTTTCACAGTAGTTTCCGGGTAAGATTCTAAGTCCTCAAACTCTACTAAGGAACACGCTGTGAGCATTCCAAAGAGTAAAAACAGCAAAGATGGCAGTGTGATCCATTTTATTAATTTATTCTTTTTCATCATCTATATTCCTTTTACTAGCTTTTTTTTACAAATTTATTCCCACAAGAAGGACAAGTAATGGTTACTTTTCCCCTCCCTTTTGGAATACGTACTTTTTGACCACATTCGGGACATTTATAAAATCGGTGTGTTTTCTTTTGTTTCAATGTATTCTTTTTATTTTGAATGGTTTGCGTCTTCTTTTGGAAAAATTTCAAGAAGCGGTTTTTAAACTTCAAATAAGTTTGATTTTCTTGGTAATAACGTTGCTTGTCTTTTGAAAAAATACGTATATATAAAATGATAATTGCTGAAAAACCCAACCATAGTAATAATTTATTTGAAAATACTACTCCCAAAACTCCAATTATCACTCCGGCTTTTAATAAAAAACGTGAAAGATCGTCCGGGCGGTTTGATTGTTTCATAATATTCCCAATCCATTGAAAAAACTTATTCATATTTGCTTTCCATCCCCTCTAATTCTTGAAGTGAGCTTCCCACTCATTACAGTATAACGCAAAAGTATTAGAAGGAATACTGCACTAAAGTATGATATTTCGGTTTTACAGAAGAAATAAGATGATGTTGGACAGGCGTACACTTTTCTTTCGTATTGCTATTCTATTGTCGGTACAATAGAGAGACACTACTCCCCTCGATTAAACTGCAGGTCCCAATGAAAATGTTTGGCCTAAGTGAATATTCTTTTTGCATTCAAAAACAAAGAAGGTGTTGGTGAATCAAATTGATTCACCAACACCTTCAATTATCGAACTGTTTTTTCGCTCTCTACTTGCTTATTTATTTTGCAACTGCGTGAGTTTCAATTCGCTCTTTTATATAAGTCTGCACTTTATTAATCGGAATACCCAAAGCAATAGCAAACTCACTATAAAGTAAGTCTTCTGCTTTACGTAAATAGTGCTTGTCGGTTTGTCCAAGCTTTTTATTTTTCTTTTCTGCGATATCTTCTTTTACGTTAACCGTTTTAATTAATTGAATGAGTTCTTCACAATCATTTGCTAATAACATTTCTGTATATTTATTTTTTAGGAACGTAGCATTTGTCGGGCCATCAATTTCCGCTTGAATGGAAGGAATTCCTTCGATCAGGGTTTGAGCAGCCTCTTTGGAAATAACGGGTCTCATTGAAACTTTTGTATCGACAGGCGTGTATACTGTTCCACTTCGATAGATTGGTTGTAATACATAATAGACCTTCTCAACATTTGCTCCAGTAATATCAAGCTTTTCAATCGCCTCGATCTTACAGACACCCTCGTTACCATAGACAACATAATCTTCCACTTGATACAATGTAAGTCCCCCTTTTTAAATTATATGAAAAAAACAAACATCTGAATGTCTATTTTTTGCATATCACTATATATATATATTATAACAGAAAAACAAAGAAAATGTAAGGGGTACTAATTCAGCAGCGAAAACAAAGCTTTTTTGTGAAATTGCAAAGGTAAACAAGGTTATTCTTCTTTCTTTTTAATCGATTGCGTTTCAAAGAGTTCCATTTTTTTGAAAACAATTAGATAAATATTTTTATCCTATGGAAATTCAGAACAAGGAATATGAAACAAGTCATCTCTCAGTCCGCAGAACTTATAGTACCTCCTCTATAAGAAAAGCGGACAAGTCCGCCTTGGCCTATGAAAAAATAGGAAATTTGACCCTGAATGAGCAGCGAAGCGCGCAATGGGGCAAATTTATCTTTTTTTCACTAGGTCAGGACTTGGGAGCTAGACATTGATGGCTGAACTTATAATCCCCTAGTCTATAAGAAAAGCGTACAAGTCCGCCTTGACCTATGAAAAAATAGGAAATTTGACCCTGAATGAGCAGCGAAGCGCGCAATGGGGCAAATTTATCTTTTTTTCACTAGGTCAGGACTTGGGAGCTAGACATTGATGGCTGAACTTATAATCCCATAGTCTATAAAAAAAATCCCGATTCTAATAGCAGAACCGAGAATTTTTTATTTACTCCATTTCGTTGGTATCCAACTTATCAATCATATCTATAAATGCATCCCGATGTTCGGATGTATCAATGGGCTCTGCATAGTCTGATCGATTTCCAATAATTTGAATATGTTGTTGATGATTAATAAAGGTCGTTGGAGAATCTCCTCCATACTCGCCATCTAAATTAATCATGATTCGTTGGTTGTCTTTTGATTCTACCTTTACGAAACTTGTTTTAGTATATAGAACTTGCGGATGATTTAGATGTCTTCCTCCATTTAAAACTGCTCCAATAATTTGCAATATTTCAAATACATTTGCAGTTTTTAAAATGAATAAAGAGAATTTTCCATCGCCTAATACAATATCAGGATCCAGCATTTCAAAGCCGCCTGTTGAATTTGTCATCGCAACAAAAAACATGGAGCCCATCCCATCATAAACGCCGCCTTCATACTCAACGCGCATGTGAATGGGCCGTACACTTGGTAGTTTCTCTGCTCCTTTAACAAGATATGCCAGATAACCAAAAATAGTTTTCAATTTTGCGGGAACTTCATAAGTGAGATCAGTCAAGTAACCTCCTGCAGCGATATTAACGAAATATTGACCATTCGCTTGTCCCACATCCATTGGAATGACATGGTCGGCAGCAATCACCTCAGCGGCAGCCAGCAGATCCATTCGAGGTATTTTTAACGCCCGAGCATAGTCATTAGTTGTCCCTGCAGGGATAATACCAATTTTGGGACGTTTCTCTAAAGAAGCAATCCCACTAACAACTTCATTTATCGTTCCATCTCCTCCCGCAGCTACAAGCAAGTCAAAGCCTGCTAATGCAGCTCTTCTTGCTTCATTTTTAGCAGAATGAGGTTCTGGTGTTGTTGCATAGGTACTCGTTTCATATCCAGCTCTTTCTAAAATCCGCAAAATCTCTAACATATTTTTCGTTAGAACTTCTCTTCCTGCAGATGGATTATAAATCACTCTTGCTCGCATATTTATTTCCTCAACTTTCGATAATTCAATACGCAAGTCAGTATAGCACATTTTATTTTTTCTAGCTAAAAAAATCTTAGCAGTAAATTTCTGCCTCCACGCCGTAATGATCACTAACAATCGGACCGGCAACACCATCGAAAATGACTTTATAAGAAGCAACCTTCAATGGTGCGGTTATAAAAATATAATCAATTCGCAATGGTTGTTGGTTTCCTTTCCACCCATCTATACTTTTTTCTACTGTGTAGCTTCCACTTCTCTCTTCAGCCTCTTCATAAGCATCCAGCAGCTGAGGTGCCGTTGTTTTTAAATAATCATACCCTTCCCCTCTCACATCCGCTGCATTATTCAAGTCGCCCATCAAAATAATCGGGCTGCCATCTTGTTCAAGATAAGCGAGTGTCTTGTCCCATTCATAAGCAAATCCAGAGTCTTTTTCATCATTCCACCACGAATAGTGACTACTCAAGACCCGAACTTCCTGGCCTAAGAGTTGAGTTTTTCCGATTAAAATTTGTCGGGTATGGTAGTCTGCAAAATCATCTTCTAGCGAAACCAAAAAATGATCTGCCGCAATCGGAGCTTTCGATAGTATAGCCGCTCCTTCAGCATAACGGCCATAACCAATATGACTGGCTGTCCAAGACCAATAATAGTTTAAGCCCTTTTCTTTCAGTATTTCTATTAAAATATAAGCGAAGTTATCTTGATGAATATCAGCTTGGTCTGCCAGTGGCTGGAAAAAGAAATCGGTTGTCGTTTTTTCTGAATCCAACTCTTGGTTAACTTCTTGCAGGGCAATGATATCATAGTCAACTTCAGCTATTTGATCTGCTAGTTGCTGCAACTTTTTCTCCGCATCTTCTTCCATCCAACTGTGTGTATTCAACGTCATGATTTTAGACATATTATTTTCCTTTCTTTTGACACAAAAAGCTAGGAATAATTTCCCAGCTTCTGTGTTTTATTTTATCTGACTAGCTTTCAAAGTGTCCAATCACTGTTTTGGCAGCTTGCTCGCCCATTTTATTTAATTGGTAAGATTTAAGTTTGTCTGCATTCGTAAAGACAGTAACGATTGTAGTTTCTTTGCCTTCAACCTTAACAGATTCTAAGTCCATCTCCGCCAGCAAACTCCCAGCTTCAACTGTTTGTCCTTCGGTGACATATAACTTGAAAGCCTCATTTTTCAATTCAACAGTGTTTAATCCCATGTGAACCAGTACTTCAACCCCTGCTTCTGTTTGTAAACCAATTGCGTGTTTCGTTGGAAAAATTGAAATGACTTTAGCTGCAACAGGTGAGTAAACTATGCCATCGGTTGGCTCCACTGCAAAGCCATCGCCCATCATTTTACCAGCAAAAACTGGATCATTGACTTTTTCAATTTCTATAACTTCACCCTTTGCAACGTTTAATAAATCTCCTTTAGAAGCCGAAACTATTGATGATTCAACTGTTTCCTCTGTTGCTATTTCAGCTGAGGTATAAGCCGACAAGTCGATACCTGAATCGAGCAAATCTTGAATATCTGATTTCAATACATCCGCTTTTGGACCGTAAACAGCTTGAACGCCCTTGTCTTTGACAAGTAGTCCCATGGCACCCAGTTGTTTCCATTGCTGTTCTTGGGCAACCAATGTGTTTTCTTTAACAGTAACACGTAGACGTGTCATACATGCATCTACATCAACAATATTTTCACTTCCGCCCAACAAAGCAATAATTGAAGCTGCTTGGCTATTAATTGCACCTGGTTCTGTAGTAGCTGCCGGTGTTCCAGCATCCACTTCGTAGTTTCCATTACGCCCCGGCGTTGCAAAATTAAATTTACGGATCATAAAGTTAGCTACAAAGTAAGCCAATACTCCAAATGCGATAACAACAATTATAAAGTAAATCAAATCTGGTCCTAGACCCGCTTTAACCGCCAACGGTGTACGTGTCAGCAATTCAATATTACCAAATGAGTGCAAGCGAAGCGGCAAGATATCCGCCATAGCGAAAGCTGCACCTTGAATCAAAGCGTAAACGATATACAGAGGAGTTGCTGCAAACATAAACATGAACTCAAGCGGTTCTGTTACTCCTGTCAAGAACACAGCTAGTGCTGCTGAAATATACATCGATTTATACGCATTACGTTTGTCAATGTCCACATTTTTGAACATCGCAAGAGACAGTCCCATCAAAATACCTGAAGCACCAATCATTTGACCAACTTTAAAGCGAGCTGGTACCCAACCGTTCATCACATATTCATATTGTGATGCATCAACACCACGTAAATTTACTAAGTCAGTTGCCCAGGCCAACCACAATGGATCTTGGCCAAATACTTGTGTTCCAGCTTGAGCACCAGAAAGAATGGTGTATGTTCCACCCAATTGTGTATAGTTAATTGGAATAGTCAACATATGGTGCAAGCCAAATGGTAGTAACAAACGTTCCAATGTTCCGTATAGGAAAGGCGCTAAAATCGGTGCCGTGTCTTGTGATTGCGCAATCCATAGACCAAAGTTGTTAATTCCAGCTTGAATGTATGGCCAAAATCCTGCCAATACGAGTGAAATAATTGTTGACCATAAAATAACTACAAATGGTACAAAGCGTTTACCATTGAAGAATGATAAGGCATCTGGTAATTTACGGAAATTGTAATATTTGTTATAAGCCATTGCCCCTACAAAACCAGCAATAATCCCTACGAAGACCCCCATATTAAGAGCTGGTGCTTCCAAAACACTGGTGAAGAATCCATTTACCATAATTTTCGTCCCAAATAAAGTATGCGTAAATGCTTCAGAATCATTTAACATATCACTTGTTACGCCAAAAACCGATCCAGTTATACGATTAATTAAAATAAATGCGATACCAGCTGCAAACGTACCGCCAGCACGTTCTTTAGCCCAACTCCCACCTATTGCTAAAGCAAAAAGTAAATGAAGGTTACCAATAACACCCCAACCAATGTTTTCGATAACGCTACCTATTGTCATCAATAAAGATAAATCTTGGTTAATGAGCGGCAATGTTTTACCGATACTAATCATTAATCCAGCTGCTGGCATAACAGCAATAACAACCATCAAGGCTTTTCCAAATTTTTGCCAAAATTCAAAATTAAATATTTTTTTCAAATTCTCTCCTCCTAAAAAATCCGGCAGGTGGCGCAACCGGTTTCGTTAAAATCATTATAAACTCTCTTTCAAACTTTGTAAACCCTTTATAAAAATTCTTTATATTCTTTTTTTTCTATATAAAAATAAGAAAATCATGTATAGGTTGACTACGCAATCGGTTGCGTTTATTATAAGAGCATATAAATCTTTAGGAGGAATAAAATGAACAACATGCAACGTCTATTCCAAGTTGATCCTTGGAAAGTATATACAAACACACTTGATCGAGAAAATATACGTTTACAAGAATCTCTCACAAGTATCGGTAATGGTTACATGGGCATGCGAGGAAACTTTGAAGAATCTTACTCAGGTGATCACCACTCCGGAACTTATTTAGCAGGGATTTGGTACCCAGACAAAACCCGTGTTGGCTGGTGGAAAAACGGTTATCCTGAATATTTTGGGAAAGTAATCAATGCTGTAAACTTCGCAGCTATGGACCTTTATATTAACAACCAAGCAATTGACTTGGCAAAAATGGATCCAGAAGAATTTTATCTAGAATTGGATATGCAAACAGGGATTTTAAACCGCTACTTCACTGTAACGGTTGATGGTGTGACCGTTCGTTTTAACTTCGAACGATTCTTGAGCATTACGAAAAAAGAAATCGGTGCTTTCCGCTTAACGGCCGAAACTTTAGCTGGAAATGGTATATTAAAAGTTGTTTCTAAGCTTGATGGGAATGTTCAGAACGAAGACAGCAACTATGGTGAAATGTTCTGGGAAGAAATCGCTCGTGGTTTTGAAAAAGAAAATGCTTATTTAACAATGCGCACGATTCCAAATCCATTTGGTGTCGATCAATTCACTGTCACTGCAGCTATGTCTAACCGTACAACCGGAAGCAGTGAACAAAAACAAACGGCTTTGGTAACAGAAGAAAGTTTTACTTTCGATTTAATTGCTGGACAAATAACGCAAGTTGATAAGTTCGTTGCGATTGTAACCAGCCGTGATATCGAAGAAGCTAAACAAGTTGCTGGTGCAATGGCTCTCTTGAATGGTTTGACTGAAAGTTATGAAGTATTGAAAAAAGCTCATGCTGATGCTTGGATGGAGCGCTGGAAATTAGCTGACGTTGTGATCGATGGTGACGTCGCGGCTCAGCAAGGAATCCGTTTCAATCTATTTCAATTATTCTCAACTTACTATGGTGAAGATGAGCGCTTAAACATTGGACCAAAAGGTTTCACTGGCGAAAAATATGGAGGCGCAACTTACTGGGATACAGAGGCCTACGCTGTACCACTTTACTTGGCTTTATCTGATCCAAGCGTTACTAAGAATCTACTGAAATACCGTTACAATCAGCTAGATGGTGCAATCCATAATGCTCGTCAACAAGGTCTGGCGGGTGCTTTGTATCCAATGGTGACCTTTACTGGTGTTGAGTGTCATAACGAGTGGGAAATTACCTTTATGGAAATTCATCGTAATGGTGCGATCCCTTACGCAATTTATAACTACACAAACTACACAGGTGATGACAGCTATCTGAAAAAAGAAGGTCTGGAAATCTTACTAGAAATTTCTCGTTTCTGGGCAGACCGCGTTCACTTCTCAAAACGAACCGGTAAATACATGTTGCACGGTGTCACAGGGCCAAACGAATATGAAAACAATGTAAACAACAACTGGTTTACTAATACAATTGCTGCCTGGGTATTACGTTACACAGCTGAAAATTACAGAAAATACGAGGCTGAAGCAACAATCAATATCTCAACCGAAGAATTAGCGAAATGGGAGGATATTGCTGAGAACATGTATTACCCAATCGATCCAGAAACAGGTGTATTCGTTCAACACGATACATTCTTGGATAAAGACTTGATGCCAGTGACTGACTTAAGTGCTGCTGACCTGCCGCTTAACCAAAATTGGTCATGGGACAAAATTTTACGTTCATGCTTCATTAAACAAGCAGACGTCTTGCAAGGTATTTACTACTTCGGTGACCAATATAGTAAAGAAGAAATTCGTAAAAACTTTGAATTCTACGAACCAATGACCGTTCATGAATCTTCTCTATCCCCTTCTATTCATGCTATTTTAGCGGCAGAATTAGGCATGGAAGACAAGGCCGTTGAAATGTACCAACGTACTGCTCGCCTTGACTTAGACAATTATAATAACGATACAGAAGACGGTCTGCATATTACTTCAATGACAGGAAGTTGGTTAGCGATTGTTCAAGGCTTTGCTCAAATGAAAACTTGGAACGAAACACTTTCATTTGCACCATTTGTACCAGCTTCATGGGATAGCTATGCTTTCCACATTAACTATCGCAGACGTTTACTATTGATTACTGCTGATAAAGAAACAGTTTCAATTGAATTGCTAGAAGGAAGCCCGTTGTCTCTTGACTTATATGGCAAAACGGTTAAATTGACAGATAAAATTTCTGTTGCTACAAGGAGGATATAAAGGATGTTTGAAGCGGTCTTATTTGACTTAGACGGTGTTATTACAGATACAGCTGAATACCATTATCAAGCCTGGAAAGCTTTAGCGGATAGATTAGATGTTGAGATTGACCGTACTTTTAATGAGAAACTAAAAGGAGTCAGCCGTGAAGATTCTTTACGCTTAATCCTAGAACATGGTGGACAAACAGAACTCTATAGCGAAGATGAATTCCATGCATTCGCAAAGGATAAAAATGATTTTTACGTTGAATCCATACAAGCTTTTTCAGCAGATGATATTTATCCTGGTATCCTCCCTTTACTAAATGATTTGAAAAAAAATAATATCAAAATCGCTCTTGCTTCAGCAAGCAAAAATGGTCCTTTCCTACTAGAAAGAATGGGATTAACAGATTATTTCGACGCAATCGCAGATCCCGCTGCTGTTAAAAAAGGCAAACCTGCTCCTGACTTATTTTTACTGGCTGCGGAAAAAATTGATGCTGAAATCGAAAACTGCCTTGGTATCGAAGATGCTCAGGCAGGCATCATCGCGATTCAATCAGCTGGTGCCCTTCCAATCGGGGTTGGCTCAGTAGAGGATTTAGGCGAAGGAATCTCACTGGTTTCAGATACAAGCAAGTTATCTTACGCTTATCTTATTGAAGAATGGCAGAAGACAAGAGCTTAATTTAGTAGTATGATGAGATAAAGCTTATGAAGGAGGTAAAAGATGTCGATTACGGTTAAAGATGTGGCTAAAAGAGCCGGTGTAGCAACTTCTACTGTATCTCGGGTCATTAATGACCACCACAGCATTTCGCCTGCCACTAAGAAAAGGGTACGCAAGGTTATGGAAGAAATGGGCTATGTTCCAAATAAAACCGCTCAAAACCTAGGTAAAGGCTCTGCTAACGCAATCGGTGTTATTCTTCCTCCTCTTGATTCAAAAGAGCGGCTAGGGAATCCCTTCTATCTTGAAATCATTGAAGCAATCAATGAAGAAGTTCACCAGCACGGCATGGCTACCGCCATTGCTTCAGCACGAAATTTTGAGAACTTGCTGCATAATGTGCAACAGATGCATTTGCAACGGCAAGTGGACGGTTTTGTTTTGCTCTACTCGGATCAATCAGACCCGATAATTGATTACTTAACGGCTAACCATATTTGTTTTACTCTTATCGGCCAGCCCTATCGCGAAGAAGATAAAATTTCCTATGTCGATAATGATAATCAACTCTTAGGAAAACACGCCACTGATTATCTAATCAAAAATGGCCACAAACTGATTTTATTTGTTACCAACACAACTAAAGAAATCTTGTATTTTGAACGTTACTTTGGCTATCAAAAGGCCCTCATGTTGGCTGGTCTTGAGACCTTTCCAGCTGTTAAATTACAGAATCCTGAAGATTATATGCGATTTGGGGATATTCTAACCGAAACACAAGCAACCGCAGTCGTTGTTATTGATGATATTTTTGCTTTACGTGTTTTGCAACTCGCGCAATTGCATAATTATAAGGTGCCTGACGATTTATCTATAATTAGTTTTAACAACTCTATTTTCGCAACCTTGATGCATCCTTATTTAACAAGTATCGATGTTGCCATTCAAGAGTTAGGCCGTCGAGGTATTCAATCTCTTATTGATCAACTAAAAAATCAAGATCAACAGACAACTGGCGTTCGAATCGTCATCCCACACGAACTAGTGGAAAGAGAAACTGTTCGAGATATTAACGGGAACCAGACATAGAAAGCAGAACTTATCATAACCCAAGCCTATAAGAAAAGCGGACAAGTCCGCCTTGGCCTATGAAAAAATAGGAAATTTGACCCTGAATTGTCAGGAGACTTCACGCTTCAGCGGGTTAGTCGAATGATATGCGTTAGCGAGCAGCGAAGCGCGCAATGGGGCAAATTTATCTTTTTTTCACTAGGTCAGGACTTGGAAGCTAGACATTGATGGCTGAACTTATAATCCCCTAGTCTATAAAAAAAGTCATCCCCAACTCCTTCATGGAAGTTGGGGATGACTTTTTTAGGTTCTATATTTTTTAGTGCAGGTAGATCATGCTCGTCCATTGCAAAAAAAACTCTTTTCAGGAATTTCCACCATAAATGATAGAGTCTTTGTTATTAGCGTTTGTTTAGTTCTTCGGCTAATAATTTGTTTACGATACCAGGGTTTGCTTGTCCCTTCGTTTGTTTCATTATTTGCCCTACCAAGAAACCTTTTGCACGGTCTTTACCAGCTTTAAAGTCGTCGATTGATTGTTGGTTGGCATCCAACACACCATTGATGATTGGTAATAATTGTGCAGGATCAGAAAGTTGAACCATTCCTTCTTTTTCAACAACCTCTTTTGCATCTCCGCCTTTTGTTGCTAAGAGACGGAATACTTTTTTCGCAATTTTCGAACTGATCGTTCCGTCTGCAATTAACTGAATCATTCCAGCAAGATTTTCAGGGGTCAGTTTTGTTTCTTCCAGTTCCATCTTTTCGCTATTCAAATAGGCAGAGACTTCTCCCATCAACCAGTTTGAAGCTTGTTTTGGATCTGCTCCTGCTTCAATAGTAGCTTCAAAGAAATCAGACATTTCTTTTGATAAAGTTAACACCATCGCGTCGTATTCTGGTAAATCATATTCTTCTGTGTAAACGCGACGACGATCTTTTGGCATGGATGGCAATTCTGATTGTACTTTGTCAATCCACTCTTGTGCGATTTCCAATTCAGGAAGATCCGGCTCAGGGAAGTAACGATAGTCACTAGAACCTTCTTTCACACGCATTAGAATTGTTTCGCCGGTTGTTTCGTCAAATCGACGTGTTTCTTGTTGAATAACTCCACCAGAATTTAATACTTTCGCTTGACGTTTTTCTTCATGCGCCAAACCACGACGCACAAAGCTGAATGAGTTCAAATTTTTCAACTCTGCTTTTGTACCAAATTCTTCCTGTCCGTATGGGCGAAGGGAAACATTCGCGTCACAACGCATAGAACCTTCTTCCATTTTTACATCAGAAACACCTGTATACATGACAATTTCACGTAATGCTTCTAAAAAAGCATATGCTTCTTCTGGAGAACGCATGTCTGCTTCAGAGACAATCTCAATCAATGGTGTTCCTTGGCGGTTCAAATCAACATATGAGTAACCATCCGAACCATGGGTATTTTTACCTGCATCTTCTTCTAAATGCACACGTTCAATGCGGATTTTTTTCTTTTTCCCTTCTACTTCAATTTCAATCCAACCATTGTAGCCGATTGGTGTATCTAATTGTGAGATTTGATAAGCTTTGGGATTATCGGGATAAAAATAGTTTTTACGGTCAAAATAGGTGTTACGGTTAATTTCACAATTCAATGCAAGAGCTGCTTTCATACCGAATTCTATAGCGCGTTCGTTAATCACCGGTAAAACACCAGGGTAACCCCAGTCAATCACATTTGTATTTGTGTTTGGTTCTGCCCCAAAATGTGCTGGAGATGGGGAGAACATTTTAGATTCAGTTTTTAATTCAACATGGACTTCCAGTCCGATAACTGTTTCATAATTCATCTCATTTTCCTCCTACAGATTTGGGTATTTTGTATGATAGTCATTTGCTTGTTCAAAAGCATATGCTGCTTGGTATAATTTTTCTTCTTCAAAATAGTTTCCAATCAATTGAATTCCAATTGGCATCCCATTCGCAGCAAAGCCGCCAGGAACTGAAATTGCAGGGAGGCCAGCCAAGTTCGTTGATACAGTCAACAAGTCAGCCATATACATTTCAAGTGGATTATCACTCTTTTCACCTAAACCATAAGCAGTTGTCGTTGTTGTAGGTCCTAAAATGAAATCATACTCGTTAAAGATACGTGCAAAGTCACGTTTAATCAACGTACGAATTTGTCCAGCTTTTTTAAAGTGAGCATCATAATAGCCAGCACTCAAAGAGAATGTTCCCAACATAATACGACGTTTTACTTCAAGTCCAAACCCTTCGGAACGGCTGTTTACATACAGCTCCTCTAACGTATTAGCATTTTCAGAACGATAACCATAACGCACGCCATCAAAACGTTGTAAGTTAGAAGAGGCTTCTGATGAAGCAATGATATAGTAAGCTGGAATTCCATAAGAAAGGGTCGGCAGAGTAACTTCTTCTATAATTGCTCCCATTTCCTCATATTGTTTTGCAGCTTTACGGACTGCTTCTTGAATTTCTGCTGAAACACCTTCTTGGAAGTATTCTTTTGGCAAAGCAACTTTCATTCCGGCAACCTTTCCGTTTAAGTTTGCACTAAATTTCGGTACTTCAAGTTTCACGCTTGTGGAATCTTTTTTATCATATCCACTGATTGCTTCTAATAACAAAGCATTATCTTTAACAGTACGGCTAAATGGACCGATTTGATCCAAACTGGATGCAAATGCAATTAATCCATAACGAGACACACGCCCATAGGTTGGTTTCATACCAACAATTCCATTAAAAGCTGCGGGCTGGCGGATTGAGCCGCCTGTATCTGTTCCCAATGACCCAAGGATTTCTCCTGAAGCAACTGCCGCTGCAGAACCGCCTGATGACCCTCCAGGTACTTTTGTCAGATCCCAAGGATTTTTTGTGGTCTTGAAGTAAGACGTTTCTGAAGAACCGCCCATAGCAAATTCATCCATGTTGAGTTTCCCAACATTTACTGCCCCTGCTTCTTTTAATTTTGAGACAACTGTTGCATCATAAATAGGAACGAAATCTTCTAAGATACGGCTTGCCGCTGTAGTGGTAAGACCATCTGTAACAATGTTATCTTTAATCCCTAGAGGAATTCCGTTCAAGATATTTTCTTCCGTATACCCTTTTGCATCAGCTGCTTCAGCTTGCTTCAATGCTTCTTCTTCGTTTAAAGATAGAAAAGCTTCTACTTTACTATCTGTTTCAGCGATTCTTTTGAAAGTCGCTTTTGTTAATTCTACAGAAGAAAATTCTTTTTTGATTAGTCCTTCATGCAGATTGCTGATTGTTTCGTCAAAAATGTTCATGCGCCTTCCTCCTCGCCATCTAAAATTGCTGGCACTTGAATCATGCCGTCTTCCGCCGTCTTCACATTTTTAAATAATAGTTCGCGATCTGTTCCTTCTTCTGCAACATCTTCGCGCATAATATTTTTTAAAGCATATCCGTGTGTAGTTACAGGAACATCTGTTGTATCCACTTTTTCTAATTGTTCTACCATATCGATAATATCGCTCAATTCTTTTGTGAATTGCGAGGTTTCTTCTGGTTGAAATTCTAACTTTGATAATCTCGCTACGTGGCGTACTTCTTCTTCAGTAATTGCCATTGGTTTCCCCTCTTTCTTTTAACTATATTAATACTCTTAACTACTCTGATATATTTTAGCATAAAAAGACGAAGCTTCTGCTTTAATCTTTCAGCTTTCTAGTCTCTAATCAAAAATATGGAAAGTAAATGTCTGGCTACTTTGCTCTTTGGCGAGAAAAGCCTCCATTCCATCAATCGATTCAATCTTTATTTCAATTTGAGCATTTTGCGGTAAGTACTGTGTCGCCGCATCCGTTATATGCTGAGTGAAAGCAATCATTTCCGTTTCACCGTAAAATTGGGTCATAATATCGATTTCCAAGGAAAGGAGCTGGCTGTTACGATAATTACCTATTCCAGTTACTCCACTTAGATTCGGAAAGAATTCTTGAATTTCATTTTTAAAATTCGCGAAATGAGAAGCATCTTCTGATTCTTCATCCGTAGGGAACAACACCTTGTGATCATTTCTTTCGTTCCATTCTTCCACTCTTCCGCCAGTGGTAGATAATCCTTCATGTGTATAAACTCCCCCTGCCAGGCTGTCTTGTTCGGATTGCACAAAAATCCCTACCACAATAGGTATTTCTTCTAGGCCAGATACAGCACGCAAGCGACTAACAATTTCATTCCCATATTCTTTCGCACGCTCAATCACATCTGCTCGGTCTAATGGTTGTTCATAATTATTAATAAGCTCTTCTTCGTTTTTAACACTATAATAATCCGTTTCATTCATTGCCAAGCCAATTGCGATTCCGCCTAATTCAAAACCTGTTTCGGTTTGTACCATATAGTTCTGTTCTAAAATCTGCGATAAATATATCGGTACGCGTTTACTTGGATCTGTTTCATTATTACCTTCAGGATTTAGACCGTTCGGATTGTCTTCTGATTTTCGACTAATCCATTCTAATGCAGTACTAGCATCAATCACTTGTCCTTCTTGGAAATAATATTGGTCGATTGGAAAGACATTTTTCGAAATGTCTAATAGTTCTGATTCAAAGTCTTTCATGTTTATACTTGAATTTAAATTTAGACTAACTCCCCTGTTTTGACTACTCTGATATTTTCCGTCCACGATAAGCGCGCGGTAATAGTCATTTGATAATTGGTTGGAGGTCGCTTGAACCGGAACAGTATCTTGTGTTGTTTGAGTCGTTGGAGACTCTTGCTCTTCTAATTGCGTACATCCTGATAGAATCAGGAAAGATGCAACAACAAATCCAGCTGTCCAGTTTCTTTTATTGATTTTCACTTGTTTCACTTCTTTCTAAATGCTTCAGCATTTCTTCTTCGCTCCATACTGGGACTCCAAGTGACTGTGCTTTTGTTAACTTGCTGCCTGCCTCATCGCCTGCAACCAACCAATCTGTATTTTTTGATACACTACCGGTTACTTTCCCCCCTAGATTCTGAATCATCTCGGTGGCTTCCTGACGGGTATAATGGTGTAACTTTCCAGTTAATACCACTGTTTTACCCTGCCAAATTGATGGTGTATCAACCTTTTCTGCTTTTCTTCTACCTTTGTAAGTTAAATTGACCCCGTTATTGCGGAAAGCTTCAATTAGTTCATGAACCTCTTCTAACGAGAAGAATGCAACAACACTCTCCGCAATAATCTCGCCAAAACCTTCGATCGATTCAATTTCTTCTTTGGTTGCATCCATTAACCGATCAATCGTTTCAAACTCTTCGGCAAGCATTCTCGCTGCTTTAGAACCTACATTTCGAATCCCGAGCCCGAAAACCAACCGTTCCAACGAGTTTTCTCTACTCGCATCGATAGCCGTTAAAATGTTGGTTGCCGATTTTTCTTTGATTTTATCTAGTTTCAAAAGATCATCCATCGTTAAAGTATACAAATCAGAGAGATCGTTCACCAATCCTTTTTCATACATTTGACTAACGACACGTACCCCTAATCCAGTAATGTTCATTGCATTTCTGGAAACAAAGTGTGACAATCCCTCTTTCATTTGAGCAGGACACTTTGGGTTCAAACAACGTAATGCTACTTCTTCTTCTAAATGAGCCAACTTGCTGTCACAGGCTGGACAAAATTCTGGTATCGCATAAGGTTGACTATCAGAGTGACGCTTTTCTAGAACTACATGAAGAATTTCTGGAATGATGTCACCTGCTTTGTGTATCACTACGGTATCACCGATTCGTACATCTTTTTCTTCTAATAAATCTACATTATGCAAACTTGCTCGCTGTACTGTAGAGCCGGCAATAAATACGGGATCCATGACCGCTGTGGGTGTTACAACTCCAGTTCTCCCAACCGTCCACTCAATATCGCGCAAAATGGTTTCTTTTTCTTCAGCGGGAAATTTATAAGCAATTGCCCAACGTGGAGCTTTTACTGTATAACCTATTTCTTCTTGAGTCGAAAAATCATCTACCTTGATTACGATGCCGTCAATATCATAAGTTAGTTCGGTTCTTTTTTCTGTCATTTCCTCGATAAAAGACCAGACATCTTCCATCGAAGTAAATATGCGGCGTTCAGGGTTCGTTCGCAAACCTATATCCGCTAATTTTTCTAACAACCGTGACTGAGAAGAAACATCTAAGTCATCAAAATTTGCTGCTCCGTATAAAAATATATTTAAATTTCTACTAGCAGTAACACTCGAATCTAACTGACGCAACGAGCCGGCTGCGGCGTTTCTTGGATTGGCAAAGATTTCTTGTCCCTTTTCATCTCGTTCCTCATTCAATTTTGCAAAAGAGGACTTCGGCATATAACACTCTCCGCGAACTTCAAAAGTATATGGCTGTTTTAAACGTAGAGGAATCGCTTTGACCGTGCGTAAATTCTGGGTAATATCTTCGCCAACTACTCCATCACCACGCGTCGCCCCCCGTTGGAAAACACCATTTTCATAGCGTAGCGATACGGCTAATCCATCTATTTTCAGCTCACATATATATTGAACGGAATCATCCGTTAACCTTTTAATACGTTGATCGAAATTTAATAAATCTTCTTTATTAAAAGCATTTCCTAAACTAAGCATAGGAACATCATGTTCAACTTTTTCAAAGCCAGGTAGAATTTTCCCACCGACTCGCTGGGTTGGTGACTCGCTTGTGATTAATTCTGGATAATCTGTTTCAATATCAACTAATTCTTGATATAACTGATCGTATTCATAATCCGAAATCGTTGGCTTATCTAAAACATAATAAGCATTACTGTGCCTTTGCAGTTCTTCACGTAATTCAGCTGCTCGTTCTTCAGCTTCCGCTAATATTATTTTTTTCATTATGATTAGCAAAGACAATCCGTCCTCTTTGTGCCATTCAGGATTGGGATTGTCTTTTTCCTCCTAATCTATCTATTTATTCTTTATATTTTTTCAATAGGAGCAAACGACGCAAGAAGTCTTTTAATACCAATCTCTTTAAAAGCAATGTCTAATTGCAGACCATCGCCCTCTCCAGTTGTTTGGACAACTACCCCAGTTCCCCACTTCTTATGGCTCGCCTTATCTCCCACGCTCCAAGTCATTTTATCCGCACCAGTGTTCCCCGTTTGATTTACCTGCTGCACATCCTTCGGCTTTGGTTGGGCTTCGCTGAATGCTCGTTCGTAACGATCATTTTTCCACCTCTGACGATAGGTATTTCCAGAAGACTGTGAGGAAACAAAAGATTGTGGCGTTGACTGGTTCAGATATTGCACACCATCGCTGCCTATCTCTTCAATGAAACGAGACGGAGGATTATTCTGCGTGCGGCCATATAACATACGACTATAGGCATTCGTCAAATACAACTGCTCTTCTGCGCGTGTAATTCCTACGTATGCCAAACGGCGTTCTTCTTCCATTTCTTGTTCTTCCATAAGCGAACGGAAAGATGGAAAAATGCCCTCTTCTACTCCGATAATGAATACTACTGGAAATTCAAGACCTTTTGCAGCATGGAGGGTCATTAACGTCACTTCTTCTTGTGGGTTCTCCTCTACTTGGTCTAGATCAGAAACCAATGCCAAATCCGTTAGAAAAGTGATTAAATCACTCTCTTCTTGTACTTTCTCAAACTCTTGGGTTACAGATAAAAATTCATTGATGTTATCAATTCTTGTTTCTGATTCCAGCGTATTTTCTTCTTTTAACCTGTCAATATAACCGGTATGTTTTAGGAGCTCTTCTACTAATTCCGTTACAGAAACGTATTCAGCCATTTTTTGCAAGTCCGTTAACATCTGCGCAAATTTCGCTGTTTCTTTTGCAGCTTTGCCTGACAAAGGCGATAGCTGTACATTTTTCGCTGCTTCTAAATAAGAGTAATTGTATTCATCAGCAAATAAGTACAGTTTTTCTAAGCTGGCTGCTCCAATCCCTCGTTTTGGCACATTGATAATTCGATTAAAACTTAAGTCATCTACTGGATTAGCAATCAGACGTAAATATGCCATGACGTCCTTAATTTCTTTTCGATCATAGAATTTGTGTCCGCCGACCATTTTATAGCGAATATTTGACTTTAACAAAGTATCTTCAATTACACGTGATTGTGCGTTTGTTCGGTACAAAACAGCAAAGTCCCCATATTTACGATTTTTTTCTTTTACTTGCTCCAACATGGTTGAAATAATAAAACGTGCCTCGTCATGTTCAGATTGTGCTCGATAATAATGGATGTCTTCGCCATCATCATTATCTGTCCAAAGCATTTTTTCGCGACGATTATCATTATTTTTAATGACATTATTTGCAGCTTGAAGAATATTTTTTGTTGAACGGTAATTTTGTTCAAGTAGTACCACTTTTGCTTTTGGATAGTCTTTTTCAAAGTTTAGAATATTACTCATGTCAGCACCACGCCAGCCATAAATACTTTGATCGGCGTCCCCTACCACACAGATATTTTGCAGCTTTTGAGCAAGCATATTTACTAAACGATATTGTGCGTAGTTCGTATCTTGGTACTCATCTACATGAATATATTGGAACTTGTTTTGATAGTATGCCAGTGTCTCTGGATTTTTCTCAAAAAGACGCACAGTTATCATGATGAGATCATCGAAGTCCATTGATTGTGCGTTTTCCAAAGCTCGCTGATACGCTTGATAACATTCTGCAACGATATTATCAAAATAGCTCCCTGTCATATCTGCATATTCTTTTGGTGTCAACAATTCATTTTTTGCATTGGATATTTTCCCTAAAATTGCCCGTGGTTCAAATTTTTTCGAATCGAGATTTTTATCTTTTACAATTCGTTTCATTAAAGTTTCCGTTTCACTTTGATCACAAATGGTGAAATTTTTGCTATAGCCAATTTTCTCTGCTTCACGACGTAAGATTCGTACACACATGGAATGGAAAGTGGATACCCACATGTCATTTCCAGCTGGTCCTACGAGTCGAATCACCCGTTCTTTCATTTCATTCGCGGCTTTATTTGTAAAAGTGATGGCGAGAATGTTCCAAGGATTTACCCATTTTTCTTGAAGTAAATAAGCCATTCGATGAGTCAGGACACGTGTTTTTCCACTACCAGCTCCTGCCATAATCAACAATGGACCTTCTGTAGCCACTACAGCTTCTTTTTGTCTTGGGTTCATCCCGTTCAATAGTTTCGGTTCTTGCACGATGGCCATCCTTTCTATAATAGCTATTCTTTATTCGGTGTATGCATCATGCTCTAGTCTATCATTTTACAGCTTCATCGGCAATGAAACGACTAAAATTTCCTTAAGGTTTTCATTTTTCTCTGTGCCGCAAAAACACAAAAACCCCAGCTAATAAATTAGCTGGAGTTGCTCATGGTTATTGTGGGAAACCATTGAAGGGTTTGGGATACTTATAATATAACTTACCTTCATTGATTAACCGTTAAAAGAATGTAAAATGTTTGTAAAGTTTTATTTCCATTTCCCTTTTCTATCAAATTCCTCTAAATTAGGCGAAAAGAGAGTAATATGTCCCACTGATTTATTTTCAGATTTTATTTGTTGGGAATCTAAATGTAATTTCCATTCAGGATGCAGAATAATATTGTCTAGAACTGTTTCTACCTCTCCAGGATAAATATAGTGGACAGCAACGGGCTTAAATAGTTCTATTTCTGGAATTGGTAAGTTACAAATTGCGCGGATAAATGCTTCATATTGAGAAATATTACATGCATCCAATGTATAGTCATTCGATTCTTGCGGGTTCACAGCAATCCTCTTTACATAAATCATTCCTAAAGAGGTTATGAATAGTTCAATTGTAACAAGACCAATTAATTGGATTGCTTCCATAATGACTTGGTTCATTGAATGAAGTGCATGATTCACTTCTTCTACAATTCGGGCTGGCGCAGCTGCTTTCTGGAGGATTCCATCTGAGACAACTTTTTCTACTATTGGAAAAGTTGTTATTTCTCCTTCTGAGTCAATCGCTGATGTAATAGAAAGTTCTTTATCAAAAGAAACCCACGACTCCACCAAAAGTGTCCCCGTCTCCAACATTTTTTTAGCTTTGGAGAAGTCCTCATCGCTATATAAAATTGCGTTTGGTATTTGGTCTTCTTCTACACGTATAGGTTTTAATACACAGGGAAACCCTATGCTCCCTACTGCTTCCTTTAAGTCTTCCAATGACGTAATGATTGCATATGGCATCACATTCACATTTAATGATTCTAGAAAAACTTTTTCAATGAGACGGTCTTGTGTAACGGAAAGCATATCTGATAATTGAGGAATTTCAATGTAGGATTGGATAGATTCTAGAACTTCCATTTCCATCAAAGCAGATTCAAATATTAAAACTGCTGACTTCTGGGCTAAGTCCATTAAACGATTTGAATCAGTCGCTGAACCTTCTATTACCCAGTCGGCTACTTTTGCTGCAGGATCATTTTTATCGTTTGTTAATACAGCTGTTAGGTATCCTAATCTTTTCGCTTCTAAAATTAGCAGACGAGCCGTGTTTCCACCGCCGATTATTCCAATTGTCTGTCCTGGTAGTATTGTCTTTGTCATTTACTCTTATCACCTCAATTACCGTTGGAAATTCATTACTATTAGTCGTATTTATACAATTCGTATTCTTCAATCACTTGAATGAGTTTTTCTGGATAATCTGGATCTGTTGCGTAGCCCGCTTGATGGATCGCTCGAGCAGCTTCTTGATAGGTAGGTGCTTCAATAACTGAATGATAAAGTTCGTTATTCCAAGTCGTTCCATCCACCATCAAGAGTGCATGATCTTCAATCGATGCTGCATAACTCTCATATACTTTAAAATTGGCAAAGATGGTAATCCATTCACCTTCCGAGAATTCTTGTGTCTCCAGTGCAACAACGTCCGCTCCATCGCCGCCTTTTACCCCATATAGATTATTATACTGAGCAGCTAGGTCACTTGTTCCCCAATCTGATTCTAAAATCGCTTGAGCAATACTTAAACTAGCTCTGACTCCATATCTTTCCTGCATGGCTTGAGCGATTGGAGCGATTGTTTCGATAAAACTTCCATGACTTTCTATTTCAGCTTCTGAATTTTCTTGATTGTTAAAAGTAGAACGGTAGCTTGTAGTCAAAGCTTGGCCAGCCATGTATAAAATCAGCACTCCAAAAAGAATCTGTACCATTTTTTTTGTGACAGCTTGGATTTTATGTTTTGTTCTTTTTTTTAATTTCTTTTTGGCCATCTTTTCCTCCTAGAACTTTACCCTTTATATAAGAAAAGCGAACAAGTCCGCCTTGGTCTATGAAAAAATAGGAAATTTGGCCCCGATGAGCAGCAAAGCGCGCAATGGGGCAAATTTATCTTTTTTTCACTAGGTCAGGACTTGGTAGCTAGACACAGAAAAGCGAACAAGTCCGCCTTGACCTATGAAAAAATAGGAAATTTGACCCTGAATGAGCAGCGAAGCGCGCAATGGGGCAAATTTATCTTTTTTTCACTAGGTCAGGACTTGGTAGCTAGACACAGAAAAGCGAACAAGTCCGCCTTGGTCTATGAAAAATTACTCTGTTAGATTATTAATTTGGTGTTGGATTTCTTCATTTTTTTGTAAGAGTTCTATATATTCTTCCAAAGTGAGGTCATGTTCATCCATATATAATGCATTCTCGATACCAACATATCGAAAATGCCATGATTCGTATTCAATAAAAGTAATTGCTTCTTTTCCTCTGGGATAACGTAAGATAAATCCGTAGTTGGCTGCATTTTCTCGGAGCCATTTTCCTTCTGCAGTGTCCTCGAATTCTTCTACTAACCCAGATTCTTCTTGATAATATAAATCAGGTTCTGTAATGTCTACGGCCAGTCCTGTAGAATGCTCGCTTGCATTCGGCAACGCAATATACTCTTCTGTTTTTTTGATTGCTTCTTCCTCAGATAAACCTTGATTGATATAAGTTTGGTAAACAGAATTATAATTGCTTTGCTGACGTTCAATGGAACGGTATCCTGAAACCAGGATAAATTCAAGCCCTAAAGCTCTTCCATCTGCTATCATACTTTCATATGCCTCGGCAATCCTTTCATCAATTATGATGCCATTTTCAGTGTAATACGGGGTGAAGGCAGGATTTTCAGCAAGTTGATTTTCTCGATTAACCAAAATCAATTCCCAATCTGCTAACTGGACATCCGGTGTTTCAACGATTTTACTTTTTAAACGTTCTTCTTCCGTTAGAGAAGACACTTCCTCTTCTGAACCAGATGAGTGAGATTCTTCTTCTAATGTTTCCACAATTGCATTGGATTCTCCGCTCGTTGGTTCTGAACCTTGTTCTTCGTTATTTTCTCTATCATTTTGGCAGGAATGCAAAGTGATAATTCCTATTGTCAGTGCAAACAATGTAGTAAAAATTTGATATCTTTTTCGATTTTTACGTCGATGCTTTCCAGCCATTTTTCATTCCCTCTTCTAATTCTGTTTCCTTTTATTGATGTAGCGTGTGAATACTATCTGGATCATTCTCTACAATCCATTCAAGTAAATCAACTTTTTGAGTTTCGATTTGCTGACGAATAACAGTTGGCAGTCGTAAGTCGATAATATCTTTGTAACTCCAAAAATCATAACTTGTCTCTAATCTTAGTGCTGTAACGGATGGTTTGCGAATTGGCTGATCAGGATTTGTTTCCTCAACATTTTTCCATTTTACATTGGCAATTCCAGTAGTCAACCATTTTTTTGCAATTTGATACTTTAAAAATTGATATTCACGAACTGGGTCTTCAGCAACTTCCGGTAAGATGTCTGCATTACGAGATACTTTTTGGACAAGCATCCATTCATAGTCAGAAAATAACTTTGCGACAATTTGCATATTATCAGGTTTTAAACCGTGTTCTCCTTTTTTCCAACGATCCCAACTTTGTGAGGAAATACCTAATTGTCCAGTATAAAATGCTTTTTCACTCACGTACTGTTCTTTAATTGCATGTAAAACAAGAGCTATCAGTGCTTGATTCAATCGAAACGCCTCCTCAAACTATAGATACAGCTATTATAACACCTACTACGTGTAAGCCACACTATAAACACATAATTCTTACAAAAAAATTAGGAAAGTCCAAACTTTAAAAAAATTATCTAATTTCCACTCTGAATAAACCACCGGACAACGGTTCTCCGTCTTCCTTGGCCGTGGTAACATAGAGATAATTTTTATTGATCCCGCCTAAACAACAAGAGGTAATATTTGAAACCGGCATGGGTATTTCTAGTATTTTATCTCCTGTTGCCGGATTCCACTTACAAACCTTTTTTCCTCCGTACTCCGCTACCCAAATTTTTCCATCTACATCTACGCACATGCCGTCTGGCACACCGCCATCTTTTATCTCAATTACAGTTTGTTCATTCGAAACTTCTGCTGTATCTAAATCGTAATCATACTGCTTTATTTTTCTAGTAGGGGTGTCGATATGGTAAAATGTTCGGCCATTTTTTGACCAATCCAATCCATTTGATAAGGTCAAACCAGTTAATAATTCTTTGTACTCTTCTCCTTCAATAACAAAGAGACTCGCTGCGCCATCAATTATTTCTTCGTATCCCATTGTACCAATTAAAAAACGCCCTCTAGGATCCAGTTTTCC
This sequence comes from Jeotgalibaca ciconiae, assembly GCF_003955755.1. NCBI lineage: Bacteria > Bacillati > Bacillota > Bacilli > Lactobacillales > Carnobacteriaceae > Jeotgalibaca > Jeotgalibaca ciconiae. Next base: position 1,758,502 of record NZ_CP034465.1, on the reverse strand, counting down.
ATCATTATAACGAAGTCTTTCGTTTTTGCTGGGTTGGGTTAAAAATGTTCTCTCTTTGGTTTCTAAGTCTATAGAGTAAATCCCGCTTTTCTCAGCGGAGAGAATCTTTCCTTTTTTGTCTAAGACTGCTGCGCCAACCGGTCCACTCGTTGGGTATGAGTGTATCTCTTTTGTTTCGTCATTTAAACAGTAAATCATATTGTCTGTTATGGAAACGAAATACAATAAATTATTCTCGTCATCCCAATGCGGCCCTTCTAATAAAGTATTCTCAGCATAATAAATGAGTTCTGGTTTTAAATCATTGTACATATTATTCAATCCTTTCTCGTTTCTTGTTCTACTTATACTATATCCATTTTGCCTCTCTTATCCAATTAAGTCACTTTATAACATTCCTTGGGATAAATCTGCTAGATACTCAAGAGAAGATTGATAACTTATGATCTCGGCACTTCAAAAGAATCCTTGCCTTTCAGGGGTTCAGCACTAAAAAATATAAAGAGAAAAGAAGGGGCTGGGAAAAAACTCCCAGCCTCTTTCCTATACCCGAATAATGTAGCGTAAATGTGCTCAAAAAAGCAGCCCCGACGTCCACTTCACGAATCATGCTCAGATGGTCTGCAACCATCTTGCGCTTATTCGCTCCAGTGATTCGGGGCTGAACGCCTTTTTTCCCACTCTCCTCTTTTCTCTTATTCTATATTCGATGGTTCCTTATACAGAATCGAACCAACTTCATATCCTTTTTCTTCCAAGCTTGATTTAATTTTCTCAACGTCATTGCTGTCTACTTGAATGATTACTTGAATCATCCCTGTCTTTCTATATACAGCTACTTGTTGGATACTCATTTCTGATTCGTAAAAGAAGTTCGTTACTTCTTCCAGAACGCCTTTACGATCTTCATGAATGTTAATCACTACCCTTACACCTGGTGTATAGAAACCAAGCACATCAATAAATGCATCGAAAATATCTTTTTCTGTGATAATCCCAACCAGCTGACTATCGTTTTCTACAACTGGTAACACCCCAATATCATTTTGACGCATCTTAATAGCTGCTTCTTCTAATAATGCCTCTTTATGAATAGTTATGACTTTTTTCTCCATAATATCACTTACGGCCGTTTTATTAAGCAAATAATTTACTTCATGCATGTCTAAACTCGTCATGGTCGAAGGAGTGTTACGGCTGATAACACCTTCCGTAATTAATCCAATCATCTGACCGCCTTCCACTACTGGCAAACGATGAATATTATGCTCCTTCATTAAATCCAAAGCGTCTAAAATTTTGGTATTTGGAGCAATTGTAATTAACTCTTTTGACATATAGCTATTTACGTCCATTCATTACCCTCCTAGATATGCTTTTTGAACTTCATCACTCTTCAACAAGTTTTTACCTGTATCGCTTAATACTATTTTACCAGTTTCGAGCACGTATCCGCGAGTAGCAATTTCTAACGCTACTTTCGCATTTTGCTCAATTAACAAGATAGTTGTTCCTTGCTTTTGAATATCTTGAATAATACGGAAAATTTCTTTAATGAAAATCGGCGCAAGTCCCATAGAAGGTTCGTCCAATAACAGTAATTTTGGTTTAGACATCAACGCACGCCCCATTGCCAACATCTGTTGCTCGCCGCCAGAAAGTGTAGACGCATCTTGATTTTTTCGTTCAGCCAAGATAGGGAAACGTTCAAAAACTTGTTCCAAATCTTCTTTTATACCTTCTTTTCCTTTACGGGTAAAGCTGCCTAAATCTAAGTTTTCTTGGACCGTCAAGCCTTTGAATACATGACGGCCTTCTGGAACTTGAATGAGCCTTTGTTCTACAATTTTCCGTGATGGTGTTTTTGTTATATCTTTATCCAGATACTCGATCGCTCCGGAAGTAGAACGTACTAATCCAGAAATTGTCCGTAAAATGGTTGATTTTCCGGCACCATTCGCTCCAATCAGCGATACAATTTCTCCTTCGTTTACTTCAAAGGAGACATCCTTTACTGCTTGAATCATGCCGTATTGAACAGATAAATTAGTTACTTTCAGCATCTGTTAGTCTCCTCCTAAGTAAGCTTTAATAACAGCTGGATTTTTTTGAATTTCTTCTGGTGTTCCTTGAGCTATCAAACGCCCGTATTCCAAACAATAAATCCGTTCGCACACATTCATAACCAGTGACATATCATGCTCAATTAAAACTACCGTGATTTTAAATTGCTGCTGAATCTGACGAATTAACTGTGTTAATTCAGCTGTTTCTTGTGGATTCATCCCAGCAGCAGGTTCATCTAAAAAGAGGATTTTCGGTTGTGTCGCTAAAGCACGAACAATCTCCAAGCGACGTTGTTCGCCATATGGTAAGTTACGAGCTAATGTTTCCAATTTTCCATCTAATCGAAAAATCCTAAGCAATTCAATTGCTTCTTTTCTTAACTCTTCTTCATTTTGATAAAATTTCGGTGTTCGTAAGATACTATGGAATGTTCCCACTCCTTTTTTACTGTGAAAAGCAATCAAAACATTATCCATCACGGACAAATCTTTAAAAAGGCGAATATTCTGAAATGTACGAGCCAACCCTAAATCGGTAATTTTGAATGGTTTTTTTCCATTCAGTTTTGTTTTTTCACCATTTGTTTCTAAAATGATATCTCCTTCAGAAGGGACGTATACACCTGTAAGAAGGTTAAAAAATGTCGTTTTGCCAGCACCGTTCGGACCGATAAGACCGACTAATTCGTTTTCCTCTAGACGGAAATCAACATTCGAAAGAGCTGCAAGACCACCAAAGTTTTTTGTTAGATCTGTTACTTCTAATAGACTCATTCTCCCGCCTCCTTATCAGTTGCCGTTTGGCGTTTTTTTCTATTCAGTAATCCAGACATAGTAAATTCTCTCGTTCCCAGTAATCCGCCGGGACGAAACACCATAATCGCAATCAATGCCAATGCATAAATAATCATCCGCATCTCTCCAAACGATTGCAGAGATGTATTTAAAATCCCCAATACGACAGCAGCTACAAATGTACCTGTAACACTACCAATCCCGCCGAATACCACAATAATCAAAACATCAACAGAACGTTGGAATGTAAAATCACTTGGATTAATAACACTAAAGAATGAACCATACAAAGACCCTGCAACACTTGCTGTAGCAGCACCAATCATAAATGCAATTACTTTGTATAAAGTCGTATTGACTCCCATTGACTCTGCAGCAATCTCATCTTCACGAATCGAAATCGTTGCACGCCCCGGGCTGCTCTTTATGAAATTCACCGTGACAATCGTAGAAATGACTAATATTACAAAAGTAGTCATGATAAAACTTGTATTTGATGAAAAAGGAAATGAAATACCAGTAATTCCACGTGCTCCATTAGTAATGTCAGGGATGTTGATGATAATAATTCGAATAATCTCTGAAACTCCCAAGGTTGCAATCGCTAAATAATCACCTTTCAGACGTAAAGTGGGAATTCCTACGATCAAAGCAACAACCATCGCTATAATCACACCCACCAGGAGTCCTAAAAGGAAACCGGCAATTCCGTCGACTTTATCGCCTACAATCGCTCCACTATAAGCACCAATTGCCATAAAACCAGCGTGCCCCAGTGAAAATTGTCCTGAAAAACCAATAACCAAGTTCAAGCCAACTGCTAAAATAATGTTAATCAGAATGGTCATTAATGTGATCTGGTGAAAAGCAGAAATCGTTCTTGTGCTGACACCAATATATAAAAGCACACCTGCAACTGCCGTGAGGATAAGCCAACCAAGGTTATTTTTATTAAATTGTTTCACCTGACTTCACCTACACTTTCTCTTTTGTGTTCTTGCCAAAGATTCCGGATGGTTTAACGATTAGGATAATAATCAGAATCAAGTAAACAACCGCATCTTTATACATCGAACCGCCATATGCGCTAACTATTGTTTCAATAAGTCCAATCAAGTAGCCGCCAACCATTGCACCTGGGACGATACCAATTCCACCAAATACAGCTGCAACGAATGCCTTCAGTCCTGGCGTTACGCCCATGAGCGGATTAATCGAGTTATAGTAAATCCCTACTAATACACCTGCCGCACCCGCTAAAGCAGAACCTAGAATAAAGGTAAAAGAAATGACATTGTCAACGTTGATTCCCATTAATTGAGCAGCATCCATATCAGTACTAACCGCACGCATGGCTTTTCCCATTTTTGTATATTTGATGATGACCTGTAGAGCAACCATCAAAAAGATTGTTGTGAGAATAATCATAATTTGTTGATTATTAATTGATACTCCTCCAAAACGGAATACCTTATTTTCCAGCGCAGTAGGAAATGCCCTACTTTCTGCTCCCATGAAATAAATCATCAAGTTTTGCAGCAAATACGAAACACCAATTGCTGTAATCAATGTTGCTATTCTAGTAGCTCCTCGTAGTGGTTTATAGGCAATTTTTTCAATAACTACCCCTAAGATTGCACAAAACAACATAGATAGAACAAGTGCTGGAATTAAACCAAGACCTACATTACGAATCAGGCCATATCCGACATAAGCACCAACCATATAAATCTCTCCGTGGGCGAAGTTAATCAACTTGATGATTCCGTATACCATCGTATACCCTAGTGCGATCAGCGCATAGATGCTTCCCAGTGAGACTCCATTTATCATCTGCTGGATAAAGCTTTCCATATGTACACCTCTTTACTTTCAAATTTTATATACGTATTTCCCCAACAAAAGGAGGCTGAGACAGATGTCCTAGCCTCCTTTCGAAAAGCATTAACAATAATAATTTTTTCTTTGTAATTATTTATTATGGTTCTACAATTGTGTTCGCTACTTCAACGCCACCTTGCAACTCAATAACAAATGTATTCTTAATTGGGTTATGGTTCTCATCTAAGGAGAATGTCCCTGTAATTCCTTCAAAACCAGTAATCGTTGGAAGTGCATCTGTTACAGCTTGAGGATCAGTAGATCCTGCTACTTCCATCGCTTCAAACAGAAGGTTTGCTGCGTCATATGCAAGTGCTGCAAACGAGTCTGCCGCTGTTCCGTACTTTTCTTCGTATTGCGCTAGGAATTCTTGCACTTTTGGTTCTTCACTGTTTGGAGTAAAGTGTCCTGTGTAATAAACATTATTTACGTTTTGTTCACCAGCAAGTTCAACCAAGATTGAGTTTGCAAAACCATCCGGTCCAAGAATTGGTTGTTCAATTCCCATTTCACGTGCTTGTTTGATCACCAAACCAGCTTCTTCATAGTAACCTGGGATAAAAATAACATCAAAATCTTCATTACGGATATTTGTCAAAATTGCTTGGAAGTCCGTTTGTCCAGTAGTAAAGTTCTCTTCCTTAACGATATCTCCTGTAAAGACATCTTTAAAGGCTTCTGCTAAACCTACACCATAATCAGTAGAGTTATCTACGATAATTACCGCTTTTGTAGCTTCTAGGTTATTTTGAGCAAAGTTCGCCAATACTTCTCCTTGGAATGAATCTTGGAAACATACACGGAAGATATACTCCCATACTGTTTCACCGTCCATTGTTACATCATCACCAGTCGCAGCTGGTAAAATTGCCGGTACGCCTGCTCTTGTTACAGCAGGTGTTTGTGCGTTTGCATCACCTGTGGTTGCAGGTCCGATAATCGCTGATACATTGTCTTCTGTTGCTAAACGCGTCGCAACACTGGCTGCTTCTTGAGGTTCGGATTTGTTGTCATAACTTTTATAACTTACATCTTCTCCCAATACTCCGCCTGCTTCATTTATATTTTCAACCGCCAATTTCACTCCTTGATCCATTGGGGTACCGTAAGCACTCGCTCCACCAGACAATTCAAAGTTTCCACCAATAACTGCGCCTTCACCTGCTCCACCGTTACTTGAATCAGTTTCTGCACCATTTCCACAGGCAGCCAACAATGCTACCGACGCTAGACCCAACCAAAATTTTTTCTTCATAAATATTCCCTCCATGTTTCAACGCAGTTGAATCTTGCAGTTGACTATTATTTGTAAAATTAGGAGTTTCGTTATGTTCTCCTTAATTTTTAATGTTCATAGTATAGAATATTCTGACAATTTAAGCAACCTGTTTTTGAATATTTCCTTTCTTTCCTCAAAAAAAGCCTATTTGGAGTCGTTTTTTTCGCTGTAATGGTTTTATTCATTAATTTATTATATCTTTCTATTCCAAGAGAAAAAAAAGCAAAGCCGGCTCTAAACCAGCTTTGCTTTCTTTTCATTATTCAACGGATTTTAGTGCTTCGATCATATCTACTTGTTTTAATTTGTAATGCATAATTACCATTACAATAACAGAAAATAATATGGTTAATATAGAAGAATAAAAATAACTAGACAGTAAAATAGTTGTTGGGAAAAGCATAAAGTCGACTTCTACCATTTTTAAAATAACTGTCGCTAAAATATTCCCTAACCCAAATCCCACAAAGACTCCTATCAACGTTAAAATGAAGGTTTCTCGGTAAATATACATACTTACTTCCATGTGATAGAAACCAAGCACTTTGATAGTAGAAAGTTCCCTAATTCGTTCGGACACATTCACGTTTGTTAAGTTATATAGAACAATAAACGCCAACGCTGCTGCAGAAATGATGAGAATAACGGTTACTAAATCTAAAATACTTAAGGTATCAGTGAATTGAGCATCAATTACATCCATAAAAGTAACCAACATTACTTGTGCTGCATTCATCGCCTCTTCTGCAAATGTTCTTTCCCAATTACCTGACTCATTAAAGATAAGCAAATCAGTGTTCGGCAGGTAGTTTTCAGAAAAAGTTCTCTCGTATAAGCCAGGAGTCATATATAGGTAGTGACCTGTATAGTTCTCCGCAATCGCTTGAATAGGAATTCGATACGTCATTGCTTGATCATCGCGGATTGTCAATTCATCGCCCGGCTCTAATTCCATCAACGCTGCTAGTTTTTCAGTAATAATTGCCCCTTCATCCGTTAGAGAATACTTATCAGCTGTTTCTCTTTCCTGTAAATTAACAAAATCAGAAAAAATTTCCGTATTCTCTGGGACAAATACAGTGACATCTTGGATACTGATTCCCGCTCTATCTGTTTTATAGGATGTCTGGAATGTAAACAAATGATTTTCAATTTCATCATAGGAATCAATCAGTTCAATGTATTCATTCCTATCTTCTTCGGAAATATTCTCTTCCAAAGCAACGACAGCATCATACATGGTTACTTCATTAAATTGCGTATTCGCAAGTCCTGAAATGGAGTTAGTAATCGCAAAGCCAGTCAATATTAGAGCGGTGCTTCCTGCAACTCCAATAATCGTCATAGAGTTTCGTAATTTATAACGCACTAAATTACGGACAGTAATTTTTCCGTTAAAGCCTAGGCGGTCCCAAACAAATGGGATTCGTTCTAATAAAACTCGTTTTCCGCTTTTAGGAGCTTTAGGGCGCATTAAAGATGCTGGACTTTCTTTCAACTCTTTGTATGCTGTCACTGCAGCTGGCCCAATCGTGCAAAGGATTGCTACGACTAACGAAATAAGGCCATATGAGAAATAGTAGTGAATTTCTATGTCAGGTAATCGATATAAAGTACTGTAAGCCATAAAAATTACCGTTGGGAATAAATGGTAACCAATCAAAAGTCCTACAATTGTACCGCCGAAACAAGCTGCTGCAGCGTATACGATAAATTTCTTGGCAATATCAAGGCTGCCGTATCCAAGTCCTTTCAGAGTTCCCATTTGTTGGCGCTGTTCATCCACCATTCTCGTCATCGTAGTAAAACTCACTAACGCAGCAATTAAAAAGAAAAATACTGGGAAAATAGAGGCAATCGCTGAAATTCGATTGGCATTATCGCGATAACTTTGGTAACCAGGATTAACTGTCCGATCTTGAACGAAATAGATGGGTTCATCTAGAGCGGCTATTTCATTTTTAGCATCTGATAACTCTTGTTCTCCTTTCATAATTTCTTCTTCCGCTTCTGTTCTTTCTTCTCCAAATTCTTGAAGACCGGATGCATACTCTTCTTCGCCTGCTTGGAGTTCTTCCCATGCCTCTGCCAAGGCAGCAGTCCCCGTATCTCGTTCCGTATTTAATTCTTCATACCCTCGATCCAATTGAGCTTGCCCATTCTGAAGCTCGTTTCGAGCTGCTTCCAGTTCCGCTCGAGCAATTTCTAAAGCTTCTCCTTGTTCTGAAAATTGGCGATCAGCAATGGCAACTTGACTCTGAATATTTTGCATGGCAGACTGTATTTTATTTTGCAAAATATTTTTCGCACGAGCTAATTCACTGGCACTCTGTTCAATCTCTTTGGATCCTTCGCCATACAACTTTTGAGCATTTACTAAAATCTGTCCTTGTTCAAGTAATTCTGCTTCCCGATCACTAATTCGGAGCTCTTCTATAGTAGTCTGTATGCTGCTGAGTTCTGCTTCTTGATTGGCAACTGCTTCCTTGACACTATTTTGAGCATTCTCTTCTTGCTCAACAGGAATTCCATCTTTATCAACTTCTCCATTTAAATAAGCTAAAAATGGCTGATAAAGCTGTGTTATATCTCCTTGTTCGCTAATTACATTAACCATTTGTGCTTTCTCTTCATCTGTCAAATCTTCAAAAGGTACTTGGATCGCCTGTTTGACATAGGCTAATTGTTCTTGTTTACCAATCAAAATTTCTTTTTGTAATGCGATTAAATTGACAAGTTCTTCCGCTTCTTGTTCTAATACAATCGCACGCTCTTTATCGTCATTCAATTTCTGTTGTGCTTCGTTTAATTGCTGTTCTTGTTCTTGTAATGTTCTGCCATGAGCTTCTAACTGCTTCCTCGCCTGTTCAATTTCTCTCTCTCCATCAAACAGCTTCTGAATTTGTTTCCCTAATTCTTCGCCTTCTGGTGTTGGAATCGGTTTTTCAGCGAGAGCCTCTAGTGATACGGCTGAGTCAAGCTGTTGTAATAATTCTTCTCTTTGGATTTCCCATGCTACCTTCGCGTCAGCATAAGTTCGAGCATTCGCTCTCCAACTTGCTAATCCTTCTTGGTATTCTGCCCAGCCAGCATCAATCTGTTCCTGTTGTTTGGCAATTTCAGCTTCTGCTTCTGTGATTTCTTGGTCAAAGACTGCCTTATTCTCATTATAAGTTTGAGTTCCTTCGTCCAGCTCAGCACGAGCCTTCTGCAGTTCTTGTTCAGCTTCTTGTAACTGTTTTTTCGCATCTTCCAGTTCTCTTTCAGCATCAAAAATTTCTTTTCTCGCTTCCGAGCGAATTTCATTAATTCTTTCTAGCGGACGTCCATTTAACGTCACTTCAATTTCATCTGCTTTTTCATCTACGTACTCTTCGTATTCTTCTGAATATGCCGTTAGATTTTTATTTTCTTCAAATTGAATATTCACTTCTGAATAAATCTCACCAATGATATCTTCTTTAGAAACAACTCCGAAACCGTCTAATGTTCCTTTTCCAACTTGAGTGTTCCCGCGAGACAAGTTTTCAATATAGAGAGGTGAATCTACAAATCCAACGATTGTATAAACTTGTTCCACTAGTTCAATACTTTCTTCCTCAGAATCATTTTCACTTTGGGACTGAAAATCAAACTTGACAGCATCACCGATCTTAAAACTGTTCTCAAAGCCTCGACCGGCATCCAGAGCGATTTCTCCTTTTTTATTCGGCAAACGCCCTCTTACAATCGAAAAGTCGTTTATAGAGGTCTCAGCAGCCTCATAGGGATACAGACGTAATAAGTAGGCTTCATCCTGTAAAGCGACATCGATTGTTTTTGTGGGTTCAATAATTAAATCGTCTACTTCCTCCAACGCTTTTAAATCATCCGAAACGATACCATAGGTAGACAGTACCTTTAAGTCAAAGAGCTTATGTTCATGGAAGTATTTATCTGCAATTGCCAACATATCAGGACCAGCAGCGCTTATACCTCCATAAAAACCGACTCCAAGTGCAATAATCGCAAAAAGTGCTAAGAACCGAGCTTTATTATTCGAAATTTCCTTCCAAACGTCTTTCCAGAGTGCCTTCTTCTTCATAACACTTGTCAGTCCTTTACCATTCTATTTCTGAAACAGCTTTTGGATTTTTATTCTCATGAATTGCACGTACTTTTGCATTATTAATTTCAATGATCCGGTCCGCCATTGGAGCAATTGCTTGATTATGAGTAATGACAATAACAGTAGTTCCCGTCTTCTCACAAGTTTCTTGCAGCAAACGCAAAATTTGCTTTCCTGTTTCATAATCCAGCGCACCAGTAGGCTCATCGCAAAGAAGTAACTTCGGTTGCTTGGCAATCGCTCGTGCAATTGCAACCCGCTGCTGTTCACCACCAGATAATTGTGCAGGGAAATTGTTCATTCGCTCTCCAAGTCCTACTGCTCTCAAAACTTCTTCTGCTTCTAAGGCTTGTCCAGAAATTTGAGATGCTAATTCAACATTTTCTTTGGCGGTTAGATTGGGAACCAAATTATAGAATTGAAAAATAAAGCCGACATCAAGACGGCGGTATGTAGTGAGTTCTTTTTCCGAAAAAGTTGCAATATCAGTATTTTCAATTATGATTTCTCCTTCGTTTGCAGTGTCCATTCCACCCAGTATATTTAGAACTGTGGATTTCCCTGCTCCGGAAGGACCCAGTATCACAACAAACTCACCTTTATGAATATCAAAGCTAATCTTATCATTTGCTATAATGGTTGTTTCTCCCATTTGGTAGTACTTGCTTATATTTTTTAAAGATATGTAGGACATTTTTTCACTTCTCTTCTTTTGTTCTTTCATTCATGCTCTCTTTCATTATACTTAAAAGAATAAAATAGTTAAAGCATCACAATGAACAGGATGTTCAGTGACGCTTTAACTATTTTCAACTAATTATTTTTGTAAATACCTCTCCATGAGAAATTTTACGATTTTTGATATCTTCTTCTGTATAACCAACTTTTAAGATTTGAACCGGTTCAAATTCTGCTGGAATCCCTAGTTTTTCTTTTAACTCGAGCGTGTCAATGAGTTCGACTTTCTTTTGCTCAGAAGCGAAATTATATCCCAAGAAAATACTTGTTGCTTGTAGCTGCATATTTCCCATAATTATCCCCGCATATAGATAGATTGATTCTTTCGCTAATTTGTGATCTTTTACCGATACAATAAAATAGACAGGTCCTCCAGCAGTCATTTCTTCTACTAAATCTTCTGGAATTTCTTTTTTTGAATCTCTTAATAGATGTAATGCACGTTCACTTCGTATTACAGCAATATGAAAATTTTCACGTAAATCATCTAAAATTGGTGCTGATTGACCAGCTTTTACAACACTCTCAATTTGTGCATTTGTTAATTTTACATCCATAAAGCGCTCACATGGGTGATTTTGGATAAGTACTTTTTCAAATTCCATTTTTCCTGCCCTCTTTCTTCTAAATTATTTACCATATAATTCTTATTGTTTTTTAATATTATACTACATCTCTCTATCTTTTACAGTATTCACCCATCTGTAATTGTGAACAATGTATGGATGTTCTGACAAGGTGGGATGTGTTAGAATAAAAGCACAAGAACCCCTAGAAAGGGATGGAATCATTATCATGAAAAAACAAGTGATTGTTATTGGAGGCGGATCAAGTGGTTTAATGGCTGCTTGTACAGCAGCAGAATTCGGTGCTTCCGTTACTTTAATTGAGAAAAATAAAAATTTAGGCAAAAAATTGATTCTTACAGGCGGAGGCCGATGCAACGTTACGAATAACCGTTCAGAAGAAGAAATTATTGCTCATATTCCTGGAAACGGTCGATTTCTTCATAGTGCTTTTAATCAGTTTAATCAATTTGATATTATGAACTATTTTACTTCTCGTGGAGTTGCCTTAAAAGAAGAAGATCACGGAAGGATGTTCCCTGTTACAGATAAAGCACGTACCATTCTCGAAACTTTTATAGAAGAACTAAAGAATCAAAATGTAACAGTTCGTACGAATGCTATAGTGGAAAAAATACTCTTTTCAGAGAATCATGAAGTCACAGGAGTAAAACTGGATACAGGAGAAGAATTGCCCGCTGACAGCATCGTTTTAGCAACTGGTGGGAAGTCACTTCCTCGAACGGGTTCAACTGGTGATGGCTATCGCTTTGCTAAAAAAGCTGGCCATACGATTACTGAATTATATCCTACTGAAGCTCCTATTACTTCACCTGAAACATTTATCAGTGAGCGAATACTAAAAGGCTTGTCTCTACGCAATGTTGCCCTTAGTGTATTAAATAAAAAAGGAAAGAAAGTTACTACTCATCAAATGGACATGATTTTTACACATTTTGGTGTTTCTGGTCCAGCTGCCCTTCGCTGTTCAATGTTTATTCATCAAACAAAGAAGAGAGATAAAACAGATGTGGTAACCATGTCACTCGATCTTTTCCCAGACAAAAGTCTTGCACAAGTTGAACAACAAATGAACAGATTGATAAAAGATGCTCCTGATAAGAGTGTAAAGAACGGCTGGAAAGATCTGATGCCTGAACGTTACTTGCTATTTGGTTTAGAGAAATGTGAGATTGATGCAAATCAGACATTAAAATCTCTTACACCAAAAGAAATCCAAGCCTTTGCTGCTTTTTGTAAAGCTTTTAATTTCCAAGCGGACGGCACACATCCTTTAGACAAAGCGTTTGTTACCGGTGGTGGAGTCTCTACAAAGGAAGTCAATCCTAAGACTATGGAAAGCAAAATGACAAAAGGTCTCTACTTTTGCGGTGAATTGTTAGACTATAATGGCTATACTGGCGGTTATAATATTACCGGCGCGTTCGTGACCGGACATACTGCTGGATATCATGCAGCTATAGAGAGCAAATAAAAGGAGAGTGGGAAAAAAGGCGTTTAGATCCGAATCACTGGAACGAATAAGCACAGGATGGACGAAGACCATCCACGCATTATTCGTGAAGTGGATGTCGGATCTGCCTTTTTGAGCATGTTTACACCACTATTATTCGTTAATACTAGAGGGCCGGGAATTTTTTCCCGGCCCCGTCTAAACGGGATCCATCACACTCTTTAGAAACCTGTTCTGTATCCCAGACAACTCTAGCGTTTCAGGAAGAATGATGAGGAAAAGAACCTCATCTTCATTCTTCCTTCCAACGTACGAGTGTCTGAACGGGATCCATCACACTCTTTAGAAACCTGTTCTGTATCCCAGACAACTCTAGCGTTTCAGGAAGAATGATGATGAAAAGAACCTCATCTTCATTCTTCCTTCCAACGTACGAGTGTCTAAACGGGATCCATCACACTCTTTGTATTATGAATACTTTTAGATAATCGCTTATTGGGCTTGCTTTTGGCACTGGAAAATCTTCCGGCAAACGAAATTCTTCTAATATTTTGTAAGAAACATTTTTGTTATGGAAAGCTTTTTCTATATCTGCTTTGAATTTATCGCGTTTGTAGTTTGCTGCATTTGACGAGCAAACAAAAATGCCGTCTTCTGAACTGATATCAATTAAATCTTCAATCATTTTAGAGTAATCTTTCGTCACTGAAAAAGTGCGTTTTTTGCTGCGTGCAAAACTAGGCGGATCTACAACAATGATATCAAAGTGAAGTTCTTTTCTTTTAGCGTACTGAATGTAGTCAAAAACATCCATTACCCGAATCATTTGTTCTTCTGGATTTATTCCATTTATTACAAATTGCTCCTTCGTTTTCTCAAGCGAACGATTAGCGACATCGACACTGGTTGTCTGTCTTGCTCCTCCCAATACTGCGGCCACTGAAAAAGCTCCTGTATAGCTAAAAGTATTTAAGACTGTTTTTCCTCCAGCATATCTTTCCATCAGAGCATTTCGAACGTGACGTTGATCTAAGAATATTCCCGTCATCCAACCATCGTCCAGATTGGTTGCGTAAAGAATGCCATTTTCCTTTATGTAAAGTGGTTCAGGTGCTTTTTCTCCCGCTACAAAATCACTTACTTGTTTGTCATTTTGCTGGTAACGGCGCTTCTCGTAGATCCCCTTTACAAAAGGAAATACTTCTTTAAATGCTTGAATAATTTCAGCTTGGTAATAATAAATCCCTTCACTATACCAAGAAAAAACCGCATAACCTTCATAAAAATCGACTGTAACACCAGGAATACCATCCCCTTCTGCATTAAACAAACGAAAAGCAGTCGTCATTTCATCATTTAATAATTCTTTTCGCTTTTCAATTGCAGAATGAAATTGTTGTAAAAAGAATGATACATCAAATGCAGTACCCTTAATACAGCTATAAACCCAGCCAATCCCTTTATTCTGTTGAGCTAAATAAGCATTTGCTACAAATTCTCCTTGTGGTGTAACTAATTCAACAATTTCTCCTTCTTCAAAATTTATTTCTTTAGGAAAACTTTCCTTTATCAACAAAGGCTCTCCTTTTTTAATATAGGTCGCTGATTTCGAGTTAACAGTAATTGCTCTTTGTGGTTCCATTTATCTTCCTTCTCTCATCTCTTTTTCATATTTTTATGTTTTATAAAAATATTTCTTAAAAATTATTGAAATTAACTGACTTTGGCATAACTTTATTTGACTGTAAAAAACCATAGTCATATAATACATATACGAATTTACGCTTTTTTTACATAAAACATATAATTCGTTTATTCATTGTAAAATAAAAAATGCCGCTTGTTTATAAAAAATACATATATATGGAGGGATACTCTTGCTACAAAAAATCAAAGAAACCAATCCAAAACGTTATGGTTTCTTTCTAATTGCTGTAATACTTTTTTGGTTAAAAACTTACCTTTCTTATCAATTAGAATTCTCTTTAGGTGTAGATGGTTTTTATCAACAAATATTGCTGTTTATAAATCCTTTAGCTAGTACAATTATTATTTTAGGAATTTCTTTATGGTTTTCAGATGCAAAAAAAGGTTATCGAGCTCTGTTAGTTACCTATTTCCTTAACACTCTCCTTCTTTTTGCAAATATTTTATATTACCGAGAATTCACTGATTTTATCACAATCAAAACAATACTCAGTTCCTTTTCTTTGAGTGGCGGGATTGGGGCAAGCGCCTTGTCAATGTTAAATCTTCGCGATGTTCTTTATTGGATCGATTTATTTTTTCTGGCTTGGCTATACAAAAAGAAAATTAAATTCTCCTCTCAAGAACAACCATTCAAAAAACGTTATGCACTTGGGACACTCATCGCTGCAGTTGCTATTTTCTTCGGTAACCTTAGTCTAGCAGAAATTGACCGCCCACAGCTACTTACTCGTACCTTTGACCGTAACTACATTGTAAAGTACTTAGGTATAAATGTGTATACTGTTTATGATGGTGTTAAAACTGCGCAAGCCAATTCGGTTCGTGCAAGTGCAGACAGCTCTGACATGGCTCCAGTTCTCGATTATCTAGAGGAGCATCACGCAGACCCAAATGAAACATATTTTGGGCAAGCAGAAGGTCGTAATGTTGTATTTATTCACTTGGAAAGCATGCAACAATTTTTAATGAACCTTTCTTTAATCGAAGAAGATGGTGTCCAACGTGAAGTTACACCGTTTTTAAATAGTTTATATAATAGTTCTGACTCTTACAGCTTCTCGAATTTTTTCCATCAAACAAGCCAAGGAAAAACAAGTGATGCTGAATTACTGGTAGACAACTCTTTATTTGGTCTTCCACAAGGTTCTGCTTTTACACAACTAGGCGCAGAAAACATTTTACACTCAGGACCACAATTACTGAAATCAAAAGGATATACAAGTGCGGTATTCCATGGAAACGTGGGTTCATTTTGGAACCGCGATAATGTTTACAAATCAATGGGCTATGATTATTTCTTTAGCTCAGAGACAAGTTATACTTTGAATGAAGAAAATTCTCTTGAGTACGGATTAAAGGATAAATTATTCTTCCAAGAGTCTGTTCAATATTTAGAAAAAATGGAACAGCCTTTTTATTCGAAGTTCATTACGGTAACGAATCATTTTCCTTTCCCGGAAGATGAATTGAATACTGTTTTTGATATACCAGACACAACAGATCAAACGATTAACGGTTTCTTTAATACTGTACATTATGCGGATCAAGCTTTGGAAGAATTTTTCCAGTATATGAAAGACGCTGGTCTATATGAAAATACAATGTTTGTTCTATATGGAGACCATTACGGAATTTCTAATTCAAGAAATAGAACCTTAGCTCCATTAATCGGAAAAAATCCGAATCAATGGAATGATTACGAGAACACCATGTTGCAACGTGTGCCTTTCATTATCCATGCTCCTGGTATAGGAACTGGAAAAATTGATGATACGTATGGCGGGCAAGTCGACGTACTTCCTACTGTTCTTCACTTATTAGGAGTTGAAACAGATTCTTATGTACAAGTGGGGCAAGATTTACTTTCGGATGAGCATGATGAAACAGTTGTTTTAAGAAATGGCACAGTGATTACTCCAGAATATACTATCTTGGATAATTTTGTTTATGATACGGACTCTGGCCGAATCCTGACAGCTGATTTGGATGCAGATACAGATTTAACAAAAGAAGTCTTAGCCTTAAAAGAAACTGGACAAGTACAACTAAACATGTCTGATCAAATAATCAATGGGGATTTATTGCGTTTCTACTCACCTGCCAACTTTACTCCTGCAGATAAAGAGTCTCATAGCTATTTAAATTCACCTGCAAAACTACAAGAAGATTTCGAAGCAGCGGGAGCTGACGGATCTTCCCTTCTGAATAAAAATAACGGCGAGTCTACCGTACCTCTTTATCAGACAGATGCTCCAGAGTTCCCTGGAAACCAAACGGAATCTGTTGAATCTGAAGAGGAAGATTCGGAAGAAGTAAACGAAACACTTGATGAAACAAATAACAATCAAGAACAAATTCAATAAGTGAAACAAGCATCCTTCTGAACGGTATTCCTTCAGAAGGATGCTTGTTTTTTAGGCTTTCTATTTTTTAGTATGATTAAAAGGCTCTATCATTTTTGGTATTGGTGCCTCGAAAGAAATTTCTTTTGGAATGGCCGGGTTTGCTTGTTGTCAAGCTTACAAGTCCTGGCCTAGTGAAAAAAAGATAAAGAGCCTATTAGAATTGTACAGAGTTTTCTGGCTTAATCCGTTTCATCACACTCTATCTAAACCTGTTCTGAAACGCAGCAACTCTAGGACTTCAGAAATACTTGCGAGAGGTCAAAACATCTCTTCAGTATTTCTTCCAGCCTACGAGTGGCTTAATCCGTTTCATCACACTCTATCTTTTTTGGGGAATGTGATGGTGAAGGTGGTTCCTTTGTGCGGTTCGCTTTGGACATCAATTTTTCCCTTGTGATTTTTCACTAAAGATTGAACAATCGCTAAGCCAATACCGCTTTCCCCAAATTTATTGTTTTTTCGAGAAATATCCACTTTATAAAATCTTTCCCAGATACTTAAAATCTCTTTCTCCTCTATCCCTATCCCTGTGTCACTTACTTTGATAACTGATTCATCAGCAGTCTCTTCCGCTGTTAACGTTATTGTACCTTTTTCTGTAAACTGAATAGCATTGTTTATTAAATTCACGAGTATTTGAATAAATCGATCATAGTCTGCGTAAATTTTTAAATCCTCGGGATTAACATAAATACGAATGATATTTCCCTTGCTTGCAGCTTTTTTCGTCAATTGCTCCTGAACATTTTGCAAAGCTTCACTAGCTGAAAACTCTTGTTTTACTAATACGACTTGATTTGAACGTATTTTTTCGTAATCCAAATTCTCATTTACCATCCGGATCATTCGTTTCGTTTCTTGGTGCATAAGTGCGATACTACGTTCACGACTCTTCTCTGGAATCATATCATGCGAAAGCCCTTCTAAGATTCCATTAATACTTGTCAAAGGTGTCCGCATTTCATGCGCAATATCCATCATGAATTGTCTACGCAAATTTTCTTGGCGTTCTATTTCTACTTGTGATTCTTTTAAAGACTGTACCATTAAATTAAAGTCATGTGAAAGTTCATCAAACTCATCTTTTTGATAATCTACCAGAGATATATCAAAATTCCCTTGTGTGATTTCATTTGTTGCTTTTCGCATACGAATAATTCGACGTGTTAAGTAATCAGCAATTCCAATACTAATCAAAATTGCAACTCCGCCGACTAACAAAACTGTTAACAAGATGTTTTTATGGATCTCAGAAATATCACTTTGAATGCCGCTAACAGGAGAAGCAACTGCAACGAAACCTGTAAATTCACCTGTTACAGCATGAAAAAGTGGCAAATATACAGTTACGATTGAGATATTTTCATTCATAAATCCGCGATCTCGACGGGTCAAAGAGATTCTTTCACCGTTTTCCAAACGACTTAACTCCTGTTCAGAAAGTCCACTTACGAATCGCAAGTCATTAGTAGGATAAACTAACCGATCTTGATCATTATACAATGCCAATAACACATCTTGATGGGAGACAATTTTCATTCCTGCTTGAATTTCTTGTGTCGACATTTTTTCATCTATAATCGATTCTGCATAACCGAACAATTGCTCTTCTTTTTGTTCATAAATATTCCCAACTAAAAAACGTACAAATACCAAACCAATTGTCGTTGCAGTGATAAAAATCACGATAAAAAATCCCATTAATTGTTTATAAATAAACCTCAACGAACAACCTCCTAATCGATATTTGTGTCATCAAATTTATACCCCACACCCCAAACTGTTTGGATAATTTGTGGTCCCACTTGTTCTATTTTTTGACGCAGCTTTTTAATATGAGCATCAATTGTCCGTTCATCGCCGAAATAAGGATCTTCCCAAATACTGGTAAGTAAGTGTTCCCTAGAGAATACTTGTTTTGGATGACTTGCCAGCAAAGCAAAAATTTCGAATTCTTTTGGAGTTAAACTTTCAATCCTGACATCCTTTAAATAAGCTTCTCTTGTTGATGTACTGATTTTGACATGGTCTGTTTCAATATCGAAGCGCGATGCAGTAGAGTCTTCTCCTGGAACAGCCAGCAGTGAACGGCGATATAAAGCTTTTATTCTAGCCATTAATGTCAACGGACTGAATGGTTTGGTTACATATTCATCGGCACCAATTTCTAATCCGATTACTTGATCACTTTCTGAATCTCTTGCAGTCAACATGATAATTGGAACATAGGAGGATGCAGCCCGGATTTTTTGGCATACTTGCATGCCATCCAGACTCGGCAAGTTTAAATCAAGAATAATCATGTCCCATTTTTCTTGACTCTCCAGGAATGTTTCCAGTCCTTTTTTTCCATCTCCCTCAAATTGTGGATTCCAGTTTTCTTTTTCAAAAAACATATCCATCATTTCGCATACCGCTTCGTTATCTTCAATCATTAAAATATTCATAAGTATTCACCTTTTCCCTTATCATTTCTATTATATAGCAATCTGCTATTCCTTTCTCTTTTAAACTGCCTATTGTCAGTTTTATTTTAGCAAAACTGTATGAATATTTTATGAAAAAAGAGGGAATTTCTTTTTTTGCAGATATTACTAGTAACAAATAAAAGGAGTGATAAAATGAATCATGTTTCAATAATTGGACGTTTAGTTCGGCCAATTGAGCTTCAAGAAGTCGGTACTGGTAGATTTGTATGTAATAATACGTTAGCTGTTCAACGGATTCGTAAAAAAGATGACGGGCAGCAACAAGCAGATTTTATTCCCATTGTTGTTTGGGATAAAACCGCACATTTATTAAAACAATATTGTTCAAAAGGTACATTGCTAGGCGTAAACGGCAGAATGGTCTCTCGTTCTTATGTTAATAAACAAAACCAGCAGGTATATGTCGTAGAAATGATTGTCGAGGAAATTCATTTTATAGAGTCGAAGAAAAAAGTAGAAGAAGCTGTAGAAATCCCATTTTAAAATCACATACGAAAAAAGCTTCGAAATGTTTACATAAAACATTCTGAAGCTTTTTTGATCAATAAACGGTTTCTTTCTTACGTAATTTTTCTGCAAATTCATTGATTTTTCGAATACGGTGGTTAATTCCGGACTTTGAAATTTCACCGCTCGGAACCATTTCACCTAATTCCTTCATACTTACTTCCGGGTTTTCCACTCGTAAAACGGCAATTTCTCTTAATTTTTCTGGTAATTTGTCTAAACCTACCATTTCTTCGATAAATTCAATGTTTTCAATTTGTTTGGCTGCAGCATCGATTGTTTTGTTCATATTGGCATTCTCGCAATTTACAAGGCGGTTGACTGAATTACGCATATCACGAACAATACGAATGTCCTCAAATTTCATCATTGAGTTATGTGCACCAACTAATGCAAGAAAATCAGCGATTTTCTCCGCCTCTTTTAAGTAAGTAATATAGCCATTTCGTCGATCAATTGTCCGAGCATTCAGATCAAACTGATTCATAATCTCACAAATGTCCTGATTATGATCTTCATAATTCGAATAGATCTCTAAATGGTAGCGGCTTGTCTCTGGGCTGTTCACAGATCCTCCCGCTAAAAATGCTCCTCGTAAATAGGATCGTTGTTTTTGTTCATTATTCATGATTTCATCAGAAATATGCGTTTTAAAACTTAATCCGTCGAAAATATCCAATTCATCCAGTATTTCACGAACGCCGTATTTTAAACGAACAATATAAATATTATTTTTCTTTAGTTTCATCTTTCTACGAACAAGTAATTCACCTTCGGCCTGATAATGCTCTTTCAATAATGAATACATCCTTCTTGCGATTGCAGCATTTTCAGACTGAATATTAAGAACAAAACCTTGATTGTGAATACTGACTGATCCGTTCATTCTTATCAAAGCCGTCAATTCAGCTTTTGCATGTTCTCTATGGACTTCTAAAGTGGTTAATTCTTTTTTTACATCTGAAGCATAAGACAATTTACACTCTCCTCTCTCAAAGTAATTGTATTTATTTTTTTATGAATGATTTACTCTCATTGAAGAAGTAAGATTCATTATTTCCGACGCTACTTTTTCTCCATCATGGTAAACGCCGCCCTCTTTTACATTTAAAAAGTCTGCAGAAATTACCCGGCAGTTTTCATCACGTAATGCTTGAAAATCATGACGTACTTGAAACAAATATTCTTCGTCAGCTTGTTGGTCTAAATACTCTTCAGGAACTTCTTCCGTATTTACCAAAACGGTATTAATAAATTTATGATTCAAGTGTTTATGTAGAACTTTTACATGATCAGCATCTGAAAAGTTTTCCGTTTCACCTAATTGCGTCATGATATTGCATATATAGACCACTTCTGCTTCTGATTCCACGACTGCTTTCCCTAAATCAGAAATCATTAAATTTGGCAGGATACTGGTATACAAACTTCCTGGCCCGATTACAATAATATCAGCTTCACGAATGGAACGAATCACATCGCGAGAAGCTTTAGCTTCCCGTGTTTCGTCCAAGGGTTTTACAGCAACTCTCTCGATTTTTTTACGATGCTTAGCGATTTGAGATTCGCCCTTTACGATTTCACCGTCTTCAAATTGAGCATACAATGTTAACGGTTCTTCAGCAGCAGCATAAATTTTCCCTTTTACTTGCATCATGATTGATAATAATCGTACAGCATCAAAGATATTTCCTTTCATCTCTGCCAAGGCAGCAATCACTAAATTACCGATTGCATGCCCTGAAAAGAAATCATCACTCGAATCAAAACGATACTGAAAGATTTCTTTATACAAGTCAGGAAGATCTGACAGTGCGTTCATGCAGTTTCGAATATCGCCAGGCGGAATGATATTGACATAATCTCGAATTACACCGCTGCTTCCACCATCATCCGCAACCGTTACAATGGCTGTTAAGTCTACATTGTATTGTTTCAAATGTTTTAAAATAACTGGTAAACCAGTTCCCCCACCAATAACGACCATACTTTTTTGCCGTCTTTTGGATTTCATGTTCTCACTCATGACCGATTCACAGCCTCTTTTCGTTTATTTTTATCGCGGTGAGAAATATTAACCGCGTATCCATCATTCGATAGATGAAGTCCGACTCTTTCCGATAATGCTACGGAGCGGTGTTGTCCACCGGTACAACCAATTGCTATCGTAACAGACGTTTTTCCTTCTTTTTTATAGCCAGGAATTATATAATCTAATAAATCAGTAAACTTTCGGTAAAAAGTTTCCGTTTCAGGTTGTTGCATTACATAGTCATAAACAGCCTTGTCCAGCCCTGTTAATGGACGTAACTCGTCGATATAATGTGGATTAGGCAAAAATCGTACATCCATTACAATATCCGCATCAATTGGTGCACTGTATTTAAATCCAAAAGAAACTACTTCAATATGAAAAAGCCCATGCTCTTGATCTTGAAATTTCTCCAGTATACTCTCACGAAGCTGACGAGGTGTCGTTCGACTTGTATCAATAATCCATTGAGCACGACTACGAATATCTGTTAATAATTCTCGTTCTTTTTGAATTCCCTCCGACACCGTTCCAGAAGACTGAGTCAAGGGATGATTTCTTCTTGTCTCTTTGTAGCGAGAAACTAATACATCATCGGATGCATCCAAGAAAATCGTTTTAGTTGTAATAAAAGAGGTATTATCTAGACTGCCGACTGCCGTCATAATTTCGTCAAAAAAAGCTCTAGAACGTAAATCAATCACTAAACACACTCGACTAATCTTGCCTGATTCTTTTACTAGTTCCCAAAATTTCGGCAATAAACTTGGGGGCATATTATCCACACAAAAATATCCTAAATCTTCAAAAGTCTGCAGTACTACTGTTTTCCCTGCTCCACTCATGCCTGTAATAATCACTAGTTCAAGTATATCAGCCATGTTTATTCCTCCTCTATCTTTGCTTAAGGTATATTATAACATGCCGGGTGTGTCGAATACAACAGACCGTCATCATTCCATTTATATAAGGCTAGTCATTTTTATTTCAGTTTGTGTCTAGTTAGGTGAAGAGAATATCGTATTTTTCGTATTAACTCTACATCATATAAATTCATAAAATAATTAACTTCGGATTTCGAATAGTCCTATTAATAGCACGTTCTCCTAAAATTGTAATCTGTCCATCATGAACTTCATCTGGTAATAAATAGAGTGTAATTGCACCAACATCTGGTAATTCTTTTCTTAAAGTCTCGATAACTTTCTTCCTTGTCGATTGTTGCCTAATTTCGCGCTCATATAAACTATACTGCTTCATCGTAAAACCTAGCTCAATTAATCTTTTCTTGTATTTGTTTGCCTGTTTTCGTTCTCTTTGAGTCTCTCTAGGTAAATCAAAACAAACTAGTAATAGCATCATTTACCTCCTTCTATAAACATTGGCAGTTTGAGTGGTGCTGCGCTATTTTCTTCAATGCACTTAATATAGGACTCAACCGTCACACTGACTGCATCATTAATTGTAAACACTTTATTATCAATAACACATTTTTCCATAAAAACCTGTAGTAACTGTTTCTTTTCTTCTAATTCCAAAGAAATAATTTTTTTATCATATATTTTTTCATAAACCATTGCATCTACGAATGGCCTATATGCTTCGATGATATCATCAGACAAATTAAAGGGATTTTCAACTGACTCATGTTTAATTCCCAAGCTAGCTTCCAATCCATGTAAAGCTAATTCACGCCTAATTAATGCTCTAACAAGAGCATATCCATAGTTTAAGCTTGCATTTACAGCATCATCAAATCTGCCTCGCCTAAATCCAGCGCCAAATAAATTAATAAAATAAATCCTCGCTGCATATGCTTCGCGGTTATGAGGATCCCCTTCTACAACCGTCTTACCTATGCTACGAATCTTCTTTGTTGCATCTTCTTTATGAAGTGCTTCTGCTAAACAATCTGCTTGATTGTTTATCTTAGCGATAACAATTTTTCTCCATAGACGGTTTTTTGTCTTTTTTTGAAGAGCTAATTGTGTTCTTAAGCGAGTAACTCTTTGACTGTGCCCATAGGAAGTCGACAATAAACAACCTGGATTGTGTTTTAAATCACAAAAAAGGATCCCAATTCCTTTTTCCATACAGACAGTTACGAGGCGTTTTGTGAAATAACTTTTTTCATTGTTGAATATCAACCACTCAATTTCATCGAGCGGCACAAAATGTTCCTCCTTAGTAACAAGGTTTGCGAATCGAAAACTATTTCCCCTAACCGATACATAATATTGATGTTCAACATACACGATATCCTTCAAAATAAATCCCTCCAGTATATTGTTTTTAGAGTCAAATATAAATTCTAATATACTATCCCTGAAATAAAGAGGTCGCATAAATAGAGAATTTTAGCTTCATACATACTAATTGCGTCTCCTTTTATCGGAGATAGGTATCTACTTACAAATTACGCCGAAACATCTATTTGTTTGCTAAGAGTTTTCGTCTCCTTTTATCGGAGATAGGTATCTACTAAGGAGTTATCCTTGATAAGTTCGATGTATGGTGTTGGTTTTCGTCTCCTTTTATCGGAGATAGGTATCTACTGAAACAAAAAATCGGATATCGAAAAAATGAGATTAGTTTTCGTCTCCTTTTATCGGAGATAGGTATCTACTAGCCATCAAAAGCGACGAGAGGATGATAGCCGGTAGTCTGATAGTGGCTGTTGAAATCTGCGCTTTCTTGATTTCCATACGTGTCCGAATGAGTAGAATCAAGATCAATCACCATGTTTTGAATGTTAATTTGAACGATCTGCCTATCTGCCAAATACTGGGCCACTTGCATAAACTGAGGAATCGTTTCTTTTGTGATTGCTTTGAAAAAGCGACTAATCGTTGGTTGAGATGCCAGAGTGTTTTTATTGGAAAAAATTGTTTTGAAGATGGGGTCTAGTCGTAATCGATTCGCTGCGACATCTTTTGAGTAGCCAGCGATATGCTGGAAAAGTAGCTGCTCGATGATATCGTTATACGTATGATCTGGGTTTCTTCGGCTGTCAGTTAGTTTCACCTGCTCTTCAAGTATGCTGGAAAACCCAATCCGACTCATAAACTCTTTTATCAGAACAAGACCGCTATCTGAAGAAATGTTGCCACCATCGTTGGCGAGTGTAATATTTTTATTGAAAGTTAGTTGTTTGTGTTGTAAAGTCGACATATGGGCACCCCTTGCTTGTATTGTGACGTTTTGGTCGACTTAACAATACCATAAGGAGTGCCTTTTTTTACACCCAAAGGGTGAAAAAAATAATTTGCAAGAACTGTTCAAGCAGAAGGGTTTACAAGGGTTATTGTTGAGTACTGTGAATTATTCAGGTATATATATTTTCTCTAAAATTTAAGCTATTCAAAATCTTTATAAAGTCATTAAAACTTGATCAATTTCTGTTTTTGAATGTAATTTAACATTTTCAAACGACCAGGATGTGTTACTAAACTCCAATGAGTAATCATTTGAGCAAATGTTTCAATTCGTTTATTTGATTCACGAGCATTATAATATTCAGTAACTGTATTATCGTAATCTTCCAGTTTGCTTGATATGTTTTGCCATTTTGGATAGTTATTTTCAAAGTGTACTAATTTTTGAGGAAGTCGAGGTTTTGACTGTGGTTCTTGATCCGGATAACCTAGAGCTATCCCAAGAACTGGAACAACAAAAGCAGGTAAATCTAAAAGCTCACTAAGTTCGTCCACTTCATTTAATATACTTCCAAGTAATACCCCACCAATACCTAAACTCTCAGCGGCAATAATGATATTCTGAGCTGCTAGAATAGCATCTGTTGCACCAATGAAGAATTTATCAAATGAAGAAAAAATCTCTGTCTTTTCTCCTGATTCTTCAACAATGGCTGCATTTCTGGCTTGATCTGCAAGCATAATAAATAAATGCCCTGATTCTGCAATATACGACTGTTTCCCGATTTCAGCAATTCTCTTTTTCTTGTCAACATCTGTGATACTCATAATGGAGTATGATTGTGCATAATTACTGGTCGCAGTATGCTGAGCGACATCAACTAATGTTGAAACAAGGTCCTCACTAATTAGTTCTTTCTTAAATCTTCTGATACTTTTATGTTCTAATTGTAATTCTATTACTGGGTTCATTCTCTATCTCTCCTATCTATTCTTAAAGTCAATACATTGGTTATTGAACTTATGAGTTAACTATAGTATCATTTTTGTTGAAAATATGTTGCGTGCGCAACATAGGAGGAAATGAAATGAATTCATTTGATTTGTTAACAAAATCTGTTCTATTTAATGGACTTAACTCAAGTGATATTGAAGCACTTTTGAATTGTATGGAAGCAAAACAAAAACATTATCAAAAAGGAGATGTTATTGTATACGAACAAGAAGAGGTACACGAACTAGGTATTATTGTTAGCGGTACTGCGATAAGCAATAAGGTAAATATTCTCGGAAAAGAGATCATTGTTACTTTACATCACGCTGGAACCTATTCGGCCTTACTAACAGCTTTAAGTATTCAAAGAAAGTGCCCTATGTCAATACATGCTATCGAACCACTTCATCTACTCAAGATTCCTAGGAAAAGCCTTTTTAGTTATTATCCAGAACATGAGTTAGCACACAGATTATTTTTATCTAACTTGTTTGATAGTGTATCAGAGAGAGCTCTAGAACTTCATGATCGAAATGACTGTTTGATCATGCCTTCCATACGAGAAAAAGTTATTACTTTTCTATCAAGAATTTCAAAAGAAAAAAATGCCATAAGTTTCAAAATTCCATTTAATCGCGAAGAGATGGCACAATATTTAGATGTTGATAGGAGCGCTCTATCAAGAGAACTTAGTGCTATGCAAAAAGAGGGTATAATTGAGTATCATAAAGATTTATTCAAAATAAAAAGCAACTATTCATAAATTCACTATGTATTTGTTCAGTTAACTAATATTTTCAGTATATAAAAATCATCCTTTATAGGATGATTTTTGCGTTGCATAAGCAACATACTAAACAAATTATATACTCTACAATTAATTTAAGTTATTAATATTTATTTATATAATGTAGAAATGGAGTCTGAATTAATTGACAAAATTAAAACGAATGGTTGTTTACTTAGTTGGCTTTAATATCCTCATCGCAGGTATTTCTTTCCTTGTTACTAGCACTTATGGTCAAAGTGCTTGGGACGGAGTCTACCTAGCTGTCAGTAACATCGCACTCCTCTCAGTCGGAATGGCGACCTTTATAAGTGCTGCTAGTATTCTAGCGGTCTGTTATATTTTAACAAAAGATTGGCACGTATTCTTGTCCTTCGTTACCAGTGTGGTACAGAGTCTTTTAATAGATTTTTACTTATTTCTTGTAAAAACACTAATACCCTCTGATAGTATTCCTACAAGATTGTTTCTTTTTACAACTGGAATTATTCTCATGGCAATAGGAATCTCGATTTATATTCAAGCGAAATATCCAACAAACCATGTAGATTGTTTAATGTTAAGTATATCAAAACGTTTCAAATTAAATCTAAGGAAATCAAAACTAATAGGTGATTCAAGCGCCATATTGATTACTTTAATTATAGCAAATAGGATACCCATAGGTACCTTTATTGTTTTGGTTAGTCTATCTCCTCTAGTTCAATTTATATCTGATAGAATTTCTAAACCAATTAGTAATTTCATTAATCGCACTAATTATTCTAGATATTAATCACTAGCATAGTATCAGATATTTTTTGAGAAACTTGATCCATCCTTAAACTATTTTCTGTGGCCTGAATAATTCACAGTACTCAACAATAACCCTTGTAAACCCTTCTGCTTGAACAGTTCTTGCAAATTATTTTTTTCACCCTTTGGGTGTAAAAAAAGGCACTCCTTATGGTATTGTTAAGTCGACCAAAACGTCACAATACAAGCAAGGGGTGCCCATATGTCGACTTTACAACACAAACAACTAACTTTCAATAAAAATATTACACTCGCCAACGATGGTGGCAACATTTCTTCAGATAGCGGTCTTGTTCTGATAAAAGAGTTTATGAGTCGGATTGGGTTTTCCAGCATACTTGAAGAGCAGGTGAAACTAACTGACAGCCGAAGAAACCCAGATCATACGTATAACGATATCATCGAGCAGCTACTTTTCCAGCATATCGCTGGCTACTCAAAAGATGTCGCAGCGAATCGATTACGACTAGACCCCATCTTCAAAACAATTTTTTCCAATAAAAACACTCTGGCATCTCAACCAACGATTAGTCGCTTTTTCAAAGCAATCACAAAAGAAACGATTCCTCAGTTTATGCAAGTGGCCCAGTATTTGGCAGATAGGCAGATCGTTCAAATTAACATTCAAAACATGGTGATTGATCTTGATTCTACTCATTCGGACACGTATGGAAATCAAGAAAGCGCAGATTTCAACAGCCACTATCAGACTACCGGCTATCATCCTCTCGTCGCTTTTGATGGCTTAACCGGAATGTTTCTTGGCGCAGAGTTTTCGTCTCCTTTTATCGGAGATAGGTATCTACTTGAAAGAGTTTCAAGAAAGATATCTAGCAGAATACAGTTTTCGTCTCCTTTTATCGGAGATAGGTATCTACTCCTACTATACTTGTTTGACGAGGATGGCCCCCATCCCCATCGCTGTTTTTACACCTACCCCAGAGAATTCTCCAAACTCTAATATCATATTTAAATAATTAACTAATGTTTTATTACCTTTACATCGAATTTTGATTTCTCCGAAATATCCCGGAATATATGACTGGTGGACAGGATAATAACTGGAATTTAAACGATAACTAACAATTTTCGTTTTATCGCATAGTTCATCTAGCAAATCCTTGTCGACTTTCTTGTTTCCTTCAAATACAAAACTATATCTATTCATTAAGCTTTGAAAAATGAAGCGTAAATCTGGAAACATAATATATTCACCGTTGGATTTGAAACTAGTTGGTGATAAAAATGTTATTTGAAAAGTATTTTTTGAATCTTCTTGATAAAATCTTTCAGTTAGTTCAGATAAACTCTTATCTTCAATGTTTCTTCCCACAATTTTATATTTTTCATTCGTACTCTTTATTATAATCTCATTTAGAGTTGAACTGAGCAAGAACTCTTCTATTAAATATGTTTTGTCCTCATCTAACAAAGTGACAACAATATAAATGTAGTCATTTTTTCTTTCTACATGTAAAGTGTAATGATTCAACTCTTGATTATGTAAAGCGCTAACAAATTCTTCTTCAAGGTTTTCCATTAACCAACCATGAATATACACTGCCAATTTATTAGTATTTCTATTGCGTTCTTTTTCACAAATAAGTGTAATTTTCCTCAAATTTTCAACCACCTTATTCATCAATATTGTTTAGTTCTAATATATCGCTTTTTCAAAAAAATATCTATCACTCTTTCAAAAAGAGTGACGGATTATATAGAAAAATTTGTAGGAACTTGTGACTTTCTTAATTTATATTTACCTACTAAAAATTTTTAACTGCTTTGAATATCTCTATATTTTTTGCACTAAAGTATAATTCTTATGAGAAATTTTGAGGTATTTTATTTTAATCTTTCTATTTTTTGCATTTTTGCTGAATTTTTGAGAGTATAAAGAGAGTATTGTGTTTTTTAAAACATACAGGAGGAGTCAATATGATTGAATTTAAAAATGTAACAAAGCTTTATCCGAACGGAAAAAAAGCAGTAGACAATATTTCTCTGGAATTTGACACCGGCGAATTTGTTGTTTTTATTGGTACAAGTGGAAGTGGTAAGACTACTTCCATGCGAATGATTAATCGAATGATTGAACCTACTGAAGGTGAAATTCTAATTGATGGAGAAAATATTCAGAAGAAAAATGCTGTCGAACTCCGCCGAAAAATTGGCTACGTCATCCAACAAATCGGCTTAATGCCCCATATGACCATTTATGAGAACATTGTTCTTGTTCCAAAACTATTAGGATGGCCCGAAGAAAAACAAAAATCAACAGCAGAAGATTTAATTAAACGAGTAGATTTGCCTACTGAATTCTTAGATCGCTATCCTTCTGAGCTTTCTGGCGGCCAACAGCAAAGAATCGGTGTTATCCGAGCCTTGGCTGCTGATCAAAACATTATTTTGATGGATGAGCCTTTTGGTGCTCTTGATCCTATTACGCGTGATGCCCTGCAAGAACTGGTTAAACATTTGCAACAGGAGATGGGAAAAACAGTTGTTTTCGTTACACATGACATGGACGAAGCACTCAAATTGGCTGACCGGATTGTTATTATGCAAGAAGGAAAAGTTGTTCAATTTGATACGCCCGATAATATTTTGGCAAATCCAGCAAATGAATTTGTTGAAGATTTTATTGGAGAAGAACGCTTAACACAAGCTCAAACAAATTTAAAAACAGTGGATCAAATTATGAATCGAAGAGTCATTACAATGGAAGCTGGAAATTCATTAGCTGATGCCATTAAATTAATGCGTTCTGAACGTGTGGACAATTTATTTATTGTTGACAGTGATAATAAATTACTAGGAATTCTTTCTGTCGAAATCATCGAAAGAAATCGACGTCGTAATGTAACCGTGGATGAAGTTATGGAAGAAGTAATGTTTGTACGAGAAGGTACTCTTGTCCGTGATGCTTTACAACGGATCCTGATTCTAGGTTACAAAAACATTCCAGTAGTTAGTGAAGATGATCATTTATTGGGTCTTATTACACGAGCTTCTATTGTAGATATTGTTTATGATTCTATTTGGCAAGGTGCTGACTTGGATGAAATGGAAGAAGTGCTTGAAACCACTATACTTGAGGGCGCTGGTGTTGAACCGCAAAAGGAGCTGATTGAATAATGAGCTTTTTACAAAATAACGGATCAGAACTTCTTTCTAAAATGGGCGAACATTTCCTAATTTCCTTTCTAGCATTGGCTTTAGGAACAGTGGTTGCTGTACCATTAGGAATTTTTCTTACTCGTTCAGAAAAAGTTTCCAAATATGTTATCGGTTTTGTTTCCATCTTACAGACGGTGCCATCCTTAGCTTTATTAGCTTTGATGATCCCTCTATTTGGCGTTGGTAAACTTCCAGCGATTGTTGCTTTGTTTATCTATTCGCTCTTACCAATTTTGAGAAATACATATATTGGTATACTTGGGGTTCGCCCAGATATAGTGGACTCTGCAAAGGGGATGGGAATGACGAATCAGCAACAAATCTGGCAAGTAAAGGTTCCGTTAGCCGCTCCCGTTATTATGTCCGGTATTCGTTTAGCAGGAGTTTATGTGATTGCATGGGCGACGCTTGCATCTTACATTGGTGCGGGCGGACTGGGTGATTATATTTTTAACGGATTGAATGTGTACGATCAAGAAATGATTGTCTGGGGAACCATTCCTGTTACAATCCTCGCATTATTCACAGACTTCATTCTCGGTAAAGTGGAGCAAATTGTTACTCCAACTACCTCTTCTGAGAAAGGAGCAAAATCATGAAAACTTTTAAAAAATGGATAATCCTTCCGCTTTTAACAATTTTTCTTTCTGCCTGTTCTCTTCCTGGTTTAGGTGCTACCTATTCTAGCGATGGAATTATTATTACGGGTGGAACAACTACAGAAATGCAAGTTCTTGCTTATTTAGTAGAAGGCATGATTTCACATTACATGCCCGATGCTTCAATCGGTCTAGTAAATAATTTAGGGTCTTCCACGCTTAATCACCAAGCGCTGATTGGCGGTGACGCAAATGTTTCTGCGGTTCGCTATACTGGAACTTCTTTAACGGGAGAATTAGGCTTAAAGCCAATCACTGACCCTGAAAAAGCTTATGATACCGTAGTAGCAGGATTTGATGAACAATTTGATCAAGTCTGGTTTCCTTCCTATGGATTTGCAAACACCTATGCTTTTTTAGTAACAAAAGAATTTTCTAAAGAAAATAACGTTACTAAAATTAGTGATTTAGCTCCATTTGCTGGATCATTAACCGCGGGTGTAGATAACTCATGGATGGAACGAGAAGGTGATGGTTATGCAGCTTTCCAATCCTTGTATGGTTTTGATTTCGATACGATTTATCCGATGCAAATTGGACTTGTTTACGATGCTTTACAAGCTGGAAGCATGGATGTTGTTTTAGGCTATTCTACAGATGGGCGGATTGCAAGTTATGATCTTGTAGTTTTAGAAGATGACTTGAATTTGTTCCCCCCCTATGATGCCAGTCCGGTCGCATCAAAAGAAATATTAGAAATGTTTCCAGAGTTAGAAACAATTCTACTGAAGTTAGCAGATACATTGACAGATGATAAGATGCAA